>NZ_CP015840.1:706388-1059583 GCF_000471025.2 Chlamydia gallinacea 08-1274/3 | reverse complement strand
ATTTCCATGCTAGGTGTTGGAGCTAGATGTGTTCCTGCCTGGACAATGAAGGCTTGTCTTGCAAGATTCGTTCCATAAGTTGTCCACACGCCTGTTGTAGGACTGACCAACAACGACACTAAACAATCAGGATTGCTTCTTACAAGATCGGGAGAATACGCAAGAGTAAGGTCATACGACGCTTGATTTTCATCTGAAAATCTCTCAAATTTCACACCTAAAGGCATAGCTAAATTCGTCAGATGACTACTCTCAAAATACCTACCCTCAGAACTATTGTTCTCCTTAAAGTCTTCTTGATGAGCATATACCAACTGGAACTTCAGGAAAGGAGAATAACTGTCGAAAAATCTCCATGTCTGGAATTCTATAGGTGTCTTAGCTCCTAGCTCAACAGCAAAGCAGTCATTGCCCCACTCTCCACGAATCTCTGGAAAGACTGTATTAGGGGGGGCGTATGTCGTTGTCATGTTGGTTTTCATGTCGTTGGACGCATGACTATAAGCCAACTGGGCATTAAGAACTAAAGGTGCCTGTGTCCCTAACATATTCTGAAGCAGTTGGTTCCACACATCCCAGAAAGAAATGTGTTGGTAGTAAACAGATCCTGCATATACATCCGATTTATTCTTAGAGACTAAGTAATCTTTATCTCTTCCGAACAATTGGCAGAAGGCTGCTGAGAAGATATCTTCTGTAGGGGTTGTTGCTAAGACTCCTAAAGCATAACCTGCACCTGAATGGCGGAATTTCCTTTGTGTGGGTGTTCCACTGCGATTTAGAAAGCTCGCTATTCCCGATACCCAGAACCCTCTATGGTAATCCGCACCTTGGATACTCATTTCCATAAGGTTTTGTAAAGCACGGATGTCGGCAAAAGCTCCCCAAAGGGTATTAGGAACTAAGGCACCTACACGCTCAGGGTTAGGGTTGTAGCCTGTTTGTTGCCAAGAAAGCGTAGTAGAGTTTGTGGCAGCGTTCGCTGCTTGAGACCAAGTTACCGTCCAATTTCCCTGATAACCATAATGTGCCGTAGGAACAAAGTCGGTTAAATTGGATGTTGGGATAGTTATTTGGCCCGTACTTGTGGATACTTCTAATGCTGAGAAAGGAGTCGTTGTAGAAAAGACTGGTTGTTCGTAAGCGTTGCCGTCAGAATCAACTAAATTAACATTATTGATAGTGACGTTTTTACTTGCTGTCTGTGAAGAGATCTTGGCAGGAGTACCCCCCCCCCCCCCAGAGATGCTACGTTAATCTCGAGGTTTTCTAAAGTAATCGTTTCTCCTCCAGTACTTGGAGTTTGTAAAGTAGTACCCAAATCCATAACAACAGCTGAACCCGCTGTCTGCTCAACTTTATTCGCTTCTAAAGTCACTCCATCTCTAAGAACTAAAGAACCCGCTCCAACCTTAATCGGCTGCTTAAAGTAAGATTTTAAGTTATCAGCTTCTGCTTTCTCAGACGCAGATAACCTCTCCCCTGAAAAAACAATCTGTCCTGTATAGGTGTCAGAACCACTTGCTTTGTTTAATTCAAGCGTAGTCGCAGTATTTCCATTATTAGCAATAGGATCATAAAAGTAGATCCCATAACCTTCACGAGCATTCAATGTAGTAAACTTCCCACTCGTACCTAAGTCAATCGCATTGCGTTTCGTAGTCGTAGATCCGCTTGTAGTGATAATAGTATTCCCATCAAATATTAAATCACCCAACTCCGCTGTTAAACTACATTCGCCATTCGTACTATTAATACAAATCGCTCCTCCTGTAGGTGATGATGTCGATTTCACAGAGTTCCTCGTAAACAAAGTCGGACCTCCCGTCACTATCGTCAACTTATCCGCATAAATCGCTCCTCCACTCGTCGTAGAACTATTCCCTGAAAATATCAGCTCTTTGTTCCCCTCAAATTTCAAATCTAAATTATTAGTGGATGTATCCGAACACCAGATAGCCCCTCCTGAAGAGCTCGAACTCCCCGTCGTAGAGTTCCCAGAAAACATCACTTGATTGTTAGAAGATATCGTCGTTGCACTGGTAGAATATATTGCTCCCCCACTTTTAGCCGAACTGTTGTTAATAAAAATCGCAGATCCTGAAGTATTCTGAATCGTACAACCTTTACAAGTAATCGCTCCTCCATTATCCGTGGAGCAGTTCCTATCAAACATAAGCTTCGCATCATTACTCAAAGTTGTAGATCCTGATGATTTTATTGCTCCATTCCCCGTAGTCCCTGGAGGACACGAAGTACATGAAAATAAAGAAAATCCAGATAAAGATAAATTTTTATTAGTACTGCCTACTTCTATAACGGAAGGTTTCGATGTTGCTTTAACATTATCAAAACATAAGGAATACCCGTTACCTACAAATGAAAGATCTCCTTGACTTTCTTGAAAGCAGCTAGTACTCAACGCCGTGTTCGTTGTCCCTGAAGAAGCTGTCCCCGCATACATAATGCAAACATCACCAGTACAAATATATTGCGTTCCGTTAGAATCAGAAGTAGTTAATGGAGTGAAGCTTGAGCTAGCTGTATTTCCGTTATAACTCGTAGATGAGTCCAAATTCTTCTCCGTAGGATCCGCAAAACCTAACGACGTAGACGCTATCATCCCCGAAGACACTAAAAACAAATAAATCGAATACTTCATTGCTAGTTTCTTAAAGTAAATTAAAGATAACTCAAGAAAAATCACAAAAATTATTAAAAGTCAAAAGATGCTCCTAAATAAAGTGAAATGGCTTAGAGACTTTATAAAACATTCTGTTATCCTAAGTTTTTCGGTAGCCGTGTAAATGGGATATGCATGTATAGGCTTAGGCTAGTCTTCATTTTGTTAACTTTTGTTGTTTTAGTTCAAGGAAGTGAAAGGGAGACAAGTTCTTATAAGAAATGCCAATGTGAACACGTAGAGACATTTTGGAATTTAGATCCTTACTGTTTAGAACGTCTATGCGCATGCTTTTTCTTATATCAGGATCAACAAAGTGCTCAGCGATTAGTTAATTTTTTCCCAGAATTATCTATAGAAGAAATGAGAATTTTATCTCAGGTGATTTTGTTGTCTAAGCAACCTCAGTATCGTTTTTCTTCTCAAGATATTTCTGTAATGAAGAAATTGTCTTTACCAGGGATTTTCTTATTTTGTAGCAGAGACGAATCCCAAGACATTACTCCCGAAGAGGATTTAGCCAGGGCATTAATACTTGCAGAGTTTCCAGGGGAAGAGGAGAAAGCACGATATTATACGTGTTATCTCGATATTTTAGCTTTACGGGCGTATATCGAACGCAAACGTTATTTAGATACTGAGCACTATGCTTTCGGATCTGAGAACTACTATAGAGCAACTATAGATGCTCTTAATACGATTTTATTTTATGAGGAAGAGATTCGTTATCCTTCAAAAAATGAAATGTTTGCTGATGAATTTTCTATTCTTTCTTCAGTAGCGGATAGAAAATTTGGTGTTTGCTTAGGGGTTTCTTCTTTATATTTATCTTTAGCTCAGCGTTTATTGCTTCCTTTGGAATCAGTTACTCCTCCAGGGCATATTTATCTGCGCTATGGAGAGGGGAAAATTAATATTGAGACAACTGCAGGAGGTCGACATTTACCCACAGAACAATATTGCGATTGTATTAGTGCTCAAGAGCTGAAAGTCCGTTCTTGTAAGGAGATACTAGGACTTACCTTTATTAATAAAGGTTCGTTTGCTATGCAAAAACAATCTTATGACAGCGCAGAAGTTGCTTATGAAAAAGCAAGAGAATATGTCGAAGATCGAGAATTAGACGAATTGCTCGGCATAGTAAAAATTTTAAAAGGAAAGAGAAAGGAAGGCGAGGCTTTGCTTCAAAGGGCAGCACACGCCAAATCTGTAGGGGAGGATTACCTTCAAGGTAATATGGATAGAGCAACTTTGCAATTGCTTTTTACACATCCCGGAACTACTTACGAAGAAATTGTCAATTATGAAGTTTCTTTAAAAAAAGCTTGGAAAAAGTTTCCCAAATGTATGGAAGTACGTCGTAGGTTAGCTTCTGTAGCGATGCATTTGGGAAAAATATCCGAAGCTATTGCTTTTTTAGAGCAGTGTGCTCAAGAAGCACAAGATGATATTGCTTTACATCTGAAACTTAGCAAGCTTTTTTTTGAGAGGCATGACTATGTTAAAGCTAGACAGTATTTTTTTGTTGCTAAGCATCTAATAGATAAAGAGGGTATAAATCCTAAGAAATCTTTTACCTTATATCGTGAGATGAAACAAAAGATATTCTCAATAGCTCCTTGAGATATTGAGTTGAGGTTAATTTTTAGTTCCTTCATAATTTTCCTCAATTTTTGGTAATTAAAGATTTATGTACACGAATATAAGTCAGAATACTGCCTTATTTCCTCGCCGGGAGGATATGAAGCTACGATTTAATCATCTTTTGTTGGAAAGAGATGGCTTAAAGGTAGTATCTACTCGTAGGCAGATTGCGGAGTTGGTAACTGCTGTCTTAGGTGTTATCTGTTTTCTGGTTTCTGTTGTCGCTATTTTTTGCTGGCTACCATTGTCCTGTGGTGGTTGGTTACTACCTACGATTACTGTTTTAGGAGCAGCATTTCTTACTTTTTCTTGCACATCTGCCTACTTCAGACAAGAAGAACTTGTATTGGATCGGCGTTGGAGAAGTTATTCTTTGCGGTGTACGGAGTTAATTGCCGATTTACAGTATTTATTACAAAAAAAGCATAAATAGAGGGGTTTTCATGTCTTGTTCTAAAATTGCCGTAGAAATGAAGGATGGATTGGGTTTTTCTGGTATATCTTCTTCCAAATTAGCGAATAAAAATGTTCATGTAAATATTTGTCGAGTAGTTTTTGCTTTATTTGCTGCGATTGTTGGTTTGAGTTCTTTGATTTGTGGTATAGGAGTTTGTGCAGCATCTACATTTTTTGCTATGAGTGTGGCTGGAGCTTCCTCAATTTTATTATCTTTTGTTCTCCTTGGATTAGCTATTGCCTGGGCCTATGGAGTATTTCTTAGCTGTCATGGAAAAAAATTAAAGAGTTAACGTAATTATTCCCAAAAGCTTTCTTGCTATTAAGGAAGTGAGTGTTTGGGGTACTTTATACTTGTGCATGGGGCAAAGGTTTGTTTGTAATTTTTTTATTGCAAATAAACTTTTGTCATGGGTTTCTAGGTATTTTTCCCCGATCTTGCATGCTTTCTTATGCAAGGTAATTTTTTCTTTTACATATATTTTATGTACTTTTAAGTGAACATTTTATATCTTTTCCTGGAAACTTGAAGAAAGAGGAGGCTTCAATGGAACTTACAAGTGGTATCACAGACGAAATAAAAAAAGGTTGGGGAGGCTTAGGAAGCTTAGATTTATCATCTCAAGCAATTCCTAGTTTTTACGAGCAGACCCGTTGTTCTAATATCACTAGACTATGCACCACTGTTTTAATAAGTTTAGTTTCTTTATCTGCTCTTGCATTAGGAGCGATAGCTATAACTTGTGGAACATTAATTGGCTTGATGAGTGGTGCAGCCGTTATTGCTTTTGCTTTGCTTGGTTTAGCTTTTGCTGCTATAGTACTAAAGCGTATGTTTGAAGCTAAAAAAGAAGAAAAACCTTCGGAGGCTCCTAGTTCAGGCGGGACTCCTGTAACTCCACAAGATAGTTTTGAGACTCCCAGTTCGGGTGGGGCTCCTGTAATTCCACAAGACCCTATTAGGGTTCCTGCAGATGGTGAGTCTGCTGCTTTGTCCCCAGTTTTCCCTGCGAGTGCAAGCGATGCAGGTAATGCAGGTAGCGGTGGCGAAGGAACTAATTCGTTGTAATTTTTTTGCCAGCCAAGTCTGAGAATATCTCTTATAACGCTTTGATTGGTATTCTAAGTAGTGGTAATTATAATTAAAATCTTGTAAGCTTTATAAGACTTACAAGATTTTAATTTTTCTTTATTTTATAAGTTTTCGCTTTCCTAATTTTTCATTCCTTCCTACATTTTATTATTTTTTTAGGAAGTAGCCTTGCCCTTCACTTTTGAATAGGAAAAATTAGTTGCATCTTTTGATTCTAGAGAACATCTTTTTAGGCCATAATATTTCAACTAAGTTGATATAGAATGGAGCTGAGAAAGTCACTTGCATTTTGTGGCGATGCTGTCAATGAGAGAACTTCTTTTGTTGCTTGTATGTTGCAAACATCACCCTCCCTTACTATATTGGCTGAACATAGGCTGAAGATAGAAAATCTCGAATGGGCTTGGGAGTTTATTCATGAACAATGCGCAGGACATAGAAGTAGAGTCTTTAGGAGATTATAAGGTTCTTAGTTATTTGAGAAGGACTGTATGGTGTCAGGACATTCTTGCTGAGCATCGTTTTATTAAAAAACGTTATATTTTAAAATTGTTGCATCCAGAAATGACTTCTTCAGAAGCATTCATGAATGTATTTCATGAAGCTGTTGTTAGGTTAGCTACTTTAAAGCATTCTGGCATTGTGACGATAGAAAATGTTTCTCAAGTAAATGGTCAGTATTTTTTAGTTACAGAAGATAAAGAAATTCCTACATGTTCATTAAGCCAATATCTTTCCAGTAAAACGGAAGGATTAGGAGAACTAGAGATTTATGATTTTGTAGAGCAGTTGGCACAAATTTTAGACTATGTTCATGGTCATGGACTAGTGCATGGAAATTTGAATTTGGATTCTGTTCATGTAGACCTTTCGGGTAATATGACGCGTATTTTTCTTCCTGAATTAGGGTTTTCTTTTTTATTAAAAGAACATGCTTTGCGCCATATACTACATGAGTGCCCAGAAGGTTCTTATTTTACTCAATTGAAACAAGCAACTCTTTTTCAAGCCCCTGAGATTCCCTCTGGGACAGTGGAAGAAGACACCTATGCCTTTGGTGTGATTGTTTATTTCCTTTTATTTCGACGTCTTCCTCAAGGCATGTTTCCTTTGCCCTCAGAAATATTCCCAGGTTACCTATATGACTGGGATGGTCTGCTTCATTCCTGTTTACACTACTCTCCAGAGCAACGTCCTAAGAAGTTAGTCTCTATTCTGAAAAAAAAGGTTTTGGGAGAGCAGTTGCTCAATGTAAAAATGCAGTGCGTGGATGAGACTCGTGATAGTCATCAAGAAATAGAAAATCCTCAGGTATTTTCTTTAATGAAAGAAGGAGAAAATATAGTGGAAAGTATAGATGTCACTGCTCCTGCTTTCGTTCTTGTAGAAGCTAAGTCTATTGATGAAGCTATGAATACTTCTTTAGACTCTGTAGAGGATGGGGACAAGGAGGAAGAAAGTTATTCTCATGCTCTGCAATCTTTACTCGTACGAGAGCCTATAGTCAGTAGGTATGTAGAAGAAGAAAAAGAAGAAACGCAACCACAACCTTTATTTACAGAAATGGTATTTATTTCTGGGGGAGAATTTACTAGAGGAAGTCGTGAGGGACAGCGTGATGAACATCCCGTGCATACGATCGTATTACCAGGATTCTTTTTGGATATCCATCCTGTGACCAATGAACAGTTTGTTCGATACTTAGAATATACAGGAAGTGAACAGGATAAGCATTACAATGAATTGATTCGTCTTAAGGATTCGCGTATCCAACGTCGATCTGGTAAATTAGTTATAGAGCCTGGATATGCGAAACATCCTGTTGTGGGAGTTACTTGGTATGGAGCCTCTGAATATGCAGCTTGGTTAGGGAAACGTTTGCCAACTGAAGCCGAATGGGAAATCGCTGCGTATGGGGGGATCTCACAACAACGGTATCCTTGTGGAGAAGAGATAGATAAAACTCAGGCTAATTTTTTTAGTTCTGACACGACTGCTGTGATGAGCTATCCAGCCAATTCTTATGGATTATACGATATGGCTGGTAACGTATATGAATGGTGCCATGATTGGTATGGCTATGATTTCTATGAAGTTTCTTCCCAGGAATCGCATTCTCCTCAAGGTCCTGCGCAAGGAGTATATCGTGTATTGCGCGGGGGATGTTGGAAAAGCTTAAAAGGTGATCTACGCTGTTCTCATCGTCATCGTAATAATCCCGGTGTAGTCAATAGTACATATGGATTTCGTTGTGCTAAAGGAGTTAAGTAGCTGTAGCATGCAGAGTGCCGATTCTCAGGAGCAGTACTTGGCTTTATGCCAAGAAATTATAGAAGATGATTATCTATATTATGTTCTGCACCAACCTAGGATTTCCGATTATGATTATGATTTGAAGATGCAAGAGCTTCTTTCTATAGAAGCTATGCATCCCGAGTGGGTAGTTTCTTGGTCACCGTCTATGCGTCTTGGGGATCGTACATCGGGGGCGTTTCCTGTTGTTGCCCATTCTCAACCGATGCTTTCTATTGCTAATTGCTATACACATGAAGATCTCAATGATTTTTTTTCTCGAGTAGAAAAAATCTTAGGCAGGGTTCCTGTGTATACCTTAGAACTGAAAATCGATGGGATTGCTGTGTCTCTTCGTTATGAACAGGGAATTCTTGTTCAAGCTTTAAGTCGTGGTAATGGGTTTGCAGGGGAAGATATTACAGCAAATATTTGTACAATACGCTCTTTGCCTTTGCGTCTTCACCACCAGTGTCCTGATATTGTTGAGGTGCGAGGGGAGGTTTTTTTCTCTAAGGCAACATTTGCGCAAATGAATGCGCAGCAGAAGGAAGCAAATAGGCCTGTGTTTGCTAATCCTAGAAATGCTGCGGGAGGCACTTTAAAGCTTTTATCTTCCAAGGAAGCAGCACAAAGGAATCTTGAACTTTCTATTTATGGCATGTTGGTGGGAGGCACAGAGTCGCATTATCAAAATCTTTTATTATGTAAGGATTGGGGATTTCCTGTATTGGGTAGGCCTAAACAATGCCAAACAGTGGATGAGGTGGTCCAGGTTCTTGATGAGGTAGGGAAAATTCGGGATGGCCTGCCTATGGAAATTGATGGAGTAGTGATTAAAGTTGACAATCTTCGGGATCAGCAGGTCTTGGGGATGACAGGGAAGCATTATCGTTGGGCATTAGCATATAAATATGCCCCTGAACAGGGAGAGACCCTTCTTGAAGATATTTTTGTTCAGGTGGGGAGAACGGGAGTCCTTACTCCTGTAGCGAAATTGCGCCCTATAGTTTTATCGGGATCCAGGATTTCTCGTGCTTCTCTGTATAATGAAGAAGAAATTGAAAGAAAAGATATTCGCATTGGTGACACGGTCTATGTGGAAAAGGGAGGAGAAATTATTCCGAAAATTGTTGGCGTTTGTTTGGAAAAGCGCCCCGAGGGCACACAACCTTGGCATATGCCGGAATTTTGTCCTGTTTGTCACAGTCGTGTCATTCGTGAATCAAATAAAGTTTCTGTTCGGTGCGCGAATCCTCGGTGTGCTGCAGGAGCTATAGAAAAAATCCGTTTTTTTGTTGGTCGTGGAGCTTTAGATATTGATCACTTGGGCGAGAAGGTAATCACGAAGCTTTTTGATTTAGGTGTTTTACAACGGTGTTGTGATATTTTTCAAATTACTGAGCAAGATCTTTTACAATTGCCGGGCTTTAAAGATAAATCAGTGAAAAATCTTCTGAAAAGCATTCAGGAGTCTAAGGTTGTGCCCCTAGATCGTTTTATTGTTGCTCTAGGCATTCCCTTTGTTGGGAGTGGGGTAGCGTCGTCTTTAGCAGAACATTTTCTTACTTTTGATGCTTTTTTGGGCACTTCGCTAGAGGAACTCAAGTCTATTGATGGTGTGGGAGAAAAAATAGCTCAATCAATTATAGAATATTTTTCTCATTCTGAGAATATTGACGACATTAATAAAATGTTTTCTTTGGGAGTTCAGATCGTCTCTCAAAAGAAAAAGTCAGCTTCTCTCGGGAAAACTTTTGTGATTACAGGGACTTTAGAAACCATGACACGACCTGAAGTAGAGAGGATAATCCGGAACCATGGAGGCAAGGTAACTTCAGCCATTTCTAAGCATGTGGACTATATTATTGTTGGTCACCATCCTGGATCCAAGCTATTCAAAGCCCAAGAACTCCATATTCCTGTTTTGTATGAGAAGGATTTATTAACACTTCTTAACGCTAAATAAGATTGTATTCAGATTTTTTAATTAAATTATTTAATAAGGTCTGTTTTCTTATTTAAGATAAATTTCTTATCTATTATAATACTTATTTTAAAAATTTTAATTCTTATATTTTTATGACAGTTTCCTCTTCCATACCAGTGCATTCTCTAAGGGAATCGCCTTGTGTTCATCCGAACCTCTTGGATGCACAGCCATTGAGTTCCAAGGCTAGGGAAGTGCGAGCATCTTTGACTACGCAACAGGAGCTTCTCGATGCTGTGGAAGATGCTCTGCATTCTATGGAACAATCTGATCTTAAGAAAGCGCATCTTTATAAGGTTGCTCTTGGGATTCTCACTGTTATTGGGCTTGCCATTTTGTTTGTGATCCCTATTTCTATGGTTTTTGGTATTTCCTTTTGGATTCCTGTCGTTTTGGCTGTAGGACTGTCTTTGTTTTGTGGGATAGCAGGAAATAAGCTGCGCTCGCGTTATCAGGAAATTCGCTTAAAGTACCGCTCTTTGCAGGTATATCATAGGCAATTATGCAGTTGCTGTTCCGGCTTGCGAAGTTCAACATTAGCCAAATATCATGTCCAGACTAGGACAAAAGATTCTTTAAAAACACAGTTATTAGGAAAATTACGTCCTGATTTGCATGCGCCATCTTTTGATGGAGGAGCGTCTTTAGATGAGACATTGGGCTTATTTGGGGAGATGAATTCTCGCTATCAATGTGAAGCAGCTATGGGTATTTCTAGTCAAGATAGGGACGTGGCTTGGAAAAAATGCCTTGCTGAGGTAGTGAGAGCTAAGGCTGAATTATTTAAGAGTGCGACAGTTCAGCCCAGGTTAACTAAGATAGCGAATTCTTCGTTGCAGGAAGCAGGAGTAGATGTCTCCTTACTCCCTCAAACGGACCTTATGGATTTCGCTAGATCTTTGATGCATATTTGTGGTTTTGGAGCTCAACTTGGGGAAGAGACTCTTCAGTATTTGGATCAGTATGAGCGCCTCCATATGCACAGTGCTACGTTGATTTCTTGGGGCGAGGGGTTTTCTCCAGCAACACATTTGTATCTTTCTCAAGGGAGAGCCACTATAGATTTTGCTTTACACGTACTTTCCACTTTGCAAGCCCAGGTAGGTAGAGTACAAGAGTCTCTTTGGCTGTGCGAATTTAACAAGTGGAAGGAGGCTACTTGTCGTTTCCTGAGTCAACATCAAGATTTGAATGGTTATCAACAGATTGTGCGGAATGCCCACAAGTTGAATGTTCATGAGGGAACATCTGAAAAAAAGCAGAAAGCAGTTCGGCAAGTACTGCGTCAGTTAGAGGAAGTTGTCTCAAGTAGAGGTTGTCAAGAAGAGATAAGAAATCAACTGCGTCAAATTGAAGAGACCTCTTTGAGGGATTTAGGAGTAGATACTAGGCTGTCTATTGATGTTGTTTGTGATCAAGTAAAGAAAGAGTTTATCGAGTGTCTGATTGGCCTAGGGGATTTAAATCGTCTATTTGATAAGATTCATTTAAGTATCCGGTTAGGAAAATATGTTCATAAGGATATACAACAAGCTGTTGAACATCATCCTGAAAATCGTCGTGCTCGCATTTTACACACCCTAGACCAGTTAACTACTTTCCTCAACAAAGATACCTGGGGAGCTGTATCAGGAAAGCCTGTTGCAGATATTTTTAAGGAGAAGCAGCTCCTGAGGGAGCAGATAGAATGCCTCCGCAATCATGTACATAGTTGGACAAGTAGGTATGAAGAATTTAAATCTCAAAAAATGACGCGCATTTTAATGAAGGATTTCTCTGAAACCTTCTCCTCTTTAGATGCGATGCTTGCCCATTTGCATCGTATGCATGTGAATACAAGTTGTTTAAGCGATTTGAATAGTTTTGTAGAGCAGAGTCGGGACGTTTTAAATAGAAGCAGTGTGGGTCTCAGTGGGGAAGAAGATTTACCTACTCAAGAGGAAATTATAGTTTGGTCCCAGGAATACGCACAATTAGTTCGTGATCTTGAGGCTATCCTTCCTGACTGTCAGTTTCTTGTGAACAAGGTGCGCGGAGAAGGTGAATCTGAAAGCAAACTTCTTCTTCAAGCTTTGACGAATAAAGAATCCACTGTAAGCAAGAAAACTAAGAAAAAAGAAGAAGAATTGGTGGCTGCAATTAAGTTAAGTCGCGAGTCATCTCCTTATCGAGATGAAGGTACTCTTCTTACTCAGGGAGCAGTATATCTAGCAGGGATTCTTGAGAATATGAAAATATTTGAGGACTCTATAAAAAATCCCCAGCAGATTGCTGTTGAGGATATCGTTCGGTCTTCGAATGGCCTATTTTCAGCGATGCAAGATCCTCAGCTGGAGTCATTGATAGAGTTAGAACGCATATTTGCTTTGCGTAGTGAGGAAGGCGTTCAGCTTGAATCTCTTATAGGTCAGCCATCGGAAGATACAGCGTGCACTCTTCGTGAAGCACAGAAATCTGCTAAGAATTTTTGGGAAAAGAGACAGCACAATCTAGAAGCTTTCTTAGGCCAATTGCAGAAAAACGTCCATAAATGGCAGTTAGCTCAATCTTTAGTTTCCGGAATACTAGGCATTGGTCTGCTTATTGTCAGTTTATCCTTACTATCCTTACAGTTAGTTTGGCTTCCTATTGGTTTTGCTGCCGCAGCCCTTGTCTTGCAGATCGTACCCATGCTTTTTAGTCGTGTTCTTGAGAAGAAAGTCTTAGATGTAGATATCATGAAGCTAGCTAAAGAGTTTCTACCTTCGACTAAGATTCTTCCCTCAGAATTTGGTAATCAGGATCTTAATCGCCTTGCAGAGCTTCAGGAGATTTTACAGCTGGAGGGATATGAACAGAGTTGGGCTAAAGCAACAATACACGATGTCCGCAACCTCCCGAGCCAGAAAGAGGACTTTAAGAAAACTGTGAAGCAGCTGAAGAAAGATGCTAAAGTTTTAGATAAACGGGTCACTAGGCGTTGGGGGAATCGATCCTTAGCATCTTTAAAGTCCAATGCTATGTGTTCTCAAGGTCATGTTTCGGAAGAAACATCGACTGCACAATCTCAAATACTCAAAGATATTTCTCAGCAACGCGAGGCTCCACAGAATTTGACAGAGAGAATATCAAGTAACGAGATCATAGAAAATCAGATTGTCTGTAGTCGCCTTCGCTGTGACTTGGAGATAGCGCGTTATAAACAGCAGGTACGTTATCGTGACCAATTACAATCATATTTAGAAAGTCAGAATAAAGAATTAGTAACCATCCAAAGAGAAGTAGTTATTCAAGAAACTTTAGCAAACGTGCTATCTCAAATGCTTACCCAATCTCCTCAGAAGACAGATAACGTGGATGAGAAAGAAATTTCCTCTTTAGTAGATCATCTTCTTGATTTAACGGCTAAAATTTATAACCCTAACGCTTCAGAAGTAGAAAGAAAATCGGCAAAGCATCAATTCAATGCACAGCTAAAAGCTATTGCAAATCGAGGCTTATTATTTGTTGTCAGAGATGCTCTAGAGGTTGCTTCTTGCGTAGGGAAGAATGAGTTACGATTTGATTCTCGAAGAAGAGCTGCTCTTGCCTGTCTGTCTAGGACTTCTCTTATTTCAGAGAATCATGACAACAGGAGCCTACAGGGAGAGCTTCTGTCAAGACAACAGGAGGTAGAAGTTCGGAAGACATTACTTAAGTATCTGGGAATTGGATATTTATCTCCATTTTTAGAATTTTCAAGTTCCTTGTTATCTAATCAAGGGCGTGCTCAAGCTGAAGCCGCACTTGAAAATATCAAAGTCCTTCAATCGAAATTATGTGTTGAGGAGGCAGTTTCTACCGAAGAATATAGAAAAGCTCATCGAACTCTTTCCACGTATTTAACCGCGCACCAACGGCTATCTCCTTTAGCTTATGGAAGGATACTTGGTGATGAGAAGAGTCAACTAGGTGCTCATTTGATGCGTGAGGTACATTCTCTCAGTGAGATTTTGCGATTGAATATATCTTTAGGGCGCCATGATCTTTGTACATTAGCGATGCAGCGCACGGAATCCTGGTTGGAGAAACTATCTCAAAAAGGAGAATATAGGCGACTGTTTATTGAGTTGTGTCATGGAGTGCGTCAATACGAGACGTCTTCTTCTAGTGAGCAAGAGGAGATTCGTAGGTTGTGTGCTCGCCTTAAAGAAGTGCCCACCCACCTCATACGCTATATGCAGAAGAAATATAAAGCCCAATCCTTGCTGTTGATGGAGAAATTGCAGAGGGTACAAGAGATGCAGAACCGGATGTTGCTAGTTTCTCAAAAAATAGAGGAAAAGGCACCGAACATAGACCGGATGCAAACAGCATTGGAAGAAGAAATTCGGGCTCTCAGGGAACTACAGATACGACAAGCAGAATGAGCATTTGCAAAGCACACATAGGGAAGCGCGTATTTCTTTTACCCTAGATTCGTTAACCTTCTGTTTTTTCGGCAGCAAATATCCTTAAGAGGTAAGAAATCAGTTCGTGTAATTTGAACTTATGCGTTCTATAGCCAATGTAGCAATCTGGACGAATAATAAATAAAGAATCGGGGTTCGCATGGTATACGCTGAATGCTTTGGGGTCCTTAGTAACAGTGACTTCCAACCACTCCCCATACTCTTCTTTAAGAGCCTTTTCTAAATCAGGACGATCTTTAAAGAAAATTAAAAGATGTTTAATACTTTTTAAGGAGTCAAGGAGATAATTTCCGTTTTCCAGTTGCACATTGATTGCGCGCATGCCTGGGCTAGGTCCTTGGATTTCTTTATCTTGAGGAGACATTTTAATAATTTCACTATTTTGGTATTTTAAAGCTTTGTGAGCAGGATAGTAGTACTCTCCTCCGGAAACATCTAGTTGTCGGCATGTCTTTAAGAAATAATACATTAGGGCAGGAGCGTATAGGTGAGAGAATAACAATTTTTTTGCTTGTTGTTGTCTTTTCTCACTTAGGAGAGGGAGGATATTCCCATTTCTCTGTTCTTTAGCTGTTACCAGATATTTTGACGCAGCTTTTTTTAGAACAGGAATGAGTTTCCAAGCGAGATTGAATGCTGCATGGATATTGGTATTCATGCCTGTAAGATAGGAAAAAGTCAGGTTATTTAACACACTCCCAAGAAAGAGAAAGTTATTATAGTCCGTGGGATATTGATGTGTAGAGGCACGGATATGGTAGTATTCTTCAGTATTATCAGCAACGGCAAGTTTATAGTTATAAAGTAGCTGATGCCTGCTTTTTATAGAAAGAGGGTAACTAGCGTTGGTTAAATATAGCTGTTTTGATCCTTTTTCATGGTTATAGAACACAAAGTTTAAAAAACTTTTTGAGCAGGGAACCAAATGGATATGGCTTTCTTCAAAAGGTTCGCCCTCATCACAGTGGACAAACAGGACGTCTTTTACGTGCTTACGTAATTTTATTTGAGTTTTGAAGAGGTCTTTAACATCAGGATCAGTATCAGCTTCGGCAGCAATTACCCATTTGGGATTATAAATTTCTCGATTTTCGAAGTTTTGCGTAGCTGTATTTTCAATAAAAATGCTGTTATCCACTAAAGTTACTGGCCGAGTATTCCAGTGAATGATTCCCCCATTTTTCTCAAATTGATGAATTAAATGCAGGGTAAAAGCTTGGTAGGAAGTCGATAAGCAAAAAGGAAAACGCGATTCGGATACTTGGTTAAACTTAAATAAGACGGTCCGTTTTTTCCAATGATAACGTGCTCCAAAGAGCTTATGTCCTTTGTCGATAAACCTCTCTAATAAACCGGAGTTATCAAGAAGTTCCAAAGAAGAACAAGATAAAATTACCGGAAGTTCTCTACAGTCTAGATAACCAGGATCATTTGCGGAATCCCTGTGATCGATTACTTTTACACTAATCCCATGTTGCATAAGTAAGTTTGCTAGGATAATACCTGCAGGGTTAGCGCCTATGACTAAAACATCTGTCATTTCTGGATCCCTAATTGCTAGAGGCAGGAAATAAATTTAGTATAAGGAAAAAGGATAGGGGAATCAAGAACGGAATCCTAGCTCACGATACTTTTGTTATGATTGATAGAATTATTAAAAATAGGATCTCTATAAATAGGTTTGAAAATGCATTACGATATCATCGATGATCTCTTGTAAATGGGGAGTAGAGTCTAAATTGTGCCCTGTATCCGCATAGGTTTTAAATTGGATGTTCCTTGGAGCTGTATTATAAAACAGGGCTTGATGTGTTAGTGAAACGAGATCATCATTTAAAGCATGCATATGTAAAATTGGTATGTTCACAGGAAGAGAATTTAGTACGATGTGATCTTGAACTGAGAGGAAATCATGCACATCTTCGGGGCAAATAACTAAAGGAAGGGGATCAAAGCCAAAGGTTTCCCCTAAATTTATGACACCACCAACATTTTTCTGTGAAGCTTCGTACATCTCTTTAAATAAAATTCCTCCATCAGCGACGGGAGCCCACAAGCTCATAGCACGAATACGCTGTGTACTCGGAGAGTATATACGGGCGAGATGAAAAGCCGTATGGCACCCTAGGGAAAATCCAGCCAATCCTAAGCGAAAAGGGTTGATTTCAGGATATTGTGTGGCTACGGCATGAAGAATATCTTCTCCATTTTTTAAATACGTGCGAATAGGAATTTCTGTGCAAATTCCTTCACTTTCTCCGCATCCAGCTAGATCAAATCGTACGCAAGCAATTCCTACACGTGCAAGTTCACGTGCGAGTTTTCTATAGGTTCCCTTTAGCCCCCCTAATTTACTTCCTCGAAACCCGTGAAAGAGAACGACTGCAGGATACCCGTTCTTAGGGCGAGGGCATGTAGGAAGATGTAAAGTACCGATAAGATTGTGTTGACCGCTTTGAAGATTGAGGGCAATACATTTTTCATAGGGAGGAGTTTTCGTTGTGTTAATAGCTATCAGGCTATCCGAGATTTCTGGGAGATTCGGTAGTTTAATAGCTTCTACTTGTGAAGTAGGGATAATCAATAATAATAAAAATGAAAGAAGAGAGCAGGCTTGTTTTTTCATTCTACATCTAGGAGAACTGAGATTCATTTTATAACTTTTAAAGCTTATTACTAACGCAAAGGTAAACAATAGTATGGAAAATAGATTCCGTATGCAAGTAGATACTTAACTTAATTGATTAGTTAAAAAACTTTCTACTACCTCCTGATAAGGTTCTTGTATTTTCTTAGATCTAGTGGTAAGCTGAATCCTCATTTTTTTAATTTTTTATTACAATATTACAGTGGATTATGCGGTACGACCCTAGCTTGATAGAGAAGAAGTGGCAAGAATTTTGGAGGAAAAATGCGAGTTTCTGCGCTCGAGAAACTGCCGATTGTCCAAAATATTATGTTTTAGACATGTTCCCCTACCCTTCGGGAGCAGGATTACATGTCGGCCATTTAATTGGCTATACCGCTACAGATATTGTTGCTCGTTATAAACGAGCTAAGGGATTTTCTGTGTTACATCCCATGGGCTGGGATAGCTTTGGTTTACCTGCAGAGCAGTACGCTATTCGTACTGGAACCCATCCTCGAGAAACCACACAAAAGAATATACAAAATTTCAAAAAGCAACTTTCTTCTATGGGATTTTCTTATGATGAAAACCGGGAGTTTGCTACAAGCGATCCCGAGTATTACCGTTGGACGCAAAAGTTGTTTCTTTTTCTTTATGAAAAAGGTCTGGCCTATAGGGCCGATATGGCAGTGAACTATTGTCCCGAGTTAGGGACAGTTTTGTCAAATGAGGAAGTTGAGAATGGGTTTTCTATAGAAGGCGGGCATCCTGTTGAACGTAGAATGCTTCGTCAATGGATTTTGCGTATCACGGCCTATGCTGATGTATTACTGGAGGGGTTGGAAGGTTTAGAGTGGCCAGAAAGTGTTAAGCAGCTTCAGAGAAATTGGATAGGGAAGTCTGAGGGAGCCCTGATTCGTTTTAATGTCAAGGGTGCTCTTCCTCTTGAGATTTTTACTACGCGTCCTGAGACTTTATGTGGTGTTACATTTTTAGTGATAGCTCCCGAACATCCTCAGATGGGAGCTTTAGTTTCTGAGGATAGGAAAGAAGAAGTTGCTGCCTATGTTCATGCTTCACAAAACAAAAGTGAGAGAGAGAGGATAAGTGAGAGCCGGAGGGGAACTGGGGTGTTTACTGGAACCTATGCTACACACCCTATTACGGGAGAGTCCTTGCCCATTTGGATAGCGGATTATGTGATTCTTGGCTATGGGTCGGGCGCGGTTATGGGAGTTCCTGCTCATGATGAACGAGATAGAGAATTTGCAGAATCCTTTTCTTTGCCCATTAAGAAAGTAATTGACGATGCAGGGCATTGTGTGCAGAGTACTTACGGAGACTTTGTATTAAGCGGTCTCTCAAGAGAAGAAGCGCGAGATTATGTTCTGACCTATTTACAAGAGAGAAATTTAGGGATAGCGAAAACTACATATAAGCTCCGCGATTGGCTGTTTTCTCGTCAAAGGTATTGGGGAGAACCCATTCCTATTATTCATTTTGAAGATGGTTCTTGCCGTCCTTTAGAAAATGATGAACTTCCCTTACTTCCTCCGGATATTCAGGATTATCGTGCTGAAGATATGCAGGGGGTTTTGGCTAAGGCTCAGGAATGGGTATATATTGATGATCCAAAGACTAACCGCAAAGGAAGAAGGGAAACCCATACGATGCCACAGTGGGCAGGGTCATGCTGGTATTATTTACGTTTTTGCGATGCTCATAATTCGCAAGAACCTTGGGGTAAGGAAAATGAACAGTATTGGATGCCTGTAGATTTATATATTGGAGGAGCTGAACATGCTGTTCTACACTTACTTTACGCACGTTTTTGGCATCGTGTCTTCTATGATGCAGGGCTAGTTTCTACTCCAGAACCATTTAAAAAACTAGTCAACCAAGGGTTAGTTCTTGCTAATTCTTATCGTATTCCTGGTAAAGGCTATATTTCTCCTGAAGATGCCCGAGAGGAAAATGGTGCTTGGTTTTCTCCCTCAGGAGAGGCAGTAGAAGTCCGTCAAGAAAAAATGTCTAAATCTAAGTTAAATGGTATTGATCCCCAAGGATTAATTGAGGAATTTGGAGCTGATGCAGTACGTATGTACGCCATGTTTTCTGGTCCTCTAGATAAAAATAAGCTTTGGTTGAATTCTGGAGTTGCGGGGTGTAGGCGTTTTCTGAATCGTTTTTATGAGTTAGTGACTTCATCTTCTGTGAAAGATGTAGATGATCCTCAGGGGTGTGCGCTCGCCCATAGGCTAGTGTATTCTGTGAGTCACGATATTGAAACTCTGTCTTTAAATACAATTCCCTCATCTTTTATGGAATTTTTAAACGCATTTGGGAAATTGCCTGTATATTCTAAGGAAGCTTTACGCATGGCTGTTCGGGTGTTAGCTCCTATAGCGCCCCATATTAGTGAAGAGTTATGGGTCCATTTAGGTTATGCTCCAGGAATAGATAGCGTGAGTTGGCCAGAGGTAGATCCTAAATATCTAGAGAAGACTGTGGTGACTTTTGTAATTCAAATAAATGGGAAGTTGCGTGCGCGCCTAGATCTAGATAAGGATACACCTAAAGAACATGTCATGCATTTAGCAAAAAAATCTGTAGCCAAGTATCTAGAAAATAAAGAAATTAAAAAAGAAATTTTTGTTCCTAATCGCCTAGTGAATTTTGTTTTATGATGATTAAACGCCGAATGAGTAAGTTAACAACGTTTTTTTATGATTGTTTCTTAATTTTGGCATTTATTATCGCCCTGCCTAAACTCTTATATAAGAGATTTGTGCATGGGAAATACAAAAAATCTTTAAAGCTAAGATTTGGCTTAGAGGTTCCTCAACTTCCCGATCCTCGAGGACGTGTCGTCTGGTTTCATGGGGCTTCTGTGGGTGAAATTTATTTGCTTCTGCCTATTGTCCAGCAGTTCATGAAAGAGTATCCTGACTGGCATTGTGTTGTTACTGCCTATACAGAATCTGGGTGTGAAAGTGCTGCCAAATTATTTTCTCCTCTGGGAGCAACGACATTTATTTTACCTTTAGACTTAAGTATAATTATTAAACCTATTGTCCGTGCTATATCTCCCGCACTGGTGGTTTTTTCAGAGGGGGATTGTTGGTTAAACTTTCTAGAAGAAGCTAAACGCTTAGGGGCTACAACAGTAGTTATTAATGGGAAGTTATCGTCTAATTCTTGTAAGTGGTTTACCATTTTGAAACGTTTTGGCAGAAATTATTTTTCTCCCTTAGATGGATTCATGCTTCAAGATGATCAACATAAGGAGAGATTTTTAAAGTTAGGCATTGCAGAAGAGAAAATTGAAGTTACCGGGAATATTAAAACGTACATAGACCCCATTATGGATGCAGAAGCAAGGAATCCCTGGCGGGAAAAACTTCAGTTATCTGAAAATGATGAGCTTTTGGTTTTAGGTTCTGTACACCCTTCGGATGTGGAGGCCTGGTTTCCAGCAATTCTACAGCTGAGACAGCGTTGCGTGAAAGTCCTTTGGGTTCCCAGGCATATTGAACGTAAGAAAGAGATAGAAAGTCTTTTAATCAAAGAACATATTCCTTTTGGTCTATGGACTCAGGGAGCGACTTTCCAGAATAACGACTCTATTATTGTTGATACTATCGGTTGGTTAAAGCAACTCTATGTTGCAGCAGATATTGCTTTTGTTGGGGGTACCTTTGATCCCAAGATAGG
This sequence comes from Chlamydia gallinacea 08-1274/3, assembly GCF_000471025.2. NCBI lineage: Bacteria > Pseudomonadati > Chlamydiota > Chlamydiia > Chlamydiales > Chlamydiaceae > Chlamydia > Chlamydia gallinacea. Next base: position 1,038,652 of record NZ_CP015840.1, on the reverse strand, counting down.
GGGACATAATCTGTTAGAACCTTTGCAGTGTGGTGTTCCTTTAGTTTTTGGCCCTCACATCACATCCCAATCAGATTTAGCAGTACGTCTTTTGTCTTGTGGAGCTGGACATTGTCTGGATACTCCGGAGTGTATTGTGGATGTGATTACCTTTTTGCTAGATCATCCTGAAGTAAGGTCTGCTTATGTTGCTAGAGGCAAGCAGTTTTTAGATAGTGAGAGAGCTTCTTTTTTCTGCACCTGGGAAGCTTTAAAAAGGCATATTCCTTGTACAAAAACATGAGTTATGTTAGATTTCGCTTCTTATCGCGGGATAGAGTAGAGGTTATCTCGTTGGGCTCATAACCCAAAGATCGGAGGTTCGAATCCTTCTCCCGCTATTTCTTATCTTCTTGATAGAAGATAATCTTAAGAGTTTTCTCTTTATTCTAGAATTTGTGTTTAGGCCATTCTTATTTTGAGATCATGATCAGTTGATTCGCAGTTGTCATGATAAGTTCTCTTTGTAGCAAGGCTATGCGAGCAATGAGTTAGCAAATCTTGTCCCTCGCTTGAGAAATCTTTTATACTCAGTTAATGTCTTAAAAAGGCATATTCCTTGTACAAAAATACGAGTTATGTTAGATTTCGTTTCTTATCGCGGGATAGAGTAGAGGTTATCTCGTTGGGCTCATAACCCAAAGATCGGAGGTTCGAATCCTTCTCCCGCTATTTTTTCTTTTGCCATCTTGTTGCACGGCGGTATAGCTCAGGTGGTTAGAGCGGCAGAATCATAATCTGCGTGTCGTTGGTTCAAGTCCGACTACCGCTATTTTTTTGTTTTTCTTTTCATAATCATCTTTAGAGAAGCGAGTTTCACAGCTTTCGAAGATGTGTGTACTTTATTTCTTTGCTTCCCACAGCAGGGTTAATGGGCGTTGGTCAATGGTTTGTTCTTCGCTGAAGTACTGTAAAGGTCCTGGAAAGCGATAATGGTCTTCCATGAGATGCGCGTCCCCGTGGTTTAATAAGTGTTGTACAGCGGGAGCATTAGGATTTACAAAATTCGCTTTGATTACGGGGGTTGGTGTCCCACAGCGATCTTCAAGCTGCATCATTTTATATAAAGGAATACCTCCGCCGACCCAGTTGCTATAGGGTTGGGCTAGGTTATTGATTGTGATCATGTACCCTGTTTTTTTCCGTACAAGGAAAAGAGCAGACATGATGCCTAGAGCGATTCCATAATTAGAATCAAAGTTCGAAGGAAATCCTGCTCGGGATTCATATCCAAAGAAGTGATTTACAGTTTGAAAGTCCATATTGGGTTCAATTTTATGGATTTCTCTTTTTATTAATACGGCAAGGAGTTCTTCAGTAGCAATTTTCGATACGCGGACATTACCATAAGAATCCCTAGCAATTAGCAATTGTTGGGCAATTTCTGTGGGAAAGGAAGAGAAAGTTTTTAGAGATTCAGGGGAAAGATATTGATCGATATTTTCTAAAGTCAGATTGTTTTCTAAAAGGAGAATATTGAGTTCTTGAATGAGTTTTTTTGTGTCCGTAATATGTTCAATTAACCCCTCAGGGATGAGGATAGTACTATAATTTTTCCCCGATCGGTATCGATTGACTAAGCCGATAGCCATATGCTTGCATAGATTTTGCAGGGATATCTTGCGCATGGCAATATGTTCACTTATGAGGGTAATATTAGGTAGAGTTTGTAAGCCGCATTCTAAAGTTGTATGGGAAGATTGTTTTCCCATAAGCCTAACAAAGTGGTGGTATTTCTTAATAGATAGGGTATCCTTTTCTAAATTGCCGATCATTTCTGTATACGTACGACATGAGGAGTGGAAACCTAAGGGAATTTCTACCCAGGAGTTTTTAAGATCACCGTCGATAGTTTTGGGTACCCCAATAATAGGAATATGGCAATTATGTTGTAGGAAGTATTCGGCGAGCATGGCTGTATCGGTATTAGAATCATTACCTCCAATAATGAGTAGACCATCTAAGTGAAGTTTTTTTGCATTTGCTAGGATAGTACTTTTCTGCTCTTTCGTTTTGATTTTTTCTTGGCTTGAAGAGAGCATATCAAATCCCCCGACATTGTAATAATCGTAAATCACAGAAATATCGAGATCTTTATATAACCCCCGGGTAAGTCCTAAAGGACCTTGAATAAAACCAAAAAGTTTCGTTTTTGGATTAAAGGCGCGTAATCCTTCAAAAAGTCCAATAACAACATTATGTCCTCCAGGGGCTTGGCCTCCAGAGAGTAAGACACCGATTTGTAGAGCTGGAGAAGATACAGACTCTCTTTTCTTGATACAAACTTCAGGGATAGCACATAGGTGAGGCAGGTGTTCTTGAAGCCCAGAGGGGATTTGTAGAGTTTCTTCAGACTCACAAATATGTAAGGAGGTAATTTCCTTTAAAAAATTTAAGGTTTCGGGACGATAATGTAATCGCTGTAACTCGAAATAGCTTTTATTGACAGAGAGGAGTTCCATAGAGCCTATCTAAGGGAGAAGTTGTTGTTTTAACCATTCTACAAGTTCCATAATTATGGGACCAGAGTGGGGGAAAGTATGGTTGACTTGGGGATACGAGCGGATATCACATGGATGAGACGCCTGATGCATAGCTTCTTTGAATATTTTTTGATGATGAGGGGAAACAATTGTATCTTCCATTCCCTGCATATGTAGTAGAGGAAGAGATAGGGGGAATGCGGAGATTTCTTTTGTGATGTCTATTTCAATAAATTGTGTGCAGAAGATCTTACTTATAGGTAAGCCGGCGTAGAGAATATCTTCTGAAGATGAAGAATGTGTGAATAGATTGTTGTTAGAGGCGTTCATAGCTTCTTGTAGCCATAAACGCCCTTGAATTGTCGGTGCCCAAACAGCAAGGCTGTGGATAGAGGAAATATAGGGTGCTGAGAGTAAAGCCAATGTTCCTCCTAGAGAGGAACCGAAAATAGAGATTTTATTGATATCAATATTATTCAGACTATGACTGTAGGCAATAATATCTTTAACACTGGTAAGATAATCATAAAACGAAAAGTCTGTCAGAGAACCTTCAGCGTCTCCATGTCCGGGAAGATCCACACGCAAGGCTGCAATCCCGCATAATGAAAGTTTTTCTGCAAGTTCGACATGAGAACGATGAGATCCGACTTTATTAGAAGCTAATCCATGAAGGATAATGACTAGAGGATAAGGGGAGGCAGTATGTCTAGGAGTATGAAGAATTCCAAAAGTAGATACTGTGTTGAGGACATAAAGTTGTATACTTTGTCGTTGTTCATGCGTTGGGCAGGTCGTGCTCATGAAAATATGTTTCTCCTAAATTTGTTTCTTGTCTCTGAATGACTTTCACTTTTGTGTTGTACACGAGGTCCCGATTTTTAGATGAGAGCTTTTAGAGATCGAGGGAAAAATTAATAATTACAGTCAGGAATTTCCATACATATCGAACACTTTTTTTGCCATTCACTATGATTCAGTAATAACGTCAGGGGAGGGAAGTGGTCTGCATGTGTTTCTGGGGGAGTATGAATTTGTAATGGCCCTAGAAAACGGTAGGAATCTTCAAGAGCCCAGATTTTTCTGTAAAGTTTGAATTTACGGAATGCAGGGCTTCCAATATCGATTAAGCGTTTTTTGATTCGTGGCTGTAGGGTACCATCGGGTTTTTTTTGCATTGTGAACATTTTCACAATAGGGATGGCACGTAACCGCCATTTATCTACAATGTTGATAAGTGATTCTATAGCAGCAAGATATCCATTACAGCGATTATACACTAAGACTCCTGCCCCAAATCCTAGGGCATAACTATAGGTATTGTCAAATTTGGTTGGTACACAGGATCGTCCTTCATAGCCTAAAAAATGAGAAATTGCATTGAAAGGAACGTTTTTAAAATGTTTTTGCAAGTGATTGGAGATCAGATGAATCAAGAGTTTATCTACATGAATTTTCGATACGTAAACATTTCCATGGGCATCACGATCATGAAGTAATTGGTGAACAATTTCTTGAGGGAAGCTATTGAGTAACAGCTGAGATTCTTTTGATAATTGAGAAAATTTGTCTTTCCCTTCGGGAATATTTTCGATTTCTTTTACTAGATTATTGATTTCTGGAATGAATTCAATGACTCCTTCAGGAATGAGAACAACACCATAGTATTTCCCCATAGCGGCTCTATCAGCAATGATGGAGCACATTTTATGAATGATCGTTTTTAAAGGGATATTCTTTTCAGCAATTTCCTCACTGATTAGGGTGATATTGGGATGTGTTTGTAGCGTGCATTCTAAGGCGATATGTGATGCGGATCTTCCCATGAGTTTAATGAAGTGGTAATGGGCTTTGCCTGATAGAGCATCTCGAGAAATATTACTGATAATGGACGAGTAAAATTTTGTTGCTGAGTCAAATCCAAAAGTGACGTCTAAGAAGAGATGTTGCAGATCACCATCAATAGTTTTAGGCACACCCACAATACAGGTTTTGGGATATTGCTGAGAAAAGTACTCTGCAAGAATTGCAGTTGCTGTATTTGATCCATCACCACCGATGATGACGAGACCATCAAGATTTAAGTTTTTTACAGTTGCAAGAACAGCAGATTTATTTTCTTCAGTAATGATATTTGTTCTTCCTGTTCCTATGCAGTGGAATCCTCCGGAATTTCTGAAGGCTTCCATGAATTTCTCGTTGATTTCTATGGTATGGTTTTGGATTAACCCTTGGCCGTCATTAATAAATCCGATTAAAGAGCTGTCGGGATGGATTTTTTTCAGGCTATGCAGCAATCCCCAAATAACATTGTGTCCTCCAGGAGCAGGCCCTCCAGAAAGCATAACTCCTACTTTGATAGGTTTCGGAGAGGGAGGTTCTCCTGAAATAAATTTCAAGTAGGGCGTATTATAGGTATGAGGAAATAGTTGAGCTACTTTAGGATCGAATTGTGAAGAAAATCGGGAATCCTGAGCAGGGAGTAGCGCAGGGAATTTTTGTAACTCTCTAGGTAGGGGAGGTGGGTTGGGAATAACTATGCTGTCAAGGTTGCCAGGATCTAGTTGCATAGGCTCGAGGGGTCAAGTTCTTGTTTTATCATTTCTCCATGTTTTTCTTTTTTTGATAAAGAAAATATTTTAAGAAAACATGTGTGTATTAAATGAGTCCGATGAGTTTCCACCATAAACTACCCAAACCTATCCAAGTGATGATGTTAAAGACGCTCAGTATAAAACCGGATTTCCACCATTCCTTAATGGTAACAAGTTTGGAACCAAAGTAAAGGGGGGCAGGTCCGGAGCCATAGTGAGTAAGACCTCCAAACAAATTACTAGAAAAGGCAAGGGATAAAACAGCAAAAATAGGGTTTGTTCCTAAAGAAATTGCCACGGCAAGAAACACGGGATACATGGCGCCAATATGTGCTGTATTGCTGGCAAATAGGTAATGGGAATAAAAATAAATCAGGAATAAAATAGGGAAACCCATTTTCCAAGATAATCCTGCTACAGCAGTTGCGGCAGACGTTCCAATGAGGGGGATAAATCCTAGCTTATTGAGTAGTGAAGCCATCATAATGAGTGCTCCGAACCAGATAAACGTTTCCCAGGCAGTTGTATTCGCAATAACATCTTTCTGCCAATCTAAGATATTGGTAAGAATGAGTAAGGATAGTCCAATAAGAGCTGCTGTTGTTGCCGATATTCTTAAAAAATCCCCAAAGGTCCATAGAATGACAAGTAGGCTAAAAATCATAAGAATGATTTTTTCACTTTGTTTTAGGGGACCCATTTCTTTTAAACGTAGTTTTGCCGTACGAATGGCTTCCTCACAAGAACTAATTGTTGGGGGATAGAGCCTGTATAAAATAATAGGCATAAAGATAAGGCTGAGTAATCCTGGAAGAATAGCTGCTTTTGCCCATATCGACCATGTGAGAGTCACATGAATATGGCTAGCAAGGGAAGCAATTAGAGGATTCCCTGCCATAGCAGTAAGAAACATAGCACTCGTAATCACGGAACTTTGGTAGGCTACTTTAATGAGAAAGGATCCAATGAGGCTTTCTGTACCTTTTTCTGCTGTGCTTCCGAAAGATTCAGATAGTGCCATAACCACGGGGTACAGAATCCCTCCAGAACGTGCTGTGACACTAGGAATCGCAGGAGCTAATAAACAGTCCGTGATGACTAAGCCATAACTAAGCCCTAAAGGATTTTTTCCCAATACGCTGACGAAGAAATAAGCAACGCGTTCTCCTAATCCTGTTTTGATGATTCCTTTGGCTATGGAAAAGGAAAGGAAAACGAGCCAGGCTATAGGATCATGAAATCCCGATAATCCCTGTTCTAGTGTGAGTGTTTGTGTTAGAAGGAGCGTAGAAATGCCAATAATGACAATTGCCCCCATAGGAACAGGCTGTAAGATAATGCCAAGAATGGTTGTTGTAAATACGGCGAAGAGATGCCAGGCATTGGAGTTAATGGTTCCCGGATGAGGGCAAAACCATATGCCTAAAAGGACTAAAGTGAGGAATAAAAGAGATAGAAAACGTTTATGTTTGTTCACTGGACACCTGTGGGGGTTTAGGGAAGTCTTCTAACCATTTTTCCATTTCTTCTAGAGTATCATTGATAAGTTCTGGAGAGGATAATAGCTCTTGCATACAGGAGTCAATGGTTTCTTCCTGTATAACGTTCGTCACATCTTCCATACTTATAAACGTTTCATCTATGAGTCCTGCTTGAAAAGCTTTGCTAATAGGATAAAAGAGTTCCCCAGGATATAAAGCACATATTGCAGCTATTAAACTGTCCCAGGCAAAGGACGGATTTTTTTCTAATCTATAGTTTAACAATTCTCCAAAGTAATGAATCGTTGTCTCTCTTGAGATTTTTTGAGCTCCTACAAGGTGAACTAGGCTTGAGATTCCTGCTGCTTTTACATAGGGATTAATTCCTGGGGATTCGATAAGGTTTTTGATTAGAGACTCATCCTCACATACACTAGCAAGAATTCGCGATAAGTCTTCAGTAAGCACATCACCTGCAATGGCGTGGGGAGTATCATCAGTAAAGGAAAATAGCTTAATAATGAGAGGCAAAGCACGGCTTTCTCGAAATTGAGCTAATAGGTACATAGCATAGAGATGACCTTGATAACTACCGTCATTAATTAGTTCGGGAATACGCTCACTAGCTTCTTCAAGAATGTGTAATAAATAGGGAGTGATTTGTTTGTGCTTCACAATGGCCGCTTCAATAGCTTCTCTAGGAAGAATTCCTTCATCATAAGCAAGGTCTTCCAAGATATGAGAAATTTCCATCATGAATGGTGCTCCATGGCAACGGCTGTTATTTTGAGTCGTAGCACGCTCTATTTCTTCTGTCAACGATTTAACATCGCGATTGATATATTCCGTGTTTCGATGTGTTTCGAAGACAAGATATTAAATTTAGCGTAAACTGCGTATCGCTTAGTTGTATTCTTAGCATAATGCGAGGAATCTACTGCTAGTATACCTACCGCTTACAATACTACAAAGAACTTTAGGTATTAAAGTGTTTCTCTTGGGGATTTCTTTTATACTAGCACGTGGCTTGTTGCTAAATTTTCCTGGAAGTCCATAGTGTATTCTAGAGAGAATCTTGGGATCGCATCTAATAGTTCTTGAGTTTTTTTATGTTCGGGGGTTTGAAAGATTTTTTTTGTAGGAGCATATTCTACAAGCATTCCCTGGTGCATCACAGCAATGGTATCAGCTAAGTAATACGTAGCGGACATATCATGGGTAATAAAGAGTAGGGTGCTTTTACACTCTTGTTTTATTGTTTGAAATCGCTCTAGAATGAGTGAGCGGTTGAGGGTGTCTAGGGCAGACAAGGGTTCGTCACAAATGAGAAGATTAGGTTCACAGATTAATGCCTTAGCAATAGCGACACATTGCTTTTGACCTCCACTGAGTTGATGCGGCTTTAGGGGGAGGAGAGATCGGGGAAGATGCACTAAATCGAGTACTTGATAGAGCCTTTCTTTTGATCGGATTCCTAGGATATTGAGGGGTTCGAGAATCAGTTCTTCTACACACATGGTGGGGTTTAAACTAGAGGAAATGTCTTGCCAGACCATTTGCACAATCTTAGCTTTTGGCATTTTGGGATGGACATGGAAGGTGATCGTACCTGTATTAGGTTTCAGTAATCCTAAAATTGTTAAGGCTAATGATGATTTTCCTGATCCACTGGATCCTACAATAGCTAAGCATTCTCCCTTATTTAACTGAAGACAAATGTCTTTAAGAAGGACGTGTTTTCTCATGGTTAGGGAGAGATGTTCAATAGTTACTAAATGTGTCATAGGTTCGATGTGATTCCGGTGGTTAAGGATAGGACTTTTTCTTTCAAGATTGGGGATGAGGTAGCTGTTATAGGGATTTTCGCTATAGAATGGAGAAGGCGTTGGGTATAGGGATGTTGGGGTGAGGAAAAGACTTCATCTACACTTCCTGTTTCTATGAGTTGGCCATTTTTAATAATGGCCACATCATCACAAAGTTCTGTAACGAGAGCTAGATTATGTGTGACGAGTAGCATGGTGGTATTTTTTTCTTTATTTACTTTATGCAATATGCGTAATACTTGCGCTTGAGATATAGAGTCTAGAGCTGTTGTAGGTTCATCAGCAAGAATCAATTGTGGAGAACTTGCTAGGGCAATGGCAATGACAATCCGTTGTCGCATGCCTCCACTTAGTTGGAATGGATAGAGATATAAGCATTGTTTCGGGTGGGAAATGTGTACGTTAGCTAGGAGATCCAGGGCTTTGTCATATGCTTCCTGACGTGTAATTTTCTCGTGATAGAGTAGAGTTTCAATAATTTGTTCTCCAATTTGCATAGAAGGAGTGAGTGCTCCCATAGCATTTTGTAGTATAACGGCAATCTTTTTCCCACGGATTTTTTGCCTATCCTTGTGAGACAATGTGATGAGATCTTGTTTTTCAAAAAAGATATTTCCCTGAGTTATAGTACAAGTATCAGGAAGAAATCCTAAAATAGCTTTAATCAGAGTCGTTTTTCCTGAGCCATTTTCTCCAACCAAAGCTAAACTACGTTGTTGTTGAATTTTTAATGATAAGGAGTGAATCAGCTTGCGGCAGGGATGCTTTGACATGATGGTTAATTTATTAATGTGTAGTAGGGAATTAGGCATGGGAATTTTCCTCAATAAACAGGGCCTTGGCTCCCTCTCCAATCAAGTTAAAGCTTATGGAAAGGGCGATCATAAAAGCTGAAGGAATGAAAAATAACCAGGGATAGTAGTCAATAGCGCTGATTCCTTCCTTTACTAGAGTTCCTAGACTTGCTTGGGGAGGTTGGATGCCTAGCCCTAAAAAACTGATAAAGGCTTCGGTATAGATAGCTCCGGGGATAGTGAAAATTAATGTGGAAATTATAGGGGCAAAGGTATTAGGAAGCAGGTGGTTTTTCAGAATGTGCCATGTCGAGGCATTCATTGCTTTTGCAGATAAGACGAATTCTTTATTTTCTAAGAGTAAGAACTGTCCATAAATAATTTTTGCTATAGGGATCCATCCGGTTAGGGTCATAGCTAAGATCAAGGGAAAGAATCCGTGATTAAAGATCACTAGTAGAAGAATAATTACAGGAATTTTCGGAATCGAAAATAGAATTTCTGTAATGCGCATCATGAGAAAAGCCATTTTTTTTCCTGTAGCTAGGGCAAGAGTTGACCATAGGAGGCCTATGCAGACGTCAATGCATGTCGCCGTAATGGCAATGAGTAGGGATAAACGTAATCCTTGAATTGTTCTCGCTAACATACAGCGACCTAACGCATCTGTCCCAAAAGGGAAAAGTTTTGTAGGAGGAGTGAGAGTATGTTCTAGAGATGTTTTTTCGTAATTTGGGTAGAGCCAGGGTAGAAGAGTAGCACTGAGGATTAGGACTCCCAGTAGGGAGGCGCCTAGTAGGAACATGGAGTTGTTTTTTCTACGTTTCTTTAAGAAGAATGAGTTAGAAGGAATATCCATGGATTGTTTTTCTGTATCTGAGTTTTATTGTTATACTTGTGGGTTTTCTTGGGTAGGTTTTCTTTTTCTCTCTATTTTCTTATAGGTATGGCGGAGTTGAGGATCGATCATTGCTTGTAAAAGATCAAATAGTAGAGAAGATAGCATAAAAAAAGCTCCATAAAACACAGAAAGTCCTAAAGTTACAGGATAATCACGTTGTTTTATACTACAGACAAACCATTTACCTAGCCCAGGGATACAGAAGATATTTTCTATAGCAAATGTCCCTGTCATTACTGTAGTCACAAGAAAAGCAGCGTAAGAGATTGTAGGAAAGATAGCATAGGGAAGGATATGTTTTAGAATCACCTCTATAGAAGGTAAACCTTTAGCGTAGGCAAGCAAAGCGTAGTCCTTATTCAATACGGAAGATACGGAAGAACAGGTTAATTGCGTAATAAATGCCATGGGAGGAATTGCCAAAGCGAGTGAGGGGAGAATGGTATGGCTAAAACTTCCCCAGCAAGCTATGGGGAGAATCGGAATTTTTACAGCAAATAGATATTGTAACAGAGTGGCTAATACAAAAGTAGGCACTGATATTTGGAAGATTGAGGAGAGAAGGATGTAATGGCCTTGTTTTTTTTTTCGCATAGCGGCTAGGGTTCCTAAGAAAATACCTCCAAAAATGGATAGCACGAGACTTTCAATTCCTAGGATTGCCGATGCAGGGAAAGCTGTAGTAATGATACTGATCACACTACGGTCTTTATAAACTAAAGAGTTACCAAAATTTAGAGTGACTAAAGATTTTAGATAGTAAAGATATTGTTGGTATAGGGGTTGATTTAATCCGTATTGCGTTTTTAGGATGTGAAGAGTTTCTTGTGATAGAGCATTACTATTTTCATCATTAAAAGGATCCCCTGGGATGGACTTCATCACTAAAAATGTGAGGGTAAGGATTACCCACAGAGAAAGTAAATTAAATAATAGACGCTTACTTATGTAACGGAGCATAGCTTACCCTAGTGCTTTGATATGGCACGTATTCCCCAACAAAGAACCTTTATATTTTGCATAGTATATTCTTGTTGCCCCCTAGCTTCAATAGAAAATCATTCATGGATTTTTCATGAGGAATTATACCTACTTTTTTAAGTTTAAGTCACCAGATGATGTAAAGTAAATAATAAGGAGAAATTTTAAAAATTATTTTGTGATTACTAATTCTTTAATGTCCACATGTCCTAAAGGAGAGCAGTATGCTTGATGGATTTTGGGATTTGCTGCGTATACGTATTCAAAATGATATAAAGGAATTAGAGGTAGGTCTTCTTTAATGAGATTTTCTGCAGTATACTGATCGTTTTCGTTAGGGTGGGAGTGCAGTCGATTTACGATAGTGTTGTACTGTGGGTTTTCCCAGTGAGTGAGTGATGTTGTGGATACACTGGGCGTGGGGTTGCCAAGAATCGCCAAGAAAGAGGAGGGGCGGGGGTAGTTGGCAACCCACTTCCCCGTAGCAAGAGAGAAGTCTCCCCGATTGCGTTTATCTAAAAACGAGTGGTATTCCATACCTTGAATTGTAATGGAGATTCCTAGGACATGTTTAATTTGTTGTTGGATCTCTTGCACAATAGCATTTAAAGATGCAGATTCTAGGGGATAGATAATGGAGAGTTCAGAAAGTTGTTTTTGGGAAAGTTCTTGCTGAGCTTTTTTAAAATACTCTCGGGCAATACTTTCCCTCTGTTCTTGGGGCATGGCGCCTTGTATTGGTAGCGTCGATAAGGAAGGAGGAAGAAAATTTTCTGCAACTTGCCCAGAGTTAATAAACTGGAGCAAAGATGGTTTATCAATAGCATAGCTTAAGGCCTGGCGTAGGGATTTATTTTTTATCAGAGTGTTGTTGAGGTTGCAGATGAGCGCTGTAGTTCCCAATACAGGATATTTGTATAGCTTTTCTTGTGGGATACGATTTTGATCTTCTTTGGTAATAGGGGCGCTCCAAGGAGAACCCATCCAATCAATAAGTTTTTTTTGCAATAATTGCATCGCTGTATGTGTTTCAGGAACAACTTGAAAGGTAATAGTTTCTAATTGGACCGCGCTATGTTCATGGTAGCGAGAATTTTTTTTCATGATAAGTTGATTTTGTGGATGGTATGTATGAAGAACAAAGGGACCATTGGAAATATGAGGAAAAGGAGTGCCACGCGTTTTATAATAATTTCTTAAAGATATGTGTACAGGGAAAAAAAGAGGATAGGAGATGAGCTCTAGAAAATGAGGGATGGGCTGTTCTAAGGTAATCTCCAAGGTTAGATCATTAATCGCACGGATACCTAAGGCGTCGACAGGAAGTTGGTGCTTAGTAATGGCTTGAGCATTTTTAATTACTCCCATAAGAAAAACCGAGGAACCCGCTACTTCACATTGATATAGCTGTTTTATGGATTCCTCAAAATCATAAGCAGTAACAGGATCGCCATTACTCCATTGGGAAGGCTTTAAATAAAATGTATAAATAGTTTGATCATCAGAAACTGTGTAGTGTGTTGCTAGTGCCGGCTGGGGATGGTGGTTATGTTCTCTCATGAGCCCTTCATAGAGAGCTTGGGCTATAGAAATATCTTTACTTAAACAGGCGCTGCGAGGATCTAGAGACATCGGATCGTGACTAATTGCAATTGTTATCGCATTGGGGTGGAGAGAGTGTTGAGAGCATGCGAACAGCAATGGCGTAATACTAAGGAAAAGAGATGCTCGTAGGGTAAGAAGGTACAGGAAACGAGATTTTCTTTTCATAAGATGGAAACTGAGTAGTTACAATTGATGGGGTAAGAACCTTAGTAGTATACAAAGAGGTTTTCCAATCTTCAACATAAACTTAATTGCATTAATTTTATTTATTTTTATTAATTTTCTCCGGGTGGAGAGCCTTATTATTTTTATAGCTTGTTATTTTTATAGATGAATAAGTTCGTATTGCAGTTTCTTTTTTTCGTATAATTTGGATAGAAAAGTTGTTTTGCCTGTGCCTAGAATTTGATTTGAGTAGGAGGAAGGGCTGATGTTGCTAGGACTATTGTCAAGAACATGAGGAGGGCAGGCTTAGATAGGCATACTTAAGATCCACAGCTCCCGAAGCATTGTATAGAATATTTTCTATACGTAATGTTGTTAGGTAGTCATGGGTCATGTGATATATAGGTAGGATTTCTAAATTTTTTATTAGGCAGCTAGCTTCGGGGGTAAGAATGTGAGCTTGAGGATAGTAAGCAACCCCCGTTCCTGTGGCTAAGGAGAAATCGTGATTTTTACGTTTGTTTAAGAAGACATGGTAATCTAATCCTTCCAGGATAAGATCAATAGATACTATTTTCAATTGTTCTTTCAGAATTTCTGCAATGCATTGGCAGCGGAATATATTTGCTGGGTAGGTAAGTTTAAGTTTTATAGGAGATGGGTTAATAGTTTGCTTTTCAGAGAGTCTGTTCGGTTGAGATTGTCTTGTAAGGCCGTAGGCAGGCTCCTGATTGCTTTGTAGAGCATGCTGAATAATTTCTTCTCTGTTAATCGCTGAGGCAACGCGGTAACGATTATCATAATGCGATAGAAAAGGATCTTGCGTATTGATAGTTATCCAAAAAATCCCCTCCACAGGATAATAAGTATAGTGATAGGAGGAGCTGTCTTTAAGTTCTTTAGTCAGCCCTTGATGCCAGGGTTGGCCTAGCCATTGAATTTCCCCACGCTGTAATAGCAAGGATGCTGTATGGAAATCAGGAACAACGAGTAGACGAAGTGAATCAATAGCTACTTTGTCTTGATCATAGTAGTGAATATTTTTCTCTAATGCCAGAGAGTGGTTAGGGGTATGAGAAAGAAGACGGAAGGGGCCGCTGAATATATTTAGGTTATTAGGATTAAAGACAGCGAACGCTGGTGAGGATAACAGATGTAGGAGTTGGGGATTGGGAATATTTAGGGTTAATGTAATTTCTGAAGAAGAGTTTGGGTAGAAGTTTATGCCTTCAAATAGCTGATGATGTGGAGAAGATTGTTTAGCATGTTCCCAGGATTTGATAACATCATGAGCTGTGATTTTTGAACCATCACTCCAGCAGGCATTGGGTTTTAAAAAGAAGGTATAGGTAGTTGCATCAGTAGATACTCTATAGTGGCTAGCTAAAGCTAATTCTATACCAGAAGATAGAGTAGCATTTTCTCTTGTTAGTCCTTCAAATAGGAGTTTTGCTATGGAAAGATCTAAAGCGCGCTTTGCTTGATCAGGGGATAGGGAGAAAGGATCATCATAAATCGCAATCGTCAAGGCTGGTGTATTGCATGAGGATTTAGAGACACAACCTGAGTGCAGAAAGACAAAGCCAAAGAGAACAACAATCCATGGAAGAGATAGAACGTTCATGAACACTTGAGATGCAATGCGGAACATGAGCTATGCTAGGATATTTTGATAAAATATACTAGAGTTGTACTGTTTCATTGATAAAATCTACTTTTGCCTCAATGGCATAGATGAAATTTATTTGTACTTCTGCGTAGGCTGAGAAACGGTGTTGTAATGTCTTTTTCTCGGCGCCACCTTATAGCTACGGTAGGGTCTAAGTATTTTCCTCAGACGATCGCGGATGAGAAAGGGTGTCTAAAAAACTAGAAAGAATTAAGGTTGCCGCGATACTATCTGTTTTTCCTTTTCTTTGTTTACGGCTGAGTCCACAGTCGGTTTTTAGTAGGCGTTCCGCTTGTACAGAGGATAGCCGTTCATCCCAAAGGATAGTTTCTGTATATTTTTGAAGCATAGAGGCTAATTTTCGTATGTCTTCTTGTAAATAAGAGAGCTGACCTGTGTTCATAGGAATAGGGTTCCCCAAGATTACACAAGAAATTCTCTTTTCCTGTATGATCTTGTGTAAATGATTCACTGTTTCTTCTATGGTTTTCCCAGTGTTGATGAAACCTATGGGTAAGCTAATCAATAGGGGCGCAGATGCCCAAGCAAGTCCAATCCGTTTGTTGCCGTAATCAACTCCTAGAAATGTGGTGTGTTGGTGACTATGCATAGGTTGTATTCCTTGAGTGTAGGATGGCTGCTTCAATAAATCCTATGAATAGGGGATGGGGGGCAGTGAGCTTAGAAAGAAATTCGGGATGAAATTGCACGCCGATCATCCAGGGGTGGTTAGCAACTTCCACAATTTCACACAGCTTTCCGTCAGGACTATGTCCTACAATTTTTAGGCCATGTTTTTGTAGTTGTGGGATGTAGTGAGAATTCACTTCATAGCGGTGACGGTGGCGTTCTTTGATTTCGGAAGACTGATAATTTTGATAGGTTTTTGTTCCTGAAGTCAGGATGCATGGGTAGGCTCCTAGGCGCATCGTGCCTCCAGTTGCAGATAGAGAATCTTGACCATCCATGAGGCAAACCACAGGAGTTGGTGTAGATATATCCATTTCTGTAGAATTTGCATTTTCTAAATGCAGGACATGGCGCGCATACTCCACAACAAGAACTTGCATTCCTAGACAGATACCAAAATAGGGGATTCCTTGTTCTCTACACATTTGGGCTACTGCGATTTTCCCTTCCCAACCCCGGACTCCAAATCCCCCTGGAACTAGACAACCATCACATTGTTCCAAGACCTTATAAATATGGGGATTCTCGGGATCCAGAGGGAGAATTTCTGCAGAGCAGTTTAAGCTTAAAGCTGCATGGGTAATTGCTTCGAAGACAGAGCGATACGCATCTTTATGTTGTACATATTTCCCTACTAAACCAATGCGTACTTTGTTTGGGAGTGGTTGGCGTAAGCGAGAGACTAGATCTTCCCAATCCTGAAGATCTTTTTGTTGCGTATTTAGAGAAAGCTTTTCTGTAATCCATGTAGAAATTTTTTCTTTAGAGAGCATTAAAGGCATTTCGTATATTGAATGTTCAACATCAATCACATTAAATACGGCATTATGAGGAACATTACAGAAGAGACTGATTTTCTTTTTAACTTCTTCGGGTAAAGGAGATTCAGAACGACAAAGAATAGCGTCAGGAATAATGCCAATACCACGCAAACTTTGTACAGAATGTTGTGTTGGTTTTGTCTTGACTTCTCCTGCCGCCTTTAAGTAGGGGACGTAGGTCATGTGAATACTACAGCAATTTTCCGCATGGTCATAACGAAATTGGCGGATGGCTTCTAAAAAAGGTAAAGATTCTATGTCTCCTACAGTACCTCCAATTTCTACAATTAAAACATCGGGTTGACTTTCTTGGGCACACTCTAAGATAACTTCGATAATCTCATTAGTAATGTGTGGAACTACTTGGACTGTGCTTCCTAGATAGCGTCCCTCACGTTCCTTTTTAATAACTCGAGCATAGATTTGTCCTGAAGTCGCAGTGGAATACTTCGATAAATGTACTGAAGAAAAGCGGTGATAGTGACCAAGATCAAGATCCGTTTCTACACCATCATCGGTAACGTAAACCTCTCCATGTTCATAAGGATTCATGGTCCCGGGATCAACATTTAGGTAGGGATCAAGTTTTAACATAGCTACTTTAAGATTTTGTCTCTCCAGCAAGAGAGCAAGTGCAGCAGCTGTTAATCCTTTACCTAGAGAAGAAACGACTCCTCCCGTTAGAAAAATGCAATTGAATGGCATGTTAAGTATTTTTCCACCTTGTTTATGTCTTCTGGATAGTCTACTGAAGGACTTTTCGTATTCACAATACAAATGTGAATTTCTCCTCCATGTTCAAGTATACGTAGTTGCTCCAGATCCTCAGCTTGATTTAATGGCGTAGGGGCGAGTTTTATGTAGTCAAACAGAGCTTGTCTTCTAAAGGCATATACCCCCGTATGAAGATACATAGGTATTTCTTTTTTTAAACCATGAGGGATAGGACTGCGACTAAAATATAAAGCCTTTCCATTTTTATCAAAAACACATTTCACTTTATGGTTTGTTAAGATTTCTTCAGGATCTGTTGTTAGCGTTACTGGTGTTACTATAGAGATTTCAGGACAAGCATCTAGTTTGGCTATAAGAGTGTCCACAACATCGGGAGAGAGGCAGGGCTCATCCCCTTGAATATTCACGATAATTTCTGCTTCGGGTAGATGCTGAGACGTGGCCTTGGCTATGCGTTCTGTACCATTAATGCATTCGGGAGAGGTCATTACGCATTGCCCTCCAAAGCTCCATACGTGGTGGAAAATCCGCAGATCATCTGTAGCTACAATCACAGTATCTAAAAGGGTACTTCGAATTGCATTTTCGTAAACTCTTTGTATTAAAGACTTTCCTAATATAGAGGCTAGAGGTTTTCCTGGGAATCTTGTACTTTCATAGCGCGAGGGAATTACGCCAACACGTTTACCTGCAAATATTTGTTGTTTCATCGCGTATCCCTAGTCAATATTTTGTATCTTTTTGTCTCTGGTTCAAAATTATTCTCATGAATTTTATAAAACACAAGATTTTTTACATGATTTTCTTTTTTTTGTTTTATTTATAACAAAAAGTCTTGGAAGTAATATTATTAAATTAATAAACGTATTTTATTTTTTTATTTATGTTTTCAACATTAAGAAAGTTCATATTAATCACATTACTATTAGTTCATTCTGTTTATCCGACTAGACTAGTAGCTACAGAGAAAAAACAGAGCTTTTTCTCTAAGGTCAAGGGCTGGTTTTCAGAGCAAGACCAAGGAAAGATTCTAGTTTCTAAAGATAGGAATGGCTTGAAATGGAAGCGGTATGATTACACAACAAATTGTGGGTTTTCTGCTGAGTTTCCCGAATCCCCAGATCATGCAGGCCAGATTATAGAACTTCCTCAATCCGACCTTACCATACGTTATGACACTTATATAGCTGAAACGCAATCAGATAACACAGTTTATGTTGTTTCTGTTTGGGAATATCCTGAAAAGGTGG
The DNA here is from genome assembly GCF_000471025.2 of Chlamydia gallinacea 08-1274/3. Classification (NCBI taxonomy): domain Bacteria; kingdom Pseudomonadati; phylum Chlamydiota; class Chlamydiia; order Chlamydiales; family Chlamydiaceae; genus Chlamydia; species Chlamydia gallinacea. The sequence continues at coordinate 1,020,618 of NZ_CP015840.1, read as the reverse complement.
ATATTAGTCGTCCCGAATTAAATCTTCAAGAAGGGTTTTCTGGTATTTTACAGGCATTGCCAGAGTCTCAAGTATTATTTATGCAAGCAAAAGAGGTACAAGGACATAAAGCGTTAGAATTTTGGATTTGTTGTGAAGACATCTATTTTCGAGGCATGTTAATTTCAGTGAATCATACACTCTATCAAGTCTTCATGGTATATAAAAATAAAAATGCTAAAGCTTTGGACAAAGAATATGACGTATTCACGAAGTCATTTAAGATTACTAAAGTAAGAGAAGCGAAAACAGCAATAGATCTAAAAAAGAAAACAGTACAACTCTAAAATGCCAAGTGAGTTGTGGGATATCTTCGAGTAATAGTGCATAGAAGGTTGGTTCTTTTCAAGACTAGTTTTCGCTACCTCTAGACTTGAAAAGAACTATCTTCACTTTTAAGTATCTTCTTTTTCCGCAAAGGAGAGAGTCTTAGGAATCTTTAGAATTCTTTGTGTGTTTTGTGTCTCTTTCTTTGTTTATCTCAGTACCTCTTTTTCTTCAGTGTAATTCTCTGCAGTTATGTTTTTTCTAAGAGAGCATTTCTATTCTGTATTCTAGGTAGGATATTTTTCCCCAAGATTCCTAAAAAGTGTGGAGTACTGCACGCAACATTTTTTTTCTTTGGCTAATACTGGGGAAGTGTAAGAGATCTGATGTTTTTAGCGTATTTAGGAACCTCTTCTCCTAGATCTGAATCTAAACTGGGTTCTTTTGTCACCCGTTTGTATATCTTGCACAGAGATCATTTTAAAGAGTATTTCCTAGAAAATCTGTTGACTACATCAGGAGTTTTATCATTCTTTGGTTGAGGTTAAATCTTTTAGACAGTAGAATGGCTCTTTGCTTTTTATGCTTGTCAAGGACAGCATTTCGGGGACTTAGCTTAGCTGGTAGAGCGTCTGATTTGCATTCAGAAGGTCAGGAGTTCGACTCTCCTAGTCTCCATAATCGCGGTTATAGCTCAGCTGGTTAGAGCGCGACACTGATAATGTCGAGGTCCCAAGTTCAAGTCTTGGTAACCGCAAGCTGTCTTCCAATTGTCGATTGTGGTTTTACATGTTGGAAGTCAAAGATCTTAGATATTCTTATTCTAATCGATTGATATTTCAAGACGCTTCTTTTACTGCTTCCCCCGGGAAAATTTCCGTTATTTTGGGTTCTTCCGGGGTGGGTAAAACGACTTTTTTTCGTTTAATTGCTAGGTTTTTATCTCCAGCAGGTGGAGAAATTTTATGGCAAGGGAAGTCGATATCTCAGAAGGATGTTGCTTATATGCAACAAAAATCTCCTTTATTGCCTTGGAGAACAATAGAAAAAAATATTTATCTCATTTCTGAATTGGGGAAACAGAAGGATTTCTCTATAGATCCAGAAAAATTCAATGAAGTTGTTGATAGCTTTCAGCTGAGAGAGTTTTTAGGGTGTTATCCTGATCAACTTTCTGAAGGACAGAAGCAGCGTGTCGCTTTAGCATGCCAGTGTATATCTTCAAAGCCCATAGTATTATTAGATGAGCCCTTCTCTTCTTTAGATGTAATAACCAAAGAACTATTATATAAGTATGTTTTATCTCTAGCTACGGAAGAAAAAAAAACCGTTATTTTGGTGACACATGATTTTAGGGATATTATTTTTTTAGGAGATGCGATTTATTTAATTAAAAACCATCGTCTTGTTCCCTTAGTCTTTGATGATTCATTACGGTCTTCGGAAAATATGCATTTGTTGATCGAACATATTCGAAAGAGCATTTTGGCATGAGCTTGGTAGGCATTTCTAGAGATATCTTTTCTCACCCATCTGTTGTTCCTCTATCATCTAAAGAACCCAGTGCTCCCGTACTGTCAACAGAAGAAAAGTTGTCTTTAGGTCAAGAAATAAGCTCTCACCATTGGAAGGGGACACCTTTGGTGGTGTTTGGCGCAATAACTCTGTTTGTTTCTCTAGTTCTTCTGTTAATTGGCGCTTTATTGTTAGGTTATCCTATTGAGGGCTTTTCATTTGTTCAGGATATTTTACTTCCCTTCCTTCTCCCAGCGATTTTAGGGATTGTAGGAGTCACAATTCCTTTATTTTTCTTTGCTTCTTTTCATCATGTGATGGCCATGGAGAAACATAAGCAATTAGCAGAAAGTAATTATAGACAAATTCTAGAGTATTGTCTGACCCAACAAAAGGAAGTGACTAAGAAAAAGATTATCGATTTTATAGAAACCCATGTTTTGCTTCCCCAGTATACACGAAGGTTTTCTTTTGTTACGTTATCTCAAACATTGGATGTTCTTTCTAGACAGCCATCCTCTCAGTACTCGGTTTATGATTCTCTGATATCTGAAAGTATTCGCGATTCCATATCAGGTATTTTTATGATGAAATATGAAAAAGATAAGCGTAAACAAAAGGAGGAAAAGGAAGAGCAATCATCAATACAACACAATGCTAATAATTCAAGGAGTCCGGGAGTTAGTATACATCCTACAATTTCTTCCCCTGTTGTATCTTCCCTATGGGTAGAATGATCAGGATAATTCCAAGGATAATGATAGGAACTAGGTAAGGAGATGTTAAGGGAATATGGAAAAAAACGGGAGAAAGTAGGATAGCTGAGCTAAAAATAAGGCAAAACCAGCGTAAATAGCGGAGACTTTCAGCGAAAGAAAGTATAGAAAGCACAGTAATAAACCAACAACACATACTGATATAATTTCTTAATGCTTCACTAAAAGCTTTTCCGTAACCAAATTTCATACATGCAATAGCTAGGAAAATAGATAAAATCTGATTGATAGGGAACGATATTCCTAGAAATGCCTGTTTACATGCTTTGCTAAAAGGAAGAACAGTACGTTCTTCCCAAAATAGAGATTCCTTATAGAATTCCGATCCAAATAGTGTTATACGGACAAGCTCAGCTTTTTTCTTAGAGAATTGAGAAAGATAAGCTAAGGTAGCTCTGAGTTCATCATAGGCAAAAACACTAGCAAGAGCTGGTTGTATAGTCAGGGTTAAACATAACCAATTTTCAGGACATAGGCGTTGTAAAAGGCTTAAAAGTAAAGTCATGATCATAGTCGTTAAAAGAGTTACTGCGACTATAATGACAATTTTGGGTCTTGTGTGCCAACGGCGCTCTCCTCCGGATAATGTCAATACAACTAAAAGGGCGTATGCTGTCATGATTGTAGGATAGATAAAGAAGGCTGGTGCATAAGAGGCTAGAGTGATTCCTAATGTCGAGGCTGTGAGATAGCGTGCTTGTAGCCAACCCAATAAGCTAAATATCAAAACAGCAGCACGACGTCCACCGGAAGAAGGATTATAAGAAGTCCCTTCAGGAAGGGTAGGTCCGACTTCTAAAGGATCAGGGCGTATCGGAGGGATACAGACAGTAGCAAAAATAGCAAAACCAAGTAAAGTATCGTTAGCAAAGACAGTAGCAGAGCAGTGTAGCAGACAGGGAAAGAGGATTTCCCAAATTCCGATAAATACTCCAAGCCATAGTACGGATCGGTGGATAAACGATAGGGACGCTAGTAGGATCAGTAACAGACCGCAGATTCTATTGGATAGAATAATGGAAGTATCGTGGTAGTTGAGAATGTGCGGAGTGCATATGAGTAATAATCCTAAAAAGGCAGGGAGAATGCTAAACTTAAAGAAGCGATAATGGAAATGCTTATAAATATTTTCTATGTTTTCTTTATCCATACGCAAAGATAAGAGGAGTTTTTCTTATCCATAGAGGGAAAAATAATAAAACTAAAAGGTTTTTATATTTTTAACATGAATCGTGTAGAAATTGCAGGAGGAGTTTTCTTATTTCCTCATCGTAAATAATGAAAAAAGACATTTCAATTTTTATTTTTTTATTTTATTTCTTATTTCTTTATGGGTAATGTAAGAAGAGAGAAAGCGTTTTGAATAAAAAAATTCTTGTTGTTGTTACCAGTGTTTTTTTTATATGTGCTTTTTGTTTAATGTTTTATAAAAAGCATACTTTGCTTCCTCCTAAGTCGCATATCCCTACCAACGTTAAGAATTTTCCTACTTTGGGAAATCCGTATGCTCCCATTAATATTACTGTATTTGAAGAGCCCTCATGTTCCGCATGTGCAGAATTTACCAGTGAAGTTTTTCCTCTTTTGAAAGAGCAGTATATAGATACTGGTAAGGTGTCTTTTACATTGATTCCTGTATGTTTCATTCGTGGATCTAAGCCTGCAGCTCAAGCTTTGCTATGTATTTATCATCATGATCCTAGTCGTCCTGATGTGAATGCCTATATGGAATATTTCCATAGGCTACTTATGTATCCTAAAGAAGAGGGTAAGCATTGGGCAACTCCTGAAGTATTAACGAAACTTGCTGAAGGGTTGAAGACTCATTCAGGAAGAGCAATTAATCCTAAAGGGTTAATGCAATGCGTAAATAATAATCAATATGATGATCAGATTAAGAAAAATAATATTTATGGATCTCAGGTATTAGGTGGGCAATTAGCAACACCCACGGCTGTTGTTGGTGATTACTTGATAGAAGATCCTACCTTTGAAGAGTTGGAGCGAGTCATTCGACAAATCTACCATTTACAGGTTGCTGAGGACGTTAATGATTAAGCTATTACGTAATTATGGTTTATATTTTTCCTGGTTAATTTGTTGCATAGGAACAATAACCAGTGTTTATTATAGTTATTTATTAAATGTAGAGCCCTGTGTTTTATGTTATTATCAAAGAATTTGTTTGTTTCCTTTGTCTATTATTTTAGGGATTGCTACGTATCGCGATGATTCTTTAGTCAAGATCTATGCTTTGCCCCTATCTCTTATAGGAATGGGGATTGCTGTTTATCAAATTTGCCTTCAAGAAATACCAGGAATGACGTTAGAAATCTGTAGCAGAGTTTCTTGTTCTACTAAGTTGTTCATTTTTGGATTTATTACTATGCCTATGGCATCTGCAATAGCATTTTGTGCAATTTCCTGCCTGCTGATTCTTTCTCAGAGCGATAGGAAATGATGTGCGTAAAGAATCTTATGCGTATTTTGAGAAGGAGGTAAATCCTTAGCTTCAAGGGGTATCTAGGTCTTTTTAATGAGATTCTTCTTAGTGAAAAGATCGACGCGCGAATTACATCTCATCATTGAGAATTTGTTTGCGAATGGTTTGCATGATCTTTTGCATATAATGCAAATTATGAATAGATGCCCAAATACCTGCGTTAGGTTCATGCACTTTGAATAAATGATGGAGATATGCCTTTGAGATATTGGAAGTGCATGTGAGGCAACTACATTCAGGGTCAATGGGTAACGGATCTTGAGCATAGGCACGGTGGCTAATTTTAATAGGTTTGGGAGAAGAGAGAATTAATCCATGGCGTGCTGCTTTCGTAGGATAAGAACTATCAAAAGAATCGATACCAAACTTCACGGTAGCTTGTATAGAGGTAAGATCTCCAATGCCTAGTAAGTGAATCGGACGATCCTTAGATAGGAAACGTGTTGTAATATCAACAATATCAATCATTTCTTTTGAGTTTCTTCCTAGGCTACCACCAATAGCAAATCCATCAAAAGCATGATCTTCAACGAATTGGCATCCAATTTTTCTTTGTTCAGGATCGGTACCTCCATGGATCACTCCATACATAGATTGATATCCAGGATTTTTCTTATGATAATCTAAAGAACGTTTTTCCCATCGATAGGTGCGAGAACATGAAGACAAGAAATAAGCTGTTTCCGTATGAAAGGGGAGGAGTTCGTCTAAAGGGATAATAATATCTGCTCCTAGGTCTTTTTGTGCTTGGATTGACACTTCGGGAGATAAGAAAAGTTTACTGCCATCACGATAGGATTTAAACCAAACGCCGTCATCAGTAATGCTTAAAATAGATGAGGTATGTTTTTTCTTCCCTTTACTTTTAATTTCTTCCTCTACAGAGCCATAAGCAAGACTGAAAATTTGGAATCCTCCGGAATCTGTAATAATCGGTGCCTGGCGATGAATGAATTTATGAAGACCTCCCATAGCAGCGATATGTTTTGTCCCTGGATGAACAAGTAAATGGTAAGTATTGCAAAATATCAAAGGAATCTGGCTATGGTCTAATACCCCTTTTAAAGCTCCATTTGTTGCTACGGGAACAAAAGCAGGGGTATCAATGACTCCATGAGCTGTTTCTATTTGGCAAACACGAGCTCGTGATTTTTTAGATTGATGAAGAATACGAAATTTTAGTGCCACGACTTTAGGAGTATGGGTTTTGAGATCTCTTAGCTTGTGTCTATATAGCTAAAAATAAAGAAATAGGGTACCTGGTATTTTCTTTGATGTAAATAGAATTTCTGGGAATAGTTTCACTATAATTATGTTTTTTATTAGGTAGGTGGAGATAATTTAAATTGCTTGGTTAGAAATTTTCCTAAGGAGACAATAGGAAGGGACAAGGTAACCACGATCATTTTCGTAATGAAGGAAAAGAGCATCACATGAGTAATATTGGCTACTAATCCATAGAGACCTAAAAGTGAAAATAGTAGGGTATCAAAAATTTGTGATAGAGTAAGGGATATAGCGGATCGTATTCCAAAGGCTTTATTTTGAAATATTTTTTTTAGATAGGTAAAGATGATCAGATCTAAAATTTGTACCAAGATTGAGGTGATTAAGGAGGCAAAGATGAGCCTTAGAGTAGGTGAAAATAAAGCAAGAAAATGCGGTTGTGAAACATCATTTATTGAAGGAGTGAGGGCTAGGTGCAGCTGGGTAATTCCTAAGAAAACTATGGAAATCATCCAAGAACCCAGCATGGCTTCATTGACTTTTGTTCTACCATAGGATTCTCTAGCATAGTTTAAGCAGGATAACATACCAATAATATATACGTCAGCAGAGGTTACTTCGAGATTACATAGAACGATTTGTTTTAATACAAATACATTCATAATTATGGATAATGTGGATAACCATGCAGTCAACCACCCCGTGCTTCTTGAAGCAAAAACAATTCCTAGAATGACAATAAGAATAGTTTGAGTAAGAAAAATAAATTCATTGCTTAACATAATGTTGCTTTCTTTTAGTTTATAAGTTTTCTCTAGGTTATTTTTTATAATTAGTCGCCAGGAGATAACAACAAAGTTATGAAATTGGCAATTTTTTCGGCTAATTTTAACAGTTTTTTAATTACTCGTAAAATTTAATCATTGTTGTTTGAAATATTAAACTATTTTCTCTAAAGAGTCGCGCTATTCAGTGGTCTCCTGGCAAAGAGCAGTATTCTTCTATAGACTCCCGGGTGCCGAAAGATTGTAAGAAACATCCTCAGATTTATATCCAGAGCTGAATAGCTACATAGATAAACGTAAACAGTTAAAAAACTAATGTGAGGAATTCTCTTGATTGCCTGAAATAGGTAAGGATTCTTGAACTTGAATACTTGAGATACTGTCGAGCTTATCTGTAAGTTCTTGTATTTTTTTGTTAGCTTCGGTTAGACGGTTTCTTAAAATTCCTGAAATTCCTTGATCTATATTGTTGATGAGAAACATTGTACCAATACTCATGAATAGAGTGCCCAATATAACAAGAACTATTGTTAGTGCGATAGTTGGTGTAGTTAACATGTTGAGACCGTTAAGGAAAAAGATTGCGGTACATATAGAAATCAAGGTAGAAAATCCGAGTACCATAACTAGGGTATCTAGAAATAGTCTATAGGTTGACCGGCGTTGAATAAAGAGCATTTCTTTTTCTGTTAGGCTTAGATATGTAGAAGAATTTGAGTTTGTAGAAAGTAATTCGGGTGCGGGATTAGTAGACATAAAACGACCTGATTTTCAATTAAAGACAGCTAGAATAAAAAAAATTTTTTAAATCGCAAGGTTATCGGTATTATTTTTTGTTTGAGTAGTGAAATACAAAGAAAGCTTGTTTTGATCTTGTGTTGATTTTGATTAGCTTAAAAGCTTAAAATGAATAACTTAGAATGAATTAGTTATATTCTCTCTATTCTTAATGCAACATAATTTACATTATCAGACCATAGAAATTTGTTGAATAGACCACATAAATCACGATGAATTCAGCAATTCATAGTCATGGATTGATTCCATCAAGTTTTTTGGGGATCTTTTAGGAAGTTGTTTTTAGTTTTTCATAAAAACAATGCCTCGAAATGAAAGAATCATTGTCAAGCCAGAGATATACGTATGTTTGCTATTGAGGTTCAATTTTTATTTTGTGAAGGTGTTACATATTCAATTTGCGGATCCTTTTGGTATTCTGAGTGAACTTGAAGGACAGAATTCCCGTTAGCTAAGAAAGAGGTATTCAAAAAGTCCTCAGCAAAGTTCTCACCGTATAGGTTTTTAGCTTCGTCAGATGAAACCGCACTCCATACTAAATAATAATACTCTTTCAAAGGAAGGATATCTTTTGAACAAAAGATATCCTCTGCAACAAAAACATAAGCAAAATTACAGGACTTTTCAGATGGATAAGAGCATACCTTAGCAGGAATAAGCTTGTAAGCAGATTCTCTTCTCCTTGCTGCAATAAAATCTTCCTCATTCATTTCTAGAACTATTGCATTGCAGCGTTGAGTTGGATTTTGCCTAAGGCTTAGGAGGCCGCGATTGTTTTCTCCATTTATGGGATGGAATTCTTTTTTCCAAAATTTTGCATCAAGATTAAAAGAACGTGTATAACCACATAGCCATACAGGAGTAGCTTTGAAATGTGTTAATGTGGAGGATGCAGAACGAGGGCTCATTAAACTTCCATAGGCAACAATAGGAATCGTGTCCCCCTGCATATGGAGATTTCTATGTATCTCTCTCCATATCTTTCGAGATTCCTTTGTATTTTTTTCTATAAATACAGAATCCTTTCTTAAAGCGAGTTTATCGATTTCATCTATAATAGCGGGATAGCTAGGAAGACAACATGATTCATCCCCATTGCGTGCAACTCGTGTTCCCCTTTTAGTTTTAGTTGTTAAATCCTGGGTGCTGGAGAAAGAACATCCTGATACAACTAAAAAAATACCCAAAGATAAAGAAAAGTAGGTAGAAAAACGCCGTTTTTTGTATTGCATGCTCTGAAAATGAATAAAGTTATGATGAATTTGCTTACAGCCTTTGCTTCTTGATGTTTTAGAGTAAGGAATCGTTGTAATCACATTCATCTCTTACGTCTCTTACACCACAACAGTGTGACCTCTTAATAATACATAACAGCAACGGGAACATTTCCTTATTAGCGTGTTAGATAGGCGTGGTGTTTGATCGTAAGATTATCCACAGAGAAAAACTTTCTTAAAAACAAAAGCATGCTCATTTTGCCATAATTTTCTATTTGATAGCAATGACATAATCTAATTATTTGCTTTTCATTTTGCAATAGAATTGCCTATTCCCCTACCAATCGAAAACACTTTGAACTGTTAAGGAAAAAGGTTGGGCATCAACGCCTTCTATTGGGGGTAAAGACTGACAACGAATGACAGAATCTCCATCAAATATTTTTTGTGTCTCTAATATACGAATAGAGTCTAGGTAATGGGTGATATTGTTAGAATTACTAGGAAAAGAAGAAAAGATAGCCCCAGGATATTTTTCGATTCGAAAAATAATTGTAGGTAGTCTAGCTACGATAACTGTATTAGGGAGGTTAAAATCTAGAACAAGATGAATTCCCCTATTCTGTAGCTCTCCCTTAGTTAGGCCAGAACGAATTTCCTTATGAAGAGACCAAATATCTTTTAGGACTCTAGGAGATAGTTTAGAAAGATAATACTCCTCGTTATGAAATAATAATAAATCTCTCAAGATTTCTTTATTTAAGAGTAAAAAAGCGCCATATTTAAAAAAAAGAATCAAACGTAAAATTATTTTTGCTAACAACAAGATAATCAAAGGAAGAAGAAGTATATAAGAAAGAATTTTCAAAATCTTTTCTTGGGTGCTAATTATGCGAAATTGTTCTAAACAAAATACTCCAGAACCTGATGCAGCTTCTTTAACTACTCGAATTTGCCGACCTTGCATATCAAAATAGTTGTCTACTTTATATGCAATTTTTTCTAATAATCCCACACCTATTCCTTGGAGTTGCATAAATGCAGAAAAACTGGGAGAAAACGTAATAGGAGCAAAGAAGTTAGACATAATTTTTCACAGTTTTAAGCAATTTGAAAAATTTATAAAAATAGGAGCAAGAGTTATAAAAATTGCAAACTATTTTTTAAAGGAGAAGTCTAAGTATAGAGGGAAATTTAAAGACTCTCTTTTTCGAAGTAAAGGAAGAGATAAACAATACGTGGATGGCGTTTTTCTTGTTAAGAAAGAAATATTTTTTTCAATTATATCTACTTAAGTTGCATTACGTTTTATTGTTACTGTAACTCTCTTCCTGCAGGAAGGATAACTCCGCCATCGTATGATTCTAACTTATTGTCTTCTTCAGTAAAGACTTCGGTGGCTATAAAGATTTTTCGATCGGAATATTGAGATTCGTTAATTTGTTTGACAACCAGAACAATATCTTTGAGGAGATCACATGTCATATCTCCTGCCTGGGAGTGTAATAGCAGACTATCGGCTATTTTATTCAGACCGTACACGCTATAGTAAACCGTGATAGTAGAAGTATTTTCTGAAGCAGGAAACATATGATTTTGGGTCGTGATTAAAGAGAATGTCGTTGTTCCCTTAGAAATATATATTTTTGAGTTTTTACTAATCTGGCCTCGTATCCATTGAGTAAAATGTTCTTGATAGTAGCCAACAGCATATTGCAGCATACTTTTAGGTATATTCCACTTAGGCTGTGAAGAGAATATATGCATAGCTTCTTGAATTAGATAACTATCATATGTTTTTGCTCTGTAGGAATTTTTAGATCTGTCAAGAAGATCCCACATCATGGCATCAGTAAGTTTATAATGTTGTACTGCTAGTTGTGGGTCATAAAGTAAAACTTGATCATTATTTGGTATTACTGAAATTGATCTTGCAACCACTCTTTCTTTCCAAAGCATTTGTAAAATTCGATGAGCAGTTCGATATTTAAACTCAATATGGCGTAAAGCAGGACCAGAAAATGTAACTAAGTTTCCTGAAGATAAAGGAAGTACTTCATGGGAGCCCATGATGGCAATGTGTTGGAATTTATCTATATTATATGCAAATTGTTTAAATTTAATTAAAAAGGCGTGAACTATAGCTTCACTGTAAGATAAATGATCCGGCCTTATTTTAGTTAAGTATAAATCCCCTGTATCTGGGTCTAGATAGTACGAATTTTTCGATCGTGTAGCTTTAGGAAGAACATAGACTGCCATATCTTTACTTATGAAAGGCATTACAACAGACTGATGCTGTTGATTGTCAGGATCTATAGTATAGGTAAATACATTGGCTCCAGGGAAACAAGGTTTTTTAGGGAACATTAACTCATACTTTTTCCTGGGGTTAGTCTCTAGCTGTAGAGTGTGGTGTGGAGAAAGAAACTCTTTTGCTAGAATTGCTAAATTGAATTTCTCTTTTCCTAAAGTTAGAATTAGGTGATCCCAAAATGATTTATGAATTAATAGTTCACCTGTACATAGAAGTGGTTCTGTATTACACGAGCTTTTTTCAAAGAAGTTGATAAATCTTAATCGAACTGTACCTACTCCCCTCTCTTGGCGAATATAAAACATCTTAAGAATGAAATCTCTATTTTGAATTCGTACTAGTCCTTGGGCGTACATGAGTTGTCTTACTAGCTCTTGAACTTCGTCAGCTATTTGATAGCGTTGAAAATTTTGTAGTGTCAATGTAGTCGGAGGTACATGGATTTCTTCATAGCATTCCCATTGTCTCTGGGGGAGGATAGTTTCTGGTTTTTCTAAGATATTGAGGGACGTAGGATTCACTCTACTATAGAATACAATATTTCCCTGATCATATTGATTTCCTCTGAAATAGAGGTATTTTGTGCTATGTGCTGGTATAGTGGCGTTGAATTGTTTTAGTGGTGTATTAAAGAATGACCACCTACGATTCTCCATGCTTGCTATAACACTACCTGATTGTAGTTCGCCTATTACTTCGAGATTGATAGAGTGTTTGTTTTCAATGCCTAGGATGTGTGCTTTGCTCGTCGGCTTACTGAGAATTACAGTGGCTGTATTATTTAAGCCGAGAACATCTTCTACTCTTTCTGGGATTAGCTTACTATTGCTGTATAAAGTCTTCCAGGCGCTAGTTTCTTGATTTAGAGTGTCGTACCACTGTTGAAGAGATGTCGTTGTTTTTTCATTAATTTCTATAATAGTATCGCCAGGAATTTCGTTGTTCCAGAATAAAGTGACAGATACCTTACTTTTCAGAGAAGAAACAATTAAGTCTATTCCTCGTCCTTTACTCGATTCAGATTGATGTATTTTTCCTTGAATGGAGCTAGCAAGTAAGGAGCATAAACTCAATTGTTGAACAGACCCTGAACTTTTTTCAAGATAAATGGTTATAGGTAAGGTTTCTTCAGGAGGTACTACTTCTTCTGAGGATGGCATGTAGGATATGATATATGAGCATCCTATTTTACCTTCAACTGTAATAGAATACAAAGAGCTGGCGTGCACAGTAACATCACTGTAAGAAGCTATTTGGTAAGTAATATGGCTACTCGCTTTCTCCAGTATAGCGAATCCATTTTGTTGGAAGATTGTCATATTTGGATTAAAAGGCCATTCTAATCGTTCTAATTTTAAGAAAATACTCTCGGGATAGCTTGGTTCTTCAGGATATTGCTTTTGCCACACTGATTGGTCGCAACTTAAGCAGCCTAAAATAGCGCGACTTCCTGTTATATAGGAGGAATCTTTTTTTATGCTTTGTAGTGTAATGCCGTCAGCTAGAGAAACTGTTAACTTACCGTTTAAGAATAGTTCGGGTTGGCTACTGTTATTAAAAAAGGTATGAATAAAGAGGCGAGGTAGCGGATCATCATCATTATTATTTTCTTCCCAACGACGAGATAAGATGAGGGAGTTTTCTTGTTCTCCTCGAAGAGGTTTTAAGTCAGTTACACCATGTTGAATTTTAAAATAATGACGAGTAGATCCCTCAGTTAGAGTGATATTTATTGTTTTATTGATTTTCGGTATGTGATATTTACATGATCCTGTTCCAGAGTAGACAGTTACTTCGCCTTGACCGAGATAGAAGTTAGTATGATGTTTTCCGCGGAGGATATCATTACCTTCATTAGATCCCAATATTGTGTTAAAGTTACTCTGTTTAATTTTAAGGATATTTAGTGTTTTATTATCTTTTACTAGTATATTGGATTGCTCTGCTTGTGTTAGGTCGAAATGAACGGAGTATGGTGGAGGAATAGCACGGAAAGAGATGATATTATTGCTAAATTCTTCTCCTGTTAAAATATAATTTCCTGCCCCACCAACTTGAACTACCACTCCACCTCTACCTCCTTGGATATTAATTTTGTAATCAGCATATGATGATGCTAGCGCAAGTCGTTCTTCAGAATCTTCATCTAAGAGACGAACAGGTAAAACAGTTACAAAGGTATCACCCCCTATAACCGTACTTTGCTTTCCTTGAGGTGTTAAAGGTGGGACATAATAGCGGGAGTCTGTTTCCATCACTGCTTCTCTCCAAACAATCTGATTGGATAGATAGATTACTTCGGTGACCGCTTTGTATTGTATTCCATATCCTAGGATGACTGTATGATAGGTTCCTTTAGGTATTTTAGGAATGTCTTGTGGCCAATAACTATTCGCATGTCCTTTAGCTAAGGCATATTGAGGGGTAATGCTGTAAGCATAGCTGAGTCTTTCTCTAATTTGTTTATCGGTTAGATTGGGATGATGTCCTATCCATCTATTAGCATTGTAGGAACGGCTTCCTGTAAGAGTGGGAGGATTTTTTCTAAGATCTAGGCAAACATTTCCTAACACAGAGTTTTCTGATAGATCTATTAATCCTCGTGAAGGGAAACTTTGAACAACATGTTTAGATCCTTGATCCAAGAATGCTTTATATTTTAACCAGGTTGTATGGCGTTCTTCATGTTTAGCTATGTTGCGAGCGATAGAAGCTGCTCCCATTCCAATAGCAGCAATAGGACCTGCTGCTAACATAAATGAGGGAGAAGCAATAGAGGATAATGTTAATCCAAGAGAAATGGTATCAAAAGCTATTTGAACACGAGCTGCCATTTGATCGCTATGAGAAGAAGCTTCCAATAATGTATTTACGCTATTGTATAGATTCCAAACTCCAGCAACAGTCTCTAGAATAGGTAATTCTAAAATTCTTGCCGCATTGGATAAAGCTTGGCCTAGAGTACCGCCTGTTTTGCTAGCAGCAGCGTGTAATTTAGCAGCTAAAGCGCTCTCTAATCTAAATCCTTGAATTCCTGCTTCGGTGATAAATTTATTTCCCATTGCTTGGATGATGGATCCTAAAGTCGATTCAGATAGAGCTTTTACATCTAAAAATAGGTTCATTTTTGCTAAGGCATCTGAAGACTTGCCTTCTTGTACCATCCGCGCATATTGGACAAGAGAGACAATGGACATGCCTAATTCCATGTCCATGACTCCTGTACTAGATAGCTCATTTAACATGCGGCTCATCTGTCTAAATGATCTAGCTAGATTTGCCCCTTGAAGGGTTATCCGACTTTTTTTTCTTTTGGACTCAATTTCAACTGTAACTAGATCGTTATCACTAATATCTACTTTTTTAACGATTCCTTCGTCATTGTCACTAATAGCTCTCATGCGTAATTGATTTTTAATGTCTTTAATCATGATTTGCAGTGTAGTTTGTACATGAGAGATTTTACTCTTAACTCCTTGTAATAAAGGAGCTATATGATTAGGGGTCTCTGTAATGAGCTTGCCTTGAATTTTTTTAGTCCCCTGTTGTACTCCATGAGTTTCCAAAAGAACTCGAATTAAATTTGCTTGTTGATGATCAAGTACGTTTCTAGAGAGATAATCATTTAAGATATCTCCGTGAATTTTTATGCGATCAAAATCCTCTGGTTGAACACGTTCGGATATTCTTTGCTGGTCAATTGTTGCTCCGATATCAAACAAGGTTTCCCAAGTTGTGAGCATATGATTGATTTTAACTTCCCCCTTGAGCATTAGTTTTTCTCGAGTTGTTAGTTGATGATCAGAAGCCAGTCCTAAGTCTGTTCCAGAAAATACAATGTTGGACAACTCTTCTGTATTTACAGAATATATCTTCAGTTCGTTTGTATATGTAGAACTAGTAATTCCATAGCGAGATCTAATTTCTGGGGAGAGATCTAGCATGCTACTAAGAAAATACATTGCTTTTTCTAGAGTTGGAAAATCAATGTGACCAAAGTTAGGATCAGTAACTCTATAGGTGCTTTCTGTATTCCCAATAACATCATTGATTTTGTGGAGGATTAAACTGTGTGCTGGCGTAGTAACCAGCACACAATTTAATTTTTTTTCATTGAATGCGGATCTCAAAGAAGACAGATCCCATGGTAAAGATGTGAATACACTTCCAGACATGAGAAGTTTGTTTCCTTGATGTTGCCACCAATCAATTAATTCAAGACTTCTGGATAAGAAATCTTGATCGTCCTGTGTTAAAGGTAACTTGCTTTTTTCCTTTTCTTGGAATAGTGAGGATAGGGTTACGAGATTTTCTTGTAGTAGTGCGTAAGACTTAGGATCGTTTGCTAGCATATAGAGAATAGAAAATCCCATGCAACGTCCTTCAGTTTCGTATAAGAAATTTTGAGGGTGAATGCTAATGGACTTTGCTCCTAGATGATTTGCTAAATCTGACCATCCACTAAGGTGAGTGTTAGAAAATTCTGACCAAGATGAGGCACTATATTTTGCGCTTTCTACAATAACAGGTATTTTAGGAGCATTATGAGGATTAGAAAATAGATCTTTGCTAAATCCAGATCCACGATAGTCATAAGGAGCTATTGTTGGAGAGAAAGTCATAGCTGTTGCTAGGGGGCGACCATATTTATTATCTTGAGTAAGAATATGGCTGACTCCTGGAAGAGCTCCGCCTATGAGATGTTTTGTAGCTTCTGCTAGATGGGTTTGCCCAGTAAGAGCTTGGTGAATTTCCGTTAGAGAAAGATAGCTTTTATTACTTGCATATTCACATAATTTTTGAAGAGGCTCACGCTGTATAAAGCAATTTATCTTATTGTTTTTGAGAATGTTTTCAGCTGATTCTATTGTTAGTGACCCTTTTTGAATTTCTGTATGCATTGCATAAAGAGCTTCTAGGTATAATCCCATGGTATAACCAGCAGGATTGAATATTCCAGGGGATAAACTAAGCAATAGTTTTTCACTCTCTTTCCCATTTTCTATGCTGTAACGCACCCCCATAGCAGTGACGTCAGATTCAATAGGAGGGATTAGTAGTTCTTCTGGCGAATATTTTTGTAATTCCTCTCGTAAGTTTTCAGCTAGATTTTGTTCTGATTGTTTGCCTTCGGGGCTGTTTTGATCCGAGGATAAAAAATCATAAACTTGGCTTAATGAAGTTTGCATTAAACCATAATCATTTTCTGAGGTTGTTTTTAAGATATCGACAAGGGCTTTAGAAGGAGCTGGGAATACACTTTCAGAAGATATAATTCCTGAGATTCCTGCTTGGGATAACATAAGCCGAGTAATGTCATTGAAATCTCTAAATATGTAGCCCGATTGTTGCATGTTTTTGAACAATGGATGGGAAGATAGGATGTCATCGATATTTTTAAATATTACGCGTTCGTTATTTTCGAATTGCTTGGTGAAAGATTGAATTTTTTCTTGTATTTTAGAAACGCGTTTTTCAAACGTTGTTGTACAGATTTCTTGGTACCATTGATTTAATCGTTTTTGTCCTTGAGAGTCTAGACTACCATCATGAGATAGGTCCCTAATTAAAGACAGTACCTTTTGCTTAAATTCGTTTTCTGGTAGTGCTAGCCACGAGCTCACACTTTGCTCTAGCTCTTTGTAGAAACTACCAGAATTGAGTTGACTTTCAATGGATGAGATTTTTTCTTGTAGCTGCTGATCCTCAGCTATCTTTGAGGTAATATCTAAAAAATCATCAAGTTCCGTGGGAGTGAGTAAATCTAGACTTTCTTTAGACTTTAGTTCTTCGTATTTAGTTAAAGTAGTGATATCCGTGAAAGAAGGGGAAGGTTTGTCCACAGAATCTAATAGGTTTGAAACAGCCAAGTGTCTTTCAGCTACGGCAAGCATGTCTTTAAGAAATAACACGCGATTACTTAACTCACTATTCCATAGTACCACTTTTGTTTGAGGATGTGCTTTTAAGTATAATTGAACCGACTTCTTTAAATCTGCTTCAAAGTTCGTCTGCCAATTTAAAAAGAAATGCACCTGATTGGAAACAGGAAATTTTGTAGTCCGGAGTAGTTCTGCTAACTGTAATTGTAAAGAAAATAGTGATTCCTTAGCTTTAGGATCATGAGGTAATTCTAATAGGGTTTGGTAAATAGATTGGTCTACTTCAGCAATTTTGGCAATGTCAGTAGCAGGTTTTGTAATAATTTGATTGAATTCTTCCAACAAGTTGGGGGGTAAATAAAATTTAGATACGTCATTCCATAGTTTAGTAAATTCTTCTGGATTAACCGTTGTGCGAGTGATTCCTTGAGTAGCTTCGTCTCTTGTTTTTTCATTAAACAGTAGATCAGTAGCACATTTTTGTTTAAAACCGCACCATGTGCTTTCGTCAGCAGGAGTGACATCGTTTACGCCAATACTTATAGGATTTAGCCAGTCAAACGTAACTTTACCTTCATCTAGTCGAACTTCATTATACGCACCTAGAAATGCTGCCTTGCCCAGCCTTCTGCCATTGTTTTCTAAGAAATCTTCTCCTATAGGCCCTAAGGAAATAAAGTATTTTCTCATTTCTTTCATGATTAAGTCGGGCCCAGAAATTGCTAGAGTACTTAAAGCTCCAGGAACAATGGAATCTTGACGAAAATCATAAAATACACTTCCCGCTAAGTATTTTTTTAGTAAATATCCCCCCACAGTTGCTTGCTGATCAATATCAGAAAGAGCTGATAAAGTTTTAGAGAATTCTCCGCTAAGAATATTTTGTCTTAAAGATTTCAGTTCTGCATACGCTTGTTGCTGAGCTATGATAACAGAATCAACAACAGCACTACCTTTATGGGACATCATAAGCCCATTTAAGCCGCGTACATTCCATTTCGTTGACCATTTATGATAACGTTGTAATATTGGCATCTGGTCTCGGATAACTGTAGGAGACATTGTTTGGAATAAGGATTTAGGAGATTGTGATTTCACAGTTTCTTGAAAGTAAGAGAATAGTTTGGTTAGATTTTCTTTATCTGTACCCTGAAGATTGGATGTATCTATCTCCCTGGATATTTGTTCCCAAGATACTGTTTGGCCTATAGCAGCCTTTAAAGCAGCATAAGAAATAATTCTCCTAATTTTTAAACTTTCAAAGAACCTATTCCCTCCGTACTCAAAAATTTTCTGAGTAGCCTGAGTAGAATATTGTGGCATCATATCTAAATCAGTATAAATTCCCCCAAATTCCTTAAGCATGTACATTCTAAGTTGATCTGATGCTGCCGCATAATTCCAACGTAGTAACATTTCTAATTCATAATTGTAGATATTTTCTGGAGACTGCATCGACTGCAGTTCTTTAATATCTTTAATCAGGACTTTATTAGATCCTAGGTCTTTATTAACTTTAGAAACTAAATCTTGGATTTTCTTTCTATTCGTGTCTATTATGTTTTTATAATCATTAATTTCTGATTCTGAAACTTTGATGACATCTTTAAGATATTCTATACGGACAGCATCGGTGATTTTATTAATTCCCTTAAGCAAACAAAAATTAAAAAAGCCATCTTGAGCTATTACCATTTCTTTTAAAAATAACGCATTGAATTGGCTTTTAACTTTTTCATTTAAACGTTGATGGGAATCAAAAAGATCCATTAATTCTTTAGAATATGCCTCTTTAGCTTGAAAATCTTTGGAGGATTCATACTTATTTTTCAAATCATCATATTTTTTAATAAATTCCTGGTCTGTTGTAGGAACTAATTCGCGTAACTTTTTTATTGCGGATGACAAAGAAATGCTCTTGAGAATAGAGCTAAATTTAGCTGCTCCATACGCATCATTGTCGACCCAGAAGAAAAATTTGTGTTCATCATAGGTCTGCAAAAAAACTTTAATGTATTCGTCAGTACCGTCTGGAGGAGAACCTGCTATCCATATGCCATGTAAAACTTTTTCTACCTCAATTTGATGAGATTTGAACTCAGATTTAATTAGGTTCATAACCTGAGTACTTTGGTGAGAAGTTGGTAGGCGAAGTCTGGTTTGGATTTTATTTAAAAATTCAGCTTGTTTAACGAGCAAATATTGTCCTTCCCGTGAATTCTTCTCTTTTAAAGCATTATATCGATTGATAGCCTTTCTTAGGTTGTTCATTGCTGTTTGACAAGTTGCATCTATCGTTACTCCTAATCGAGTAGCAATATTTTTTTCATTTAGGTCATAATCAACTAATGAGGTTTCTCCTCCATCTGATACGCGTTTTTTTCTAATAAGTTGGTTTAAAAAGACTTTTTTTTGATTAGAAACTTGAGGACTTCCTTTATTTACGGAGACAGCCGAAGAAGAATGCGAGCTAGGCATATTAATTGGAATAGTAGAAGGAAGGGAATTAGGGTTTTTAGGTGTTAGGATTTTAGCCGGTAATACGGTTAGAGAAAATACGTATGAAATGAGTCTAGCACAGTTAAATAAAAATGATGTTTTCCAGTTCCCCGTATGACTGGCTGGAGAAATACCCCCCCCCCCCCCAATGAGGTAACATTTGTCAGATTAAAAAAATCTTGCTGAATCATTCCCCCAATTTTCACCACTTCTTCAGTAGTGTTATTGCTATGGATTAACCTATCGTAGGTAGACAGAGCACTTGTATTAGTTGGCATCTGAAAATGAGTAGGGTTCTTCTCTTGAGTACTTTTGTGAATTTGATTTTCTGGCAGCTTAGAAGAATTAACTTTTTCCGAAAGGCTCATTAAGTCTTTAACCAAGGGAGCTTATGCAAAAGCAAAGCATTCTAGATAAAGGAAGATTTTTTTTTCAATTTTTTATTGTTTAGTCTAGATAAGAAGTTCATTTTTAAAGCTAAATTAGCACTAAGCATGTAAATCAACAGCATGGATTACATGCATACGCCCCCTTCTCACTGTCAGATGTACTAGGTACTTTAGATGGATAAGAAAGGATTATTTAAATTTTAAAACAAAGGGTCTCCTTGAGATAACAAAGTATCAATATAGTTAATATCGTATTCAGAGTTAATGAATTTAGGATTATCTAGCATGAATTGATGAAAAGGGATAGTAGAGTGAATTCCTCCAATATGAAACTCTTTTAACGCTCTTTTCATGATAGCTATTGCTTCTTCTCGGTTTCTACCTTTAGAAATGACTTTAGCAATCATTGAATCATAATAAGAAGGAATTGCATATCCACTATAACACGCCCCATCTACTCGTATGGATGGACCAGCAGGAGGAAGGTAATAATCTAGACGACCGGGAGAAGGAGAAAAATTATTGCTGGGATCTTCAGCGTTGATACGACACTGAATTACATGTCCAGTAAACGTAATATTTTTTTGTTTCCATGTAAGTTTTTTCCCCATGGCAACATAAATTTGTTCTTTCAGAAGATCTATACCTGTAACCTCCTCAGTGATTGTGTGCTCTACTTGAATACGGGTATTCATTTCCATAAAGTAGAACTTTTTATCTTTATCTAATAAAAACTCTACAGTACCTACGGAGTAGTAATTAGCACTTCTTGCTAAGTCTACAGCTACTTTTCCTACTTTAGCTCGCAACTCGGGAGTAAGTATAGGACTTGGAGTTTCTTCTATAAGCTTTTGTCTGCGTCGTTGTATGGTGCAGTCTCTTTCTCCAAGATGTACATAATTTCCATGTTTATCCCCAAGAATCTGGACTTCAAGGTGCCTAGGATTTTCTATAAATTTTTCTATGTATACATTGGGATTATTAAAACCCGCCTCAGCTTCTGTTTTTGCTGCTGAAAATGCTTTAAAAAATTCATCTTTTTCTTTTACGATGCGAATTCCTCGGCCTCCTCCTCCAGCAACTGCCTTGATAACAATGGGAAAACCGATTTTTTCTGCTATTTTTAATCCTTCAGCTTCATCTTTAATCACGCCTTCTGATCCTGGAATTACAGGACATTTTACTTTCTTAGCTAATTGCTTTGCAGCGATTTTATCTCCCATCATTTTAATAGAGTCCGAATTTGGACCTATAAATGTAAGGCCGCAACTTTCACATATAGAGGCGAAATTTGGATTTTCACTGAGAAAACCATATCCCGGATGGATAGCATCAGCTCCTGTAATTTCACAAGCAGCTAAGATATTAGAGATTTTTAAATAGGATCTAGCAGCTTGAGGTTCTCCTATGCACACCGCTTCATCTGCTAGTAGTACATGTAAGGCTTCTTGATCCGCTAATGAATACACTGCAACTGTTGCTAATCCTAGATCATGACACGCGCGTATAATGCGTACAGCAATTTCTCCACGATTTGCGATTAAGACTTTTTTCATTATTCATCTTTAATTATACGAAATAACTTTGATCCAAATTGTACAGGATCACCATTAGTAATTAGTACTTCAACAATGCGCCCAGATATTCCCGCTTTAACTTCATTCATGACTTTCATAGCTTCGACAATGCAGACAACGGTATCTTCAGAAACGATATCTCCCGGTTTAACGAATGCAGGAGCGTCAGGTGAAGGAGCGCTATAGAATGTCCCCACAAGAGGCGAACTAATAAAATCTCCGACGGCTTGTTGTGATTTTTCAGTTTTGTCAGAGGCTAACTCTTGACTAACGGCTTGACTGGGATCCATAGGAATTGGTCGCTCTTGCGAAAATCCGGCAAATAACCTACTGTCATAAAATACAGGTTCTTGACTTTGCCTATCGCCAGTGTCTCTTTCCAATTCAAGTTCTAGCCCTTCTCGTTTAATCACAAAACGCTTCATGTTATTGCGACCCATAGCAATCATAAGCTTTTCTATTTGCTTTAAATCCATACCTGTATTCTCTTACCTTCTCAGTCTGAAGTTAGACGCGCTGAATATATTCACATGTACGCGTGTCAATTTTAATAACATCGCCAATTTCTACAAAAGGAGGCACAGCAATTTCAATTCCTGTTTCTAATAAAGCTTTTTTTGTCCCTCCAGAAATTAACAGGGAATCTCCAGGAAAATCTGTTTTTGACACCATTAATTCTAAAAAGTGAGGCAGCTCTATGGAAAACACGGTACCATCATATACCATAGCAGAGACTATAATCCCCGCTTTGAGGAATAGAAAATTGTCTTTCATAATCTCTTTAGAGATGTATATTTTTTCATAATTTCCTAAATCTAAAAATAGACAATGGTCGTCTTCAATATATAAATATTCCAAATTTCTTGATTCAAACTGGGCTTCTTTTATTTCCTGGCCTATTTTGAAATTTCTTTCAATAATGTCTTCAGAGTCTGGAGATTTGAGAGCAGCCTTGATAAAGGACTCTCCTTTAGCACCTGTGACTTTAGAAACGGAAACAACTTTATAAAGCCCATCTTTAGTAGAAATAAACATTCCTACAGAAAGTTGGTTACTTAATACCATGATTTTCTCCTCTAAGCAGCGAAACTTTTTCTTCCATTGTTAGCCCATCGTGCTGAAATATATAAGATGCGGCTACTAAAATGTCCGCCCCTGCTTCACGACATATCTTGGCTGAATTTTCTGTGATTCCCCCATCGACTTCTATGAAACATTTACCTTCTAGGGCTGCTAATTGAATTGCTTTTTTTGTAAAACGGATTTTTTCAGAAACTTCAGGAAGAAAACTTTGACCACAAAAACCTGGATGTACAGACATAAGTAGTATAACGTCACATAGAGGCAAGAATGATGGGATAAATTCTATAGAAGTTTCTGGGGAAAAGGCAAGCCCCGCTTGTATCCCACATTTTTTAATGTAGGTTAGTAATTCTTTAAGGTTTTCTGAGGCTTCGAAGTGTACAATGATACGATCGGCTCCTGCTTTCACAAAAGCTTCAATAAAATCAAAAGGAGAGTAAATCATTGCATGAACTTCTAAAAAAATGTCTGTAGAGCGATTAATTGCTGCAATAATTCCAGGGCCGAAAGTAAAATTCGGGACAAAATGTCCATCCATAATATCAATATGAATGAAATCAGCACCTGATTGCGCAATTCTTCGAGCTTCACTACCAAGGGAAGCAAGATCCCCACCCATAATTGAAGGGGCAATGGATACCTGGCGTTGCTTTGTGTTTTTCACACTATTGCCTATCAAAATTTAAGAAAAATACTTCATAGTTTTAGAAGTTATTACACACGTACCCCATTATACATTTAGGCTATATTTAGGAAAAACTTCTAAGGGTAAATTTTGACATCTTTCGATTAAAATTCCTAGATATCTTGATGTTTTAGGGAAAGTTTTATTGTATTTTGGATGGTATTGGTCATAGGATTTTCTGTTAGCAAGATTTTAATGAGGACTTGCACATGCTTCTAGGAACGAGAATCAAAAACTTAAGAAAATATATAAAACGATTGATCTTATTGAATTGTGATAATAAGCTATTCGTCAAATTTTAAAAAAAATATTGCAGAGTGCTAATTATGACAACGATTGTAAATGTTTCTGAAAGCCAAAAACCATCATGTGTATCCCCTACCCCTTCTTCTCCAGTTGCTATAAAGCCAGAACGTGAATCTACCTTGCAAAAAGTTTCTCATGCTGTGAAGATTATTGCAGCTATCGCTCTCTTTATGGTTGGTCTTTCTGCTTTAGCATTTTGGTCATTTGGTGCTGCTGTAGCAGTAATACCTGCTATTATTATGCTTGTGGTTATGGTTGTTGCCTTTGCTCTTGTATTAATAGGTGTTCGCGATAGTGCTCCTGCAAAAGTAGCTCGTGAACTTAAAAAGCAGGTCGAAGATTTACGAGAAGAAAATCAGCGTTTTGATGTAGAAAATTCTCGTTTATCTGAACAAGTTGAATGTTTAAGCGAGATGAATAATGATCTTTCTGAGCAATTACAAGGGTTGTCAGCGCTATCGAATCAACTCCGATTATTTGGAAGCAGACTGGAAGTTCATACGGGAGATTTTTCAGCACTTGTTCTGGAGTTTAAAGAGAATTTAAAATCATTACACACTTTTGGAGCGGGCATCGGTAAGACATTTTCTTCTTTTGAAGCTATGTTGTCCTCTTTACAATCTGTTTTATCTCAAGACGGTATCAAAGAGTTGACTGAGTCAGTTGCTTCTTTAAGAACTCAGACGACCGATCTACAACAGGTTGTCGACCAGGCTAAGCAAGCTTTAGACAGCATAAGACAAGAAACGGTTCTGAAAGAACAGCAAGTTAAATTCTTACAAGAGAAACAATCTGAATTAGAAGCGTCTTGTGAAAAACTTACGGCTACTATTCAGCATCTGGAAACAGTAGCTCAGAAAATTTCCATTGAACCATTACAAAGCAGCTCTTCTGAAGAGAAACAAGTAAGCGAAGCAGCTACATCTACATCTACCCCTGAAGGAGAAACATCCGAAACTAAGGAGGGAGAGGAAGACTCGTCAGTAGTAGAGTTCGATTAACGAGCTCTATTATATGAGTTTTGGATGCACCCTACACATAGATGTGTAGTATATAATCCCTATGTATCAGAACATAGGGATTGCTTATATAACAATATCGATAATTTCCTCTTGCTTATTTTTCTTCTTCATATGAAAATTCATTAATGCCCAAATATTCCTCTAATAATAAAAAATCAGTTAAGCAAGATAGGCAACTCACTTCTTGGGAGCCTATAGCTAGAGATTATCATCAAATAGTGCAACTTAATGGACATTACTATCATAGGGAAGTCATTTTACCTAAGTTGCTCCCCCTTTTATCTTTAAATTCTCAGAGCTCTGTATTAGATATTGGTTGTGGTCAAGGAATTTTTGAAAGAGCAATTCCTAAGGAATGTAGATATTTAGGAATAGATGTCTCCCCAAGTTTAGTAGCTATCGCTACGAAGCTACGCAAATCAATAAAACACAAATTTTTGATACAAGATCTGACAAAACAATTCCATATTCGTTCTGATCTTTCTTTATTTTCTTGTGCTGTGGCTATTCTTTCTTTGCAGAATATGGAGTTTCCGGATAGGGCAATACAAAATACGGCGCAACTTCTTCAATCTCAAGGGCGTTTTTTTTTAGTGCTAAATCATCCATGTTTTCGTATACCTCGATGTTCTTCGTGGCATTATGATGAAAATAAAAAATTAATGTCGCGAAAGATTGATCGTTATCTATCCCCCATACAAATTCCTATTTTAGCACATCCCGGGAAAAAACAATCAGAAGTCTCTTTTTCTTTTCATTTTCCTTTAAGTTATTGGGTCCAAGCTTTGTCTGCATGTGGATTAGTTATTGAACATATGGAAGAGTGGGTATCGCCTAAAAAATCTTTAGGGAGTCGTGCGAAAGCAGAAAATCTTTGTCGTAAAGAATTTCCACTATTTCTCTTGATTTCATGTGTTAAAATTCATGCTTCATAATGAAGAAAAATTCGGAATTAAATAGTCATTTTTTATTAAAATAAATAAAAAATGATTTCAATGTAATTATGTTTCGAAGATTCTCGTCATTTTCAAAAAAAAAACAAAATTCGAGGTTTCGGAATAATCGCATTCTTAAATCTTTTTTACTTGCTCCCAAAGTCTTATTAAGAAATGAAACAGCTAAAGAAGCCTGTGTTTTAAGTTACTACGGGTTATTCGGATGTATTCCCATACTCGTATTTTTTTTAAGACTATCGCAGTCACTATTTTTAGATGTAGATTGGAAAGAATGGCTGTTAATCAAATTTCCGGATTATAAAGAACCTATTTTAGCTATTGTTGATGCTGCACATCGTTCTCCAACAAATAATGTAAGCGTAGTTCTTGTTGGGAGCTTCTTTGTATTTTGTTGGGCAGGGATTCTGATGTTGGTATCTTTAGAGGATAGCTTAAATAAGATTTTCCGTATGGGGTGGACTCCCATATCTCTACATAGACTAATAACGTATTTTGTAATCACTCTTATTAGTCCAATGGTGTTTATTATTGTTTCTGGTTTTTGGGTATATGTTACGCAAATCATGCCAATACAGTATCCCCGATTGTTGTCTCTTAGTCACTTGATGGCGGTAATCTATTTTCTATCTTTGTGTATTCCCTACTTGGGTATTTACGCAGTTTTATTTTGCTGTTACTCCTTCTTACCTCGTGTTTCTGTAAAAAAAAACGCAGCACTTACAGCTTCTTTAGTAGCAGGGACTTTGTGGATAATTTTTCAGAAGATTTTCTTTTGTTTACAGTATTACCTATTTAATTATAGCTTTACCTATGGAGCACTGGTTGCTCTTCCCTCCTTTCTTTTACTTTTATATTTTTATGCGTGTCTTTACTTATTTGGAGGCGTGTTAACTTTTTTAATTCAGAATCAAGGGTATAGCTTCATCCTTTCCACGGATAAGTATCTACCTAACTGTTATACGAAGTTAGTCATTAGTATTTATATTCTTGCAGAGATATCAAGGGATTTTGATGAAGGATATCCCTCACCTACTTTAGAAAGCTTAGCCAAAAATTCTAACGTCCCTATCGGTGAACTTGCTCAATGTTTAGAGATTTTAGAAAGTGAGGGCTTAGTCTTATCTTATAAGGAAACGTATAAGCCATCTTACTATATTTCCGAATTAACAATTCAAGATATTCTTGAGAAGTTGTTACATCTGCATACCTTTAGTTATGTCCAAGCAGAAGTTGCTTTGCGTTTAGTACAGACTTGTTTTCATGAGCTGTTAGATCAAGCGAAACATAGTGTTTATAATTTAACTCTTAAAGACATTGCTAGGAAGTTATGATGAAACGTATGGCGTGGTTTAATACTCTAGGAATACTGTTGGGCTTAGGGGTATTTGTATTTTTTCTGCCAGCCCTGCTATCTAAAGGATCAGGAAAATATCTTTTGCTATCTGTCATCCATAAGGAAACAGGATTATCATGCACAATTGAAGATTTGCATTTATCTTGGTTTGGGCCTCAGAAGGCAAAAAAAATCAAGGTTATAGGGAAGGATCGTCAAGGAGAATTATTTTCAGCAGAAACCTTATATATCGAAGGATCTTTACTTCGTCTTCTTTTGTATCAAAGAATTAAAGCTATTACTCTGTCTGGATGGTCATTACAAATTGATGAAAGTCTCACGATAGATCACCCTTCCCTAGGGAATCTTGACCCAGGCACTATTTTTGCTCTCTTAGCAAAGAGTAGTTCTTCAGTAATTTCGGAACATGGCTCGATTGCTATGAAAACGATTAACAAGGATACTCTTGTTTTTTCGGGGTTTTATTTTGAGAAAACACCGGACAAATTCTTGGTTAAAGGGATAGCTACAGAAGGAAATATTACAGGAAGAATTTTTATTGAAAGTACCCTCTCTCCTGAAGTAAATATTTCTGCTCAGTTAGAGTCTGTCCCCGCTTCTTTTGTTAGGTTGTTTGTTTCTGATCCTAAGTGGGACCATGTTTTTTCTAATGAGAGTATCCTTGATGCTCAAGTATCTGCAGCTAATGTGCATGGAAAAATTCTCATGACTGCTGAAGTCCAGGGAAGCCAAATGCAAGCTAAATTACAGGGATATATTCATCGATCTTCCTTTTATATTGTTGAAGGAAGTCCATCATTTGTAGAAGTTCAACCACAATTGGCTTCATTTTTATGTTCTGAATTACTCCCTCTAGCCAAAACAATTTCTAGCCAAAAGATCAGAGCTCATGTTTCTCAAGCAGTAGTTCCTCTAGATGTGTTTCAGTGGAAACATAGTGAAATCTCCCTAAACACCTATCTACATTCTCTTACTTTTTCTCCTGAAGATCCTAATTTGTCTATAGAACTAAAAAATTCTGAAATATCCATCAAGAAAACGATGCGGTATACCCGAATTCAGGGTTCTACATTAGCTGTCTTTGGAGGAGCAGCGCAATCATATATTCATGGGAGTATGACTATAGATAATAAGAAAAATCGTACAGAGTTTCTTTTGCAGCAGCCTAATCTACCTCATACCTATTTAAGAGCATTATTTCCACGTCCGTTTATTATTAATATTCCTTTAGAGAGTCCTTATTACTCTTTAGAAGTGCGGGGAGAGTATAAACACTCTCAACTTCTAGCTACTGTAGATTTAGACAATTCTTTGATGAAACTTCGGTGTATGTTGTCTGGAACTCTACAATCTTTGTTATTCCAGGGAGATGCAACGTATCATTTTGAAGAAAGGTTAAGAAAAAGCTTCTCTCAATACTTTTCTCATGCTGAAGTGAATTTTTCAGGGAAAGTACAGGTCGTTCCTACACATATTTATTTCCCTAAATTTTCCATGAAAATGACTGCAGGAGAAAATGAAGTTTTTCTTCATGGGAAATTTGGAAAGGTTAATGAACCTATAAAACCAGAAACATGTTCCACTTTGGTTCATGGAAAAGTTGTGTCCTTACCTTTGAGTATGATTTCTCCTAGGCTTATACCTTTAAACCTCACTAAAGCTAGCTTTTCTTTTCATACGGATGGGTGTAAGGCGTTAACTAAGGGAAATATTCAAATGATGGTTGAGGATATGGAATCACCGGATTTGCCCTCTACACGGATTTTAATCCCCGACTTTATTATCTCGATTCTAGATCCACAAAAACCTATAGATAGTAAAAATATTAAGATACAAGGTTCCGGAGAGGTTATAGATTTCCCTATCGATAGATTGTTAAAAATACAGCAAAAAGAAGGAAAACTATCCACGTATGTTGGTCCTATAGGGAATATGAATTTTTCTTTACGCTATGATCCACAAGAAGAAGACAGATTCATTTTTGATTCTTCTTTAAAGACAGAGGCTGTTTCTGGAGAAGTTACTTTTATTATGGACCAATCTCTAATGCTGTCACAAAAAACAAAGGGTAGTTTACAATGGGAAATTACCCCTGAACGCTATGCTAGCTTCTTCTCAAATTCTTTTTGTTTCCCTTCATGCACATTGCATAGGACTGCTATTGCAAGAATGGACATTTCGAAACTCTCTTGCGCGGAACAGCAAACAGGATTGTCCTGCTTATCTCTACTTACTGAAGGAGGATTTGAAGGAACATTATCGACGAATCCCCTAATATTTTATGATCATATTTCTAAAGAAACGTTTATTATTAATAACTTAACAGGGTCAATTTCTTCAAATAATCTTGATACGAAGATTCAGTACGATCTTCAAGGAAGTTGCCTAGCTCCTAGTCAGGATACTAATAAAATTTCTGCTGAGTTTCTCATTCGAGGATCTGTAGAGAATATTCTTAATCCTTCACGAAGAGAATTCGTTCAAACGGCAGAGTGGAAAGATATCCCCTCATCATTTATTACAGGAATTTTTCCTATTTCTCCAGAAGTTAAAATAAAAATTTCTTCTCTAGCAGGGCCTAGAATTCGTGTAGAAATGTTTCATCATCTCACTCGTGGTGAAGGGCCCTTTACTGTAAAAGTGGATTCTGCAAACCTTCAAGCATACATCCCCCTGATTATTCAAGAGAAAGCCATTCTTTTAGAAGATGATCTCAAAGCAACGTTACAGATTAATGAAGCAATTAATCGTGCATTCTTTCAAGAGTTCAATCCCCTAATTGCTGGAGGTGCATACTCAAAACATCCTGTTGTACTTCAAGTAAGCAAAGAAAACTTTTATCTCCCAATAGCACCATACTCTTTTGAAGAATTTCATATTCAATCTGCTATCGTAGATTTTGGTAAGATTTCTGTTGCAAATACAGGAACGATGTATGATCTATTCCAATTTCTTGATATTGAAGAGAATAAACAGTTTGTAGAATCATGGTTTACCCCTATCTTTTTCTCAGTACAAAAAGGCAGTATCATTTGTAAGCGTTTTGATGCTCTGATTGATAATCGGATTCGCCTTGCCTTATGGGGGAAAACAAATATTCTTAAAGACAGGATTTCCATGACTTTGGGTATTGATCCTGAAGTTATTAAAAAATATTTTCATAATACTTCATTGAAAACAAAGAACTTTTTCTTAATTAAAATTCGAGGATCGATTTCATCTCCTGAAGTTGATTGGTCATCCGCTTACTCGCGAATTGCTTTACTAAAAAGTTATATGATTACCAGCCCCTTTAATACTCTTGCAGACAAACTATTTTCTTCTTTAGGGGATTCTACTCCCCCGCAAACTGTGTCTCCTTTGCCATGGGAAAACACAAAAGAGTTTTCTCAACAATAAGACGTTTCTCAAATAAATAGATGATTTTTTAATAAATTATTTTTTATTTAATTAATTAATATTTTAGTTTTTAAAAAAGAAAAATTAATTTTTTTATTAAGTAAAAATAAATTATGAGAAAAAGAAATTCTTTCTTCAATCCTGTAGAGAAAAGAAAGCCAGAACCCATAACTTCTATAATGCAAAAGACCGTTGCTATTATTCAAAAAATTGCAGAAGTACATGATGCAGAAAATTGCAATGCAAAGAAGATTCTTAATGAGTATTCTAGTGAATATGATAGATTCTATTCTCTAGGATGGAATCCTGCATTAAAAAATTCATTACCCGTAGATATTCTTAAAGAGGGATTTGTAGGATTTACTTGGAGATCACAGCAAGAGGCAGTTTCGGGGAAATTTCCTATGTCGTCTCTACATTATGCGCAGGCACAGGAAAAAAGCTCTTGTTTTTCTTTAGAAGACGATATTCTCTATGGACAATATTCTGGAATCTATATTTGGGATTGTACATTGAAAGCGGTCATTCCTTCAATTCTTGGGTGTAAGCATCCTAAAGTACAGTTAAAAATACGTTATGATTATTCTCCTTGGAATACACAAAAACAATTAAGAGAAACAACAAGTACGTTAATTCTCCCCCTGGTGCACTTAGGCACTCTTTTAATCAATCAACATAAGTATGATATTGTTGAACTTCCTCCAGGACAGGCAAAAATATTTATCGTTCCTGAAAGTTGCAGAGGAATTGCTCTACATATGGAAAATCATCAACAAGTCGAAGGGATACCCCAGGATCTCTATGTTATGCAGGCATTCTATTCTTGTGATTGGAGAAAATTATATTAGGAGAAACGGTTGCGTTGCTGCAGCCGTTTAAGATAATAACATTGAATTTAAGTAAAGACTTATTGGGTGCTCTGAAGACAAATCTCCATCTCGTTTATCATAAATACTTGTAACTTTTCCCTGATCTATAAGATACACACGATCTAAGCATTCTTGAATGAAAGGCACATCGTGTGTGGAAATAGCTAGAGTAAGGTTCTGGTCTTTTAAAGATTCTAAAAGACATCGAAATGACCGGGTAGAAAAAGGATCCAAAGCCGAAGTGGGCTCATCAAATAATAAAATGCGCTTATCCATACATAAAGAACGGACGATAGCTACACGTTGTTTTTGCCCTCCCGATAGCTGATGAGGGTAATGTTTGGCAAGATTTTCAATATCCAACTGCTTGAGGAGATTGTAGGCGCGTTCTTTAGCTTCTTCCAGACTTTTGTGTTTGATAATGATTTGAGGATGGATGCAGTTATTTAGCACAGTCATGTGAGGAAATAGCTCGGGGTGTTGAAAAACAAGAGCGGGTGGTTCTCCAGAAATAGTCATGTCTCCTTCCGTAGGAGGAAGAAGACCAACAAGAGCACGCAATATTGTAGTTTTCCCTGAACCGCTTCTGCCAATAAATAAAGTAATGCGTCCAGCTTCTAATGAAAAGGATACCCCAGAGAGAATCTGCTTATTGTTAATGGAATAGGTAAGATCTTGTACTTTGACGGTCATGTTTCTTCTCTCTTTCTTTCAAGTAATCTGGCAAAATAAGAAAGTAATGATGTCATTATTAGATACAATCCTGCGCAGATACTATACATTTCCATAGGATTGAGCTCTCTAGAAACGATGTCTTTACTTACTTTCGTAAGCTCAGGAACTCCTACGACCATTAAGATGCTGCTTTCTTTAATTAAGGCAATGAACTCATTTGTTAAGGAGGGAAGAATATTTCTAAATACCTGAGGATAAATAATATAAAGAAAAATTTGTGATTTTTTATATCCCAAAACTTTAGCAGACTCCCATTGCCCTATGGATAAAGAATTAATCCCTCCACGGATAATTTCTGCAAGATATGCTGAGGAGTTAATACTTAAAGAAATTATCCCTGATGCCAGGGGAGATAAATTTACACGGATTACTGTTGGAAGGCCAAAATAACAAATGAGAATTTGAATGAATAGAGGGGTGCCCCGGATGATAGTCACATATAGGCTCCCTAAAGAACGTAAGACACGACAAGAAAAGTACTGAGAGGTTAATGAGCCAATGATGATACCAAGAAATAGGCCAAAGATTATAGATATGCCGCTAATAAATACTGTGTATTCACATCCACGAAGAAGTACTCTTGCTGTAGCAACCCAGTTTTCCATATTTTAGCGGAGCATGCTTATTTAACTAAAAAAGTAGCGATCATGCAATTAATTATAAAAACTAGCAAGAAATTTTCTTTTAAAATGACAAATTAATTCCTCTAATAAAGGGACGCAAGAGTAAGTTTTTATCTTTAGCAAAATTATTTTTTTAGTTTAATTTATTTAGTTTTCTTTCTAAGGAGCCCAGTGATGCCTCGTTGTTTTTCTACTAGGAAATAACAAAAACTAAATCATGAAAAATAAAGAGAACAGACTGTGCCATTTAAGGAATTTCTTTTTTTCTTCAGGAAGTTTTTCTTGATGATTTTAAGAATTCTCCTTTACCCTATGACAGGTATTTTTTGCTTGTTTGGTTTTATAATGCTCACTTTAGGCTTGGAAAGCTCTTGTGATGAAACATCCTGCTCTATCATAGATGGAGAGACAAAAATCTTAGCTAATATCATTGCTTCACAAGAGGAACATGCATCTTATGGAGGTGTTGTTCCTGAAATTGCCTCGCGAGCCCATCTTCAAGCATTTCCTCGTGTTGTTCGCATTGCCATGGAAGAATCCCAAGTGTCATGGACTGATGTGGATTTATTGGCTGTAACAACAACACCAGGATTGATTGGTTCTCTATCTATAGGTGTAAATTTTGCTAAGGGGCTGGCCTTAGGAGCGAATAAGCCTTTAATTGGAGTGAACCACGTAGAAGCGCATTTATATGCTGTCTATATGGAATCAGCTCAAGTAGAATTTCCTGCTTTAGGATTAGTAGTTTCTGGAGCACATACTGCAATGTTTTTCATGGAAGATCCTTTAACCTACCGTCTCATTGGGAAGACACGAGATGACGCTCTAGGGGAAACCTTTGATAAAGTAGCACGGTTTTTAGGTCTCCCTTATCCCGGAGGGGCATTAATAGAAAAATTAGCGCGCCATGGATCGGAAACCGCTTATGCATTTTCTCCTGCCCATGTTGAAGGGTATGATCTCTCTTTTAGTGGATTAAAAACGGCCGTTCTTTATGCAATTAAGGGAAAGAATAGTTCTTCTCGGACACCTCTGCCTGAGCTATCTCAAGAGCAAAAAAGCGATATAGCAGCTTCGTTTCAACGCACTGCATTTACAACTATTGCACAAAAACTTCCGACTATTATAAAAACATTTTCGTGTAGATCCCTCCTTCTTGGAGGGGGAGTTGCAAATAACTCATTTTTCCGGGAATTATTGTCCGCAACTCTGGATGTGCCGGTATATTTTCCTTCTCCACAACTATGCACTGATAACGCTGCGATGATTGCAGGATTAGGGAGAGAGCTTTTTCTCGCAAATAAAACAAGGCTGGAAGTTTCTCCATGCGCAAGATACCATTGGGAGTCAGTTTTGGATTCCTCCTTATTGCATCCGTAGTTTTAATAGGATGCTCTCAATTTCGTCATTCCCAAGGACAGATCTGTATTAATATGCGAGACGATCCTCGTTCTCTTGACCCTCGTGAAGTGCGTTTGCTTTCCAATATTAATTTAATTAGGCATATCTACGAAGGCTTAGTTCAGGAAAATACACATACAGGGGAAATTGAACCAGCTCTTGCAGAACATTACTTTATTTCTGAGGACGGTATGCAGTATACCTTCCAGCTAAGACAGGCGTATTGGAGTAATGGGGATCCCTTAACAGCTACGGATTTTATTGATTCTTGGAAACAAGTTGTGACTCACGAAGTAGGCGGGGTCTATCATTTTGCCTTTGATCCTATTAAGAATGCGAAAAAAGTTTCTCAACAAAATTGTTCTCTGAGTGAAGTAGGGTTTTATGCGAAAGATGAAAGGACTCTAGTTATTGATCTTGAGTCCCCTACGTCGCATTTTTTAAAGCTCTTGTCTTTGCCAATTTTCTTTCCCGTACATAAAAAACAACGAGAAGGTATAACCACTAAGCCTATAACGAACGGTGCATTTTACCCTAAAAAAATGAAGGCTAAACAATGGATACACCTAGAGAAAAATCCCTATTATTACAATCAAGAACAGGTAAATACGCACTCTATTATTGTACACTTTATTCCTGACGCAAATACGGCTGCTCTTTTATTTAATCAAGGGAAACTACATTGGCAAGGCCCCCCCTGGGGAGAGCGTATTCCTACAGAGGCATTAGCTTATTTACAATCTCAAGGACACCTCCATACATTTGAAGTTGCAGGGACTTCTTGGATTACTTTTAATATAAATAAATTTCCTTTCAACCATGCGAAACTAAGAAAAGCTATGTCTTTAGCTTTGGATAAGGAAGCTCTTGTAGCAGCAGCCTTTCTAGATAGGGTGCAGCCCGCAAGCCATTTATTACCAACGAATATTCACAAATATCCTCCTTCAGATCTTCTATCTAAAGAACATAACAAGTGTCTAGCGAAAAAATTATTTGTAGAAGCTATGCAAGAGTTGGGTATGAGTATCAAAGATATTGAAAATCACGCTCTAGTTTTTCCTTCAGGCTCAGCGTCGCATGCGCTTCTTGTTCAGTTAGTACGAGAACAATGGAAAGAAACCCTAGGATTTACTATTCCTATCCTAGGGAAGGAATTTTCCTTACTGCAAAAAGAGTTAACTTCCGGACAGTTTTCTTTAGCTACTGGAGAATGGTTCGCAGATTTTTCTGATCCTATGGCCTTTCTCTCGATTTTCGGTACTTCAGGAGTCCTTCCCTACAGGATTCCACACAAAGATTTTCTTTCCTTATTAGCAACCATCGAACATGAACGTGAACCTCAAAGACGTTTGGAGCTTATCTCTCAAGCAGCATTATATTTGGAAAGCCTACATATTATTGAACCTATTTATCATGATGCTTTTCATGTGGCACTAAATAAAAAATTTTCTAATCTAACTCTCTCTCCCACAGGAATTGTGGATTTTCGTCATACAAATGCCCCTTAGTTAGTAAAGAAAATTTTTACTCTATTTAACTACGCAATGTACTCTCCTTTCTTATGGAAAATTTAGGTTAGGACTTGCTAGACAATCTCAGGGATACTTCTCTATTTTTTAATGTAGGCTGTCTAGAGAAATAATTTGGTTTCCTCATAGTGACTTTTATTCTTTTTTGTTATTCTACATATTTTTATTTGTATTAAGGTCTAGCAACCATGGAAACGGTAAGTAGTCCACGTCCTGAGGAAGGGAAAATAGCACTTCAATCTCCCCCATGTGTTATGGTCATTTTTGGGGCTACCGGGGATCTTACTTCTCGTAAGCTTTTTCCCGCTCTATATCACTTGGTTAAAGAGGGTAAACTCTCAGAAAATTTTGTTTGTGTTGGATTCGCAAGAAGAAAAAAGAGCCATGAACAGTTCCGTGAAGAAATGAAACAGGCCATCCAAAATTTTTCTTCTAATGAAGAATTGGATATCCGTGTTTGGGAAAAGTTCGAGTCACGAGTATTTTATCATGAATCCAACTTCTCTTCTGATGAAGGCTATGGAACATTAAAGGAAAGACTTGAGGATATTGATAGGACCCACGGAACTCTAGGAAACCGTTTATTCTATCTATCTACACCTCCAGAATATTTCCCAGAAATTATTCAAAATATTAATAAGCATCGTCTTTTTTATCATAATCAAAGTAAAGACTCCCCGTGGTCTCGAGTAATTATAGAAAAACCTTTTGGAGTTGATCTCCAGAGTGCTCAAGAATTACAAAAGTACATAGATGAAAATCTTCATGAAGATGCTATTTATCGTATAGATCATTACTTAGGGAAGGAAACTGTACAAAATATCCTTACTATACGTTTTGCAAATACCTTGTTTGAATCCTGCTGGAATTCTCAATATATTGATCATGTGCAAATTAGTGTTAGCGAATCTATAGGCATAGGCACACGAGGTAATCTTTTTGAGAAATCAGGAATGCTTCGGGATATGGTGCAGAACCATATGATGCAGTTACTCTGCTTATTAACCATGGAACCTCCCACATCATTTAATTCTGAGGAAATTAAAAAAGAAAAAATTAATATTATTAAAAAAATACGTCCGCTTGTTCCAGAAGATATAGTTCGTGGTCAATATGGCCCTGGGGAAGTGCAAAATGTGTCTGTCCTTGGTTATCGCGAAGAGGAAAATGTTGCTGAAGATTCTATGGTAGAAACTTATGTAGCATTAAAAATGTTTATAGATAATCCTCGTTGGTTAGGTGTACCTTTTTACTTACGTGCAGGAAAACGCCTTACTAAACGATCCACGGATATTTCTGTAATTTTTAAAAAGTCGTATTACAATTTATTTACTCGCGAATCGTGTTCTGCGTGTCCTATAGAAAATGATCTGTTAATTATTCGTATTCAACCTGATGAAGGCGTTGCTTTGAAATTTAATTGTAAGGTTCCGGGAACAAATAATATTGTTCGTCCCGTAAGCATGGATTTTCGCTATGACAGCTATTTTAAGACGAAAACACCAGAAGCATATGAACGATTACTCTTTGATTGTATTTTGGGCGATCGAACGCTCTTTACCTCTAGTAACGAAGTCGTAGCTTCTTGGGAACTATTCACCCCTGTTTTAAAACATTGGGAAAAAGAAGGGCACATAACAGGCCTCTTTCCTAACTATGCAGCGGGATCCTCTGGGCCCAAACAAGCCGAAGATCTCTTGTTAGCAGATGGAAAATCTTGGCGCCCTCTGTAAATAGAAAGGGAGTAAAGATATTATATGGCCACACTGATCAACTTTAATAATGAGCATAAACTTCTCTTAACTAAAAAAAGAGAATTATTTATTGATTTAGCTAGTCGGGATTGGATAGCAACTGCAAATAAAGCTATCCAAAACAATAACGCTTTTTTTGTTGCCCTTTCCGGAGGATCCACTCCTCTAGCAATTTTTAAGAGCTTAGTAGAAAATAAATCAAAAATTTTAGATTCCTCAAAAATATTTTTATTTTGGGGAGACGAAAGAAATGTCCCCCCTACATCTGTAGATAGTAATTATGGGCAGGCAATGAGTTTACTCAAGGAATTAAACATTCCCGAGGAACAAGTTTTTCGTATGCCAATTGAGGACCCACAGGGAGCAGAAAAATATCAAGAGATTATTGAAAAACTAGTTCCCCAGTCTAGTTTTGATATGATTATGCTTGGGATCGGAGAAGATGGACACACACTATCCTTATTTCCTAATACTCAAGCTATTCGAGAAACTACCCGTCTTGTAGTGTTTAATGATGTTCCTCAACTACACACGCGAAGAATGACACTCACCTTCCGAGCTGTACATAAAGCAAAGCATGTTGTGGTTTATGTACAGGGGGAAAGCAAAAAGAAAATTATTAAAAATTTATTTTCTTTACCAAGAAGTGTTTCTTCTCCTTACCCTATAGAGATGATAGGCAAAGAGCAGACCTCCCTATTTTGGATCCTATCTCCTGATGCTTATGAAGCAAGTGATTTCAATGCTATTTCTTCTATATATAAATTAGATATTCTCTAAGAAGTACTCTTACTTAACGTGTGAGCTGCTTAGCTGAACATACATTGCGATAACCCAAACTTATATGTTAGGGAGCACGATAGCATGTGTTGGCAATTTCCTGACTTATCACGCTTCTTTGATAGTCTCCCGGTTTCTTAACAATCTGGTCACTTACCATAGTGCAAAGAATAGCTTGTTGTAATGTAACTGTAGCTTGGCTTTGTTTTCGATGTTCATATACAGAAGCAGCTATAAAACCTAGACATCCAAATAATAGTAGACATCCTCCTGAAACCCCGCAACCAATAATTGCAGAAGTAATTGCAGCGGAGGTTGCAGAAGAGCAAAAGGCTAATATAACTCCGGCGGCTAGTGCAAATAATGCTATGCAAACAATAAGAGAAGTTAATAAAAATGCAATGCGAGTAGCTCTATATTTTATGTACGTATTTTTCATTTGCTTATTAGCTTCTATAGAAGTGCGTATAGCAGCTCTCTGAAGTGGTTGGAGGTTATTCGCATTGATAGATTCTAGAAGTTGAAGTTGTTTATTTTCACGATTGCATGCCCAGATCACTTGAGATGCTCGGTGGATTTTAATTGCCCCAGTAACAACAGAAACAAAAGAAGGACCAAATATAATGAGAACAAGAGATAGGAAAATAGAGAGAGCAATACCTATAAAAAGGTCGTCCAATTTCTTCCCTCTTTCAGAATTTGGTGGGTTAAGCATATTACAAAGGTATTTTATCCAAAGAACTCTTTCAATGAGACGAGATGTCAAATCAATACCGGTAACAGTCGCAACTGCTACTCCAGCAGATTTCAAAGAACGTAATAAGTTAATCCCAACACCTGATGACTTAGCTAGATCATTCATTGTTGTTGACGAAGGGAGAGAGCGACTAGACAGATAGGTCTTAACACCATCATGAGAAAGACATAGAAAACCGTATTTTTCGGTAATATTCAGAGCGTGTTCAGAAAGCCGGTCATTATTAGAAATAATCATTGATTGTAGCGGCATAATTACGGCCCTAAAAATTAACTTTGTTCATCTCCTAAATCATTTCTTTACCAAGAAATTGTCCTAGAGCAGTAGTATAGCGGAGCTTCGAAGAACACCACACAAGAGTCTAAAAAACTCAAGTTCTCCTCTTTATTTGCTTGAGTAACAATGATTAAACCAGAAATCATACTACCTATTATAGGGATAAGGACAAAATGAGACCAGGAAGTTTCTAAGTTTAACCCACTAAAACTTTTGCTAATCGATGCTTCCAAAGGATGAAAGAGAAGAGAAAAAATATAGCATAAAGATTTAAATATAAGTTTTATAAGGAGTATGATTTGGGAGACTACGCTGACAATGGCGGTGACAACAGGATAGATTACTGCATCGGTAACTAGGGCTGCAACTTTTTTATAGGTAGAGCAATCCGCTAAGTCCTGACAACCAAAGGATAAAAAACACGCCACAAACTTTGCCTATCATAGTTTAAGTTATTTAATTTTGTGAATTATCTTCTTCCCTCTCTTATAGCTTCTTCATAGCTTGGAGGAAGCTCTCTATCTGTATAAGGCGGCGGAGGTGGTAGCGGTAAGATTCCAGAGAGATCCTGTGGATACGATGGTTCCTCAGGTCCTAGAGCTGCCTCTTCTGAGAAGGTTTGTCTGTTTAGTAATGAGCTATAAGGATCCAAACAGTTCTTTGCTACTGATCTGGACAAACTAGTATTTGGGACACCGCTCTCATGAATTTGTTCACTAATATGTAGAGAAAGTAACGAACGATTAATCGAGGATATTGCCCGGCGAGTACAAGTATGTGTTATAGAGTAAAACACAAAGTATATCATACCTAAAACACAGCTAATTATTCCGGAAACAAAGATAATTTCTAGAGAAGGATTAGTGAAGAAAGGATAGAGAATAGCTCCTGGGATGGCATATATGATTCCACAAGTAAGAAGTGCTGATATAGAGGAGGATAGTTCAGTATCCCACATAGAAATAATCATAGCAAGTGGAGCAAAAGCTGCTATTAAATCAAAAAGGCGAGTACCTGCTCTGAAGCATAACACTATAGCAATAACAAGAGCACATATGCTGAATAGGGATACTATCCCAAGAATCAAGTTTGCCACTCTTTCTGCAATTAGATATAGAAGAGAGCGTTTAGAATGGTTCAACGCAGATGCGGATGCAATGTATTCTCCCTTCCGCCATGAAGAAATTGTTTCATCTTTTGTAATGAAATTAATAATACTCCGCTCATTGAATCTCAGAGTAAAATATTGTTTAGCAAGCTGATAAATAATAAATACATGATGTATCACTTTGCCAAGAACCGGAGATAGGAGTATGCTGACTACTTTACATAGATAATAAAGGAATTGTTCGATCTTGCTCCGATTTTCAGTATCATTAAATTGAATGAAGTAGGGCCTGATATGAAATATGGAAACACTGGGTTTCTTTTTAACTCCCGAACATGTATTTATATTTCCGTTGTCTACATAAGAAAGTGGTGGTTGAATGTGATGGAGGCGCATTAAGTTGGCTATAGAGGTATTTGAAGCAGGTGTTCCCTCATTAAGCTGATTTAAAGGTCCTTCAGGAATAGTCAAAATTGGGTGTGGAGAAGTGGGATTAGCGAGTTCACAAAGAGAGCTTACAAGCTCGCGATTGTAAAGATTTCCCCTTAGAGGACTAACCATATATCTTATAAGATACAATAACATCGATTCCATTTACTATAGTGTTTTATTTAATTTGTATTCAAGGATTAAAAAGAACAAAAGAAGATGACTTTTTGGTATGTATTTTTCATGTTTATTGTTAAGATTTTTTTCAGTTTTTATTTTAATTTTTAAAGATCAAAAATTGTGTTAATAAATATGTTTTATATCATCATGGGACCTCCGGGATCAGGAAAGGGAACGCAGTCGCAACGTCTTTCCATTAAGTTAGGTCTGCCTCATATAAGTTCTGGGGAGTTATTGCGTTTCGATATTAAAAAGAGAACTCCTTTGGGAATCAAAGCTCAAGAATATATAGATAAAGGAAAGCTAGTTCCTGATGCTTTAGTTTGGAATATCATTAAGGAAAAATTGCAAGAGCCGGAGTGTGCATCGGGATGTATTATTGATGGATTTCCTAGGACTTTGGACCAAGCCATTTGGTTACATGAATTCTTAGTGCAATGCCATGCTCAGTACTGTGTAATCCAATTAGATGTGTCTCAGGAAGAGGTTGTCCGAAGAATTCTCTCTAGGTTTATTTGTCCCTCATGTAACTATATATCGTCTCAACAAGAGAGTAGTAGATGCCCCCAGTGCCATACAGAATTGATTC
Source organism: Chlamydia gallinacea 08-1274/3 (assembly GCF_000471025.2). Classification (NCBI taxonomy): domain Bacteria; kingdom Pseudomonadati; phylum Chlamydiota; class Chlamydiia; order Chlamydiales; family Chlamydiaceae; genus Chlamydia; species Chlamydia gallinacea. The sequence continues at coordinate 978,992 of NZ_CP015840.1, read as the reverse complement.
GTCGCTCTGATGATACACCTGAGACCATTCTTCAAAGATTAAAAAATTATAAAACATCTACAGAACCACTGACACATTATTATCAAGAATTAGGAAAATTATTACGTATTTCTTCAGAATCTCCTCCAGATGAAGTTTTCCAACGTATTTTAACTGGCATAGAAGTTAAATTTTAAGACGTACCGCAGTTTTGAGGAGTAATGCAACATTATCGACTATGTTCTTCTGTTTCTAATCTTCTTTCTCAGGATGGTGGTTTAGAGACGCAGTTATTGTTTGGAGAGCGTTGTTTACTTGATGATGGGGGAAAATACTATGCTTATTCTCAAATTATATACAGCCGGAAACACAATGTTTGGCACCCTTATCCAGGCTATATTTCTGAGCAATTCGATGCTATTCCTGGCTATTTAGCCCCTAATGCTTTGGTTAAAACATTTGATGCTTTTTTGGAGCCTTGGCACATTCCCCTTCCCTATGGGTCTGCTCTAGTTATAGATCCTTTTGGTAATGTATGTTTGCCTAGAAATTTTCCATCTGTATCGAAAGATGGGAAAGCTTTTTGTGATTTAAATCACCTACGTTTTTTAAATGAATCATTTTCATTAACTACTTTGCTCCAAGAATCACAAAAATTTCTTGATTTTCCCTATCTTTGGGGAGGAAGGTGTGCGCATAACTGTTTAGTGAATTCCGGAGTAGATTGTTCGGGGTTTATTCAGATTTTATTTCAAGCTAATGGGTGGAATATTCCTAGAAATTCTAGAGATCAGTATCAAGACTGTACTTTTATAGATAGTTTTAATAGCCTCCCTTTGGGAGGATTTGTTTTTTTGCAAGAAGACAAGGACAAACATATTTCTCATATCATGTTAAAAACGAGTTCTACATCTTTAATCCATGCATTACAACCTGCGGGTAAAGTTGTTTATTTTGAAATAGGGAAAGATGGAGAATTTGCTGAAGATCGTTTTTACTTTCCTAAAAAGGAGGGAAAAGCATTCTTTGGCATACCTAAAAAAAGGAAGATATTTTTTTAAAAAAAATTTGAAAAAAACGTCTGAGGAGACTTGATCATCATTTTCCTATAAAAAGAGTCGAAAAAATTTTTTTCTATGTTTCGCTGATTTTATAATGAAACATCCGATAGATTATGTTCAGAATATGAGAATGTTGCTAGCGCAATATGCACTGAAACTTGAGCCAAAAGTAATCGCATGAATAGAAATATTTCCACACGACTACTTTTTTTTCTTTTAAGAACTCACTTAAAAAACTAGTCCTAAAGAGACATCAAATAAGTACAAGCAAGCAATTTTCCATCTAAGAAAAACCGTTACTATTTGTCTCTGAATATAGAAATTAACGTTTAGAAAATTGGAAGCTTTTACGAGCTTTCTTATGGCCATATTTTTTACGTTCTTTCTTTCTAGGATCTCTAGTTAAAAAGCCACGAGTTTTTAGTTCTTGCTTGATCTCAATATTCTTTTTTAATAGGGCTCTAGCTAATCCTAATCGTGTAGCAATTACTTGTCCTTGAATGCCTCCCCCATTAATACGAATAATTAAATCAAATTCGCTAGGATTTCCTATCATTTTTAAAGGAGAAAGAATAGTAGCTCTTTGGATTTCCAATGGAAAATAATCTTCAAAAGCTTTTCCATTAACATCAATTTTCCCTGTGCCTGAACGAAGCCTCACACTTGATACTGCTTGCTTTCTTCTTCCCGTTGCTACTGATTCTTGTATTGTAACTTTTACCACAACCTACCCCAAATTAAACATCTAATAAAATCGGTTTTTGAGCTTCAAAAGCTTGATAAGAACTTCCTTTCAGTACCCTTAAGGATTTTAACAACCGCTTACCTAAACGAGTTTTGGGCAACATGCCTTTTACTGCGTGCTCAATAATATATGAAGGCTTTTTAGCTAACATATTTTCGAAAGGGACCTCACGCATCCCAGAAATAAATCCTGTATAATACCGGTAGACTTTTTGAGCTTTTTTACTTCCAGTTAAACGAACTTTTTCAGCATTGATAACAATAACACCATCCCCCATGGGTACATAAGGCGTATAAGTTGTTTTATGCTTGCCTCTTAAAATTTTTGCTATTTCAGATGAAATCCTTCCTAGAGTCTTTCCCTCTGCATTAATAACATACCAAGATCTTTTTACATCAGATACTTTGGCTAAGGTTGTTTTCGTGTCTTTTCTTTTTTCCATAGTAATACTAACCACCTAGTCAGAAGGGGAATTATAATTTTGTGCAAATTTTTTTCCAAATAAAAAGCATAAAAGATGTTACAGATTCACATGACAAAAAAATAATTGCAGCGTGTAAATGAGATAAAATATCTTTTGTTAAGATATAGATGAATATATTGATATTGTTCTTAGTTAAACTAGATAGAGTAAGCTTTAATTCCTTTTTTCTAGAAGATACGTAAGGCTGATGTGCAGAGGATTTCTCTGCGTCGGAATTTGCTTTAAAATATAAGTTCTCCATTTTGTAAAACGCCTTGACGATGGCACTGATTTGCTAGTTGCTTATTATGAGTAACGATGAGAACTCCACGAGTTGTTGTACTTTGAGAAAGTAACAGTTGGTGGACATGCTCAGAGGTTTTGTCATCTAGGTTCCCTGAAGGCTCGTCAGCAAGTAAGATTTCGGGATCATTCATGAGAGACCGTGCAATAGCTACGCGCTGCTTCTCCCCTCCAGATAAGTAGGAGCATCTTGCATGTATACGATGAGATAATCCTATAGATTCTATTAGCGTCATTGCTCTGTCATAGGCCTCAGAGTTTTGGGAGACTTTTTTCTTGGCGATACGTGCTGGAATTAAAATATTATTTATTACTGTCTCATCTTCTAGGAGATAAAAGTTTTGAAAAATAAAACCAATATGTTGGTTTCTAAAAGCAGGGAGGTCATATGCTTCTTTAGATTTTCCTAGAAGTTGTATTTCTCCTGATGATGGCGTATCTAGAGAGCCTAATAGATGTAGTAATGTGCTTTTCCCATTTCCAGAAGCTCCTGTAATCGCGACAATTTCCCCGGGATATAGGTTAAGATTGACCTTATTGAGTATCCTAAGATTTTGGTTATTGCATTGGACAGTTTTGGAAAGATTTTTTGCTTCAATTAGTGGCAGCATATTTATTCCGCCTTTAAAATATCTGAAATTGACATGCGAGCTACCTGCCTGGCCGGGATGCTTCCAGAGATAGCTGCTAAGAAAAGAGTTGCTAGGCTTAGAAAAACAATCGTAGGGATATGGATTTCTTGAGGCAATCCTTGTCCAAAAAATGAGGAATTAAATGCTTCCCTCCCTTGGACATAGCTTAGGCCTCTGGTAATCATTGGGAGGTTTCTCATGGTAAAAATGGAAAAAATGGTTCCTAGAATCATTCCCATTCCTCCAGATATTGCACCACAAAGACCAAAAATGATTTTTAGACTTTTTGATGATGTTCCCATGGCTTTTAGAATACCAATTTCTTTTTTCTTATTATTCACTAGGAGGATGGACATAGTGATAATATTAGAACACGCTACGATGAGGATAATAATAGAAACTAAAGAGAAAAGGGTTTGATCACTATGTAATTGGTCTAAGATGGGCTTAAATTGTTCATGATCATAAAGAGATGTTATATTCCAGTAATTAATTAGTCCTGCTTCTCGTAAAATATTTTCTATATTGTTTGCTATAGGAGAAATTTTTTTTATATCAGAAAAGAAAACATTTAAACCATTGTTCATCCCTAGTCCTAAGGATTCAGAGCGGATTCGTGAAGCCATTTCCATATCAACGAACACAATCTTATTTCCTAAGGGGGATAATCCTGGGTTATAGAATCCAATTATATAAAAAGGATAGGAAACTTCCTTACGAGTTTCTGAGGAAAAAGTAATTAAACTCCCTCTATCCCCTACACAGTATCCTAGCTCTCGGTAACTGATGGGGAGAATAATCGAGCTTTCACGATATTGTGTTTGTAGACGAGAAAAGTCTTCCTTCCACCCTTCAGAAGAACAATTAAAAGGATTTAGAATATCAGAACTATAATCTGTTTGCTCGAATGGAAGGACGCGATCTTGGTATATTTGATTGTCTGAGTAGGCTATAAATTGTGAGAGTGTGCGAGCTTCTAGTTTATTGCTATGAATTTCTCTATCCATGTGCAAGTAACCAATACCCTCTTCAAATTCTATGAGTTTAGCCTGTGTTTTCTCTAAGTAGGGTTTAAGGTTTTCAAAAATAAGCTTTACAGGATCTTTTAATTCTCCATTAGGTTGCTTATCAGGTAAGGGGAAATGTTCGGGAAGATCGTAGTCAATATCAGGATTATAGGGATCAACAATTGAAGAAGCGAGTTTCTCCCCTATGGTTTTCGTAGTGTATTGTGACAAATCTGCATGTTTATCTACTTGATAATAGTAAGACTCATAATAAGTAGCTGAGGGTAAAATTCTCACTGGAGAATGGAGCTGTGAGAGATCATGAACCCACCGTTTTTCTAGTCCATGTATCACAGAGCTAAATACTATAGATAGCCAAGTAACTAAAGAAATAACGCCTATAGAAAATACAGAAATAATGGCAGAAGAAAATCTTTTTTTTCTTGGTATTAAATACTTTAGTGCGATTAAGAGCTCAAGTCGCATAGTTTACCCACAACTTATTGGGAAGCTAGTAGGTAAATTAAAATTTCTACTTTGCTTCTTTAAAGATTACGTGCCTACGCAGCTTCTTATCATATTTTTTTAGTTCTAGTCGACCAGTTGTTTTTCTCTTATTTTTTATTGTCCAATACATATCGGAGCTTTCAGAACTTTTTAATTTAATAATTTCACGATTCTTACTAGCCATGGATCAAACCTTTTAAGAAAATGATAAATCGACTACGATAGTATATTTATTTTCAAAAATAATCAAGGAATCTTCCTTGCAACTACATAGAGAATTTTCATGGCAATTAGTGAACAGGTTTTTTTTACGCAATCAATTTCTAAAAATAAAATTCATTTTATTAGTCTAGGTTGCGCCAGAAACCTTGTGGATAGCGAAGTTATGCTTGGAATTTTACTAAGGGCTGGTTACGAAGCTACAGAAATACTTTCCGAAGCAGATTATCTTGTTTTAAATACTTGTGCATTTTTGAAAGCATCGCGTAATGAATCTATTGATTACCTTCAACACATTATTGATACAAAAAAGAAAGATGCGAAGATTATTTTAACTGGCTGTATGGTATCTAAACATAAAGAAGAACTCTCTCCCTGGCTGCCCCATGTACACTACTTATTGGGATCAGGAGATATTGAGCATATTCTATCTGCGATTGAATCAAAAGAAGCTGGAGAAAAGCGTTCAGCAAAAAGTTATTTAGAAATGGGAGATGTTCCTAGAAAATTATCTACTCCAAAGCACTATGCCTATTTAAAAATAGCTGAGGGATGCTGCAAGCGCTGCGCTTTTTGTATTATTCCCTCAATTAAGGGAAAGTTAAGAAGCAAACCTATCGATCAGATAGTTAAAGAATTTCGCGTGCTTTTAAAGCAAGGGGTTAAAGAAATCATTTTGATAGCTCAGGATTTAGGAGATTACGGCAAAGACTTGTCTCAAGATAGGAAATCTTGTTTAAATGTTTTACTCCAAACTTTGCTTAAAGAGCCGGGTGATTATTGGATTCGTATGTTGTATTTATATCCTGATGAAGTTGATGATGACATTATTGACCTCATGGAAAAAGATGCTCGGTTGCTTCCCTACATAGATATTCCCCTTCAGCACATTAATAATCGTATATTGAAAAGTATGCGTCGCACAACTTCTAAAGAAGCAATCATGCAGTTGCTAACCAAACTACGTGAGCGTATTCCTCATATATATATTCGTTCTTCTTTTATTGTTGGTTTCCCTGGAGAAACAGACGAAGAATTTCAAGAATTAGTAGACTTTATTAAAAGTCCATGGATAGATCACGTAGGAATTTTTTCCTATTCTCAAGAAGAAGGTTCACCAGCTGCTAATATGCCTGATCAGATACCACATAGTGTAAAACTCAAACGAGTGAAGACGCTGTCTCAAATGAAAAAGAAAAATGTTATGAGACACAATAAACAGCTTATCGGGAAGGTACTTGAAGCAGTAATTGATGGATATCATCCAGATAGTAAGCTCTTGCTTACCGCACGTTTTTATGGGCAAGCTCCAGAAGTAGACTCTTGTATTATTGTTAATGAAGCTAAAAAGATCTCAGAATTTGGAGAACGTTGCTTAATTGAGATTACTGATTTAGCAGGATATGATTTAGTAGGACGTGTAATAAAAAGTGCCCGGAAATAAAGTCTTTCCGGGCAGTGAACGCATAGAGTTTATAGTTCATAATAAGGCAGTTGCACAACATTCCAAGAAAAATAAGCAACGCGAAATCCCCCGTTTATGTTAACTAGTGTGAAGTATCCGTTATTTTTTGCTAAAAAAGTAACAGGCGGGAATTGCATCCCCCTAGGCCGCTTATACGAGGTACTTTGAGTGGTTCCTGTTTGAAGTAAAAATTCTTGGTTGTTAACTACTGCATATAATTGCATCGCCCCCCCTACACCATTATCTAGCCAGGCTCCGTGTTTACAGAAAACTACAGTGATGCGGAATAATTTAGGTATGCTAGGACTCGCTTCAAATTCAAGAAATCTTTCTTGAGTCCCATATTTGACACAGGATTCGTCTAATTGTTCTGTGTATGTAGTAAAAGCACTCCAGTTGACATATTTTTCAATGTTACCTATTCCTCCTGTATGTCCTGCAGAATAGGCAGATCGCATGCTGTATTTAAGCCCAGTTTGCTTATAGACGGAAAAAGGAAGATATTGTTGCGGAGCTCCATTAAATAGGCTTTGATTGGTATACTTTACTGTGTTGTTTACTAAATTCACCCTTCCATAGAAGTTAATTTGATCTGAATTATTTGCTAGCGTAGTTGATATCTTACCTCCTGTAAATAAGTTATCGTTACAAGACAACCCCCCTTTTGTGGATATAAGTTGCTCTGTATGCGTATTTTTCGCTACGATACCTTCTGTAACTGTAAGAGCTTTCTTTTTCTTATCTTCTGTAAGATTTTGAGAAATAAGATTGAAGCGTACAAATGTTGGGAAACTAACGTTAGTTTTAGGAGTAGTCATGACTAATCCTCCTCAAAGAATGTTATGGGGAATGGGAACCAGATAATACTAATTGTAGAAGTGTAGGGGAACATATCTTTGTTAGTGAAAATGCTAATATTAGGATTCCCTGTTAAGTCTGTAATAGAGAACATTGCGAATAAAGGTGTTCCTGTTTGTTCCCATCGATTATTCCCGCGAGTATCCCCCATGCATAAAGTCTGACTTTCTTGGTTATCTCTGTTTAATCTTAAGAACAGTGTGGGGTCATTGTTCCCACTATGCGCTCCGCTATTTCGCATTACTTGGTATGTGACTTGATAATTCCCTAGAGATTTTAATGTAATGTACTCCCCATTAGAAGGGATATCAAAATGATTTCGGTATAGTTGTGTGTAATTTTCATAATTATAACCTGCTTCTGCATGTCTAAACTTAATATTTGTATTAGGTTGTACGTAGTAACTACTGGAATAATATAGTGAGCAACATGAATAAGATTGAATTGTTTTATTTTGATAATAGTTGTATGTTATAGCATCTCGTTGAGAAACAGGATCAGCCACACCATTAAATAACGGAACGCTATTCAAAGAATTAGCTGTAATCAACATATCTCCTGATAATGTTGTTTCGTTTAAGTTCATACCATTTTTCCCCGAGACATTACCACCGACATATAGGTCATAGTTTGTAGTTACTTGGTTTTCTACGGTAAGCGTTCTGGCTTGTAATTGATCGTCTATAGTTAAGCTTCCTAAAACTTCAATAGTGGAATTATCAAAGTAAAGGTTTTGATCTTTAATTCCTGTACCTGCGTCATCAATATTAGTTATAGTAGGATAAGGAGAGGAACTCTTAATAATTTTTTTTTTCATGGTAAACTCCTGTCCGGATAAAAGATTACATTAAAATACAAGGCACAGTAGACAAAAGATCCTCCGTATAATCTCATTCTGATTATGTTTTTCTTTCCCTCATCGTTTAATTTTCCTGAGGTATTTTCATTGTTCTTATCAAGTTTAATCACAGTGGCTAAACCACATCTTTCAGCATACCCTCCACCACTATAAACACTAGTTGCGCTATAGGTGGTAGGAGTATCTAAGAGATCTTCTAGGAATATTGTTCCTCCCCAGCCATTATTCCATCCCCAACGTTTAGTAATTCCACAGTCTATAATGTACGTTCCTTTGCTTAATAATTGCAGACAGGTGACACCCTTTTTAACTGTTTGATCCGTAGAAGAATAATCCACAATTTGTATGTGAGAAAATACTTCTGGTGATTGGTAAATAAGTCTACTTTCTCCGAGAATATCAATAGGAGCGTCTGTTGGAGTAAGCAGCATGCCACCTTGAGCTAGAGAGCAAAAAAAGTATTCTGGGGTGAGAATATAATTTGCTGGAACGGGAGAGGTATCATGTTGAGGAGGAGCTACATTGCTGAGTCTGTTTCCATTTAAGTTTATAGATCCTAGTTTAGATTGTGTTAATGTAGAAGTGATATTTAACCCCGAAGCAGACGTTCTTCCATTGACATTAATAGAAGAAGCAAAAGACGCGTCATTTTCAACGTAGAAGCTTTGTGTGGATTCTATAGATTTAGCTTGTGTATCGAAAGTATTGACGTTACCGGCAGAAACATCTCCTTCGAAGGTTGAATCTATCTGGAAATAACAATCATCATTATTAATCATAAGCTATTTTATTATTTAGATTTTTTTTAAAGAAAAATCAAAATAATAAATTATTGGTCAACAACTAATTATTTTAATAAATAAAAAACAAACAAAGAATAAAGATGATTAAAAAAAGAAAAGATGGGGGCGGCTGGATTTGAACCAACGTATCCGTAAGGAGTCGGATTTACAGTCCGATGCAATTGACCACTATGCGACACCCCCAAAAAAAATGCTGGAGAAAGGACTTGAACCCTCAACCGTTCGATTACAAATCGAATGCTCTGCCAATTGAGCTACTCCAGCAATTAAGATACCTATTCTTATGAAGAAAATACTTAATAAGAAAGCAAGTTATACGCGATTAGTTATTTTCTTCCAAGTCTGAATTCATATTTTCTTTAATACGGTAATCTTTTTGTGTGGGGATAAAGTGATCAGTATCTATACTAGCATTTTGAGTCTGGTGCTGATTGCTTACTAGATTTTCATCAGTAAAGTTTGTGTTCATGACTTCAAAATTATATTTATTTAGATTTTTTGAGATTCGTAGTTCTTCTTCAGCTTTAGCTTTTTTTATTGTTTTTTTCCCAATAGTAGATTTATTTTTAGTAATTTGATAATACTTGTCCCTCGCTTTATTTGTTTCTATAGAAAGGCTTCCTGAAAGACGTTGAAATAATTGGGAGCAGGAATTTTCATTTGCTCCTTGATTTGAAGAAAGAACTTCAGCAGAAAATTTAAATTTCCCTTCAGCAGTATATCGAGCAGGCTGGTTATTTTTTTGAAGACAGCAGTGCTTATACTTTTTATTCGAACCGCAGGGACAGGGGGAATTTCTATTAATTTTTTTTGACATGTAATCCTAGGTTGAAGTTGATTAAGAAGGCAGCTAAAATAGTCACAGAATGAAAACAAACTATAAATTTCATATCAACCATATTTTATTATAAGCTTTGTGCTGGGGATCAATTATTTCTCATGTCAGTTCTTCACCTACATCCTCCATGGATTAAAATTGGCAAGCGTATCGAAAGTTTAGTCCGGAAAGCGCTATATACACATGCAATGTTAGAAAAACACCGAAAGATTGTTATTGCTCTTAGTGGAGGCAAGGACAGTCTTACCTTACTTTTAATGCTCAAAGCTATTTCTGGAAGAGGTTTTCCCGAGCTGGATCTTCACGCTGTTCATATTGGAGGAAAATACTCTTGTGGTGCTGAAGTTGGTCAGCAGTATTTAATTAATATTTGTAACAGAATTCATGTTCCATTTACTTCAATTGCATCTTCTTATGAACCTGAAGTCCTAGAATGTTATTCCTGCTCTCAAGTAAGAAGACGCTATCTTTTTCAATCTGCACAAGAAATTGGAGCCTCAGCTGTTATGTTTGGTCATCATAGAGATGATCAAGTCCAAACTACGTTAATGAATCTCTTACACAAAGCTGAATTTGCAGGAATGCTTCCCGTTTTAGATATGGTGCACTTTAATATTACGATTTTACGTCCCTTAATTTTTATTCCAGAATCTTGGATACAAAAGTTTGCTAAAGAAAGTGGATTTGCTAGGGTTACGTGTCGGTGCCCAGTCATTTCCTTAAGAACGAAAACAGAGGCTATGTTAAAGGAATTAGAACTCACGTTCCCTCAAGCAAGACATAATATTGCTTTAGCGGTAGAACGATTTGGCTTATCTAATTCTCAAAAACAAAAAAATGATTAAATTGTATTACAAATTAATTGTATTGATTTTATCAATAAATTCCATTTATTTATGGGCTATTTTATGAGCAAACGATTGAAAATTCTGTTAACTAATGACGATGGTATTTTTGCAAGAGGTATGAGCCTCCTGGTTTCAAGTTTAATTAAAGCAAATTTTGCTGATCTTTATATTGTATGCCCTAAGGAAGAACAATCGGGGAAAAGTATGTCGTTTTCTTATACACATCCTGTGTGTATAGAGGCGTACGATTATCCTCAACCAGTACAAGAAGCTTGGAGTGTTTCTGGGAGCCCTGTCGATTGCGTTAAACTAGCTTTGGGTGACTTGTTCCGGGACTCTTTACCTGATCTTGTATTATCTGGGATTAATCATGGGTCGAACGCGGGAAGAAATATTTTCTATTCAGGAACTGTTGGTGCTATTACAGAAGCTGTCCTTACAGGAATTCCTGGTATAGCTTTTTCTCAAGATCAACATATTTCTTTTTTTCAAGAAGAGCGTGCTCCAGAAATATTCAAAGCTCTTGTTTATTATGCTCTTTCCCTACCCTTTTCTCGTGTTATTGGGTTAAACGTCAACTTTCCTGTGAGCAAGCATAATGAGTCATGGAAGGGATTGCGTCTTGTGATTACAGGTAAGGAATTTGCTAGCGGAAAACCCAGATTGCTCAGTGATACTGGGAAACGACGCTACTTTTCTCTTCATGATTGCCAAACAATCGTGGATGAAGAAGATTTATCAGAAGAGTATCGTACTTTGATGAATAACCATGTTGCTGTGGCACCTTTATTAGTTAGGAACTCTCCGCTATCTTTGATGAGTTTTGAAGAATTTCAGGAATTACAGAATCATTTCGACGCTTTCATCAGTGAAAATATGGAAAAATTTAATGCAGAATTTAAAACACGAGACTTCTGAAGTTTGGGTGGATTTTTAAGAAAATCATATTCTTAAGTATAAGCCGATCTTTTTTTTCGTCATTTCAAACAGCTTCTACGTGCTATACTCTACCCTTCAAATATTAAATTTCTAGACTTTGTGTCTCATGGGCTTATATAGCTAAGCCCTCGACTACTATTCTTCATACTCCACGGAATTAGGTTGTACTTTTTGTTCCATCTTCTAATGTGTTGCTCATTAGTTTTCTCTTGCTATCGAATGAAAATGATTGTGATTAAACTATTTCTTCTGTTAACCTACGCTCCTGATCTTATTTTTGGATGCGTAGCTCAGCGGTTAGAGCACCTGTCTTACACACAGGGGGTCATAGGTTCAAATCCTGTCGTGTCCATTTGCGGGAGTAGTTCAATTGGTTAGAGCACCGCCCTGTCAAGGCGGAAGTTGCGGGTTCAAGCCCCGTCTCTCGCGAACACTCAATCAGGGGTTAGACATGTCCCAGGGAGCTAGTTTAACAAAGTTTAGTTTTCCTCTATATTTTTCCAAAACATTAAGTTGGTTTATTCTTGGTGGGTTTCTTGCTGCCTGCGGTGTTCAAATGGTCTTAGTTCCTAATGAATTAATCGATGGCGGTATAGTAGGCCTATCGCTCGTAGCATCTCATTTTTTAGGGCATAAATACCTTCCCTTTTGTTTAGTTCTATTTAACCTACCCTTTGTTATTTTAGCGTTTAAACAAATTGGTAAGTATTTTGTTATTCAAATGATGACTGCGGTTATTATTTTTTCATGTGCTTTATGGTTGATCGATGCCCTGCCTTTATGGTTGGGATTGAGTCCTATAGTATTTAAAGGCTCTGAAATGGAAACAGTAGTCTTGGGTGGGGCTATTATTGGAGTAGGCTGTGGATTAATTATCCGTCACGGAGGATCTACAGATGGTACTGAGATTCTAGGAATTATTATTAACAAAAAAAGAGGATATACGGTTGGTCAAATTATCCTCTTTGTTAACTTTTTCATTTTTGCTTTGGCAGGACTTGTTTATCAAAATTGGCACACAGCATTTGTATCCTTACTTACCTATGGTATTGCTACAAAAGTTATGGATATGGTGATCCTAGGCTTTGAGGATACTAAATCTGTAACAATCATCACATCATCTCCAAGAAAGTTAGGCCATATACTTATGGACAGTTTAGGCATAGGTCTAACCTATATTCATGCTGAAGGTGGTTTTTCTGGAGAGCCACGGCACCTTCTTTACATCGTTGTTGAACGTTTGCAGCTTTCACAACTCAAAGAAATTGTGCATAGAGAAGATCCTAATGCATTTATTGCTATTGAAAATCTTCATGAAGTTATTAATGGAAGACCTACGCATTAAGTAGGATTATCCCATACTTTCTCTAAGTCGTTTTCTATGCCTAGTGTGGAAAGAATTTTTCCAACAATGGCATTGGTAATGTCTTCTACTGTTTGTGGTTTAAAATACCACATAGGCATGGGGGGTAAAATAATAGCTCCACTACGACTTAATTTTAATAAATTTTCTAAATGAATAGTGTGTAGAGGACTTTCCCTAGGAACTAAAACGAGTTTTCTATGTTCTTTTAAAGCCACATCAGCGACTCTTCGCAAAAGATTATCGCCAAGACCTATGGATAGAGCAGCAATTGTAGCCATACTACAAGGAACAATAATTGTGCCATCTACATGATAAGACCCTGAAGCTAACTTGCTATCAATAGATTTAATCTTATGCTGATGAATGTGAGTATGATTTTCTTTAGGAATTAAAGAAAGTAATGATGTGGTTCCAAGTTCATAATATAGAGTTTGAAATGCCGCATGAGAAAGAATAACTTCAACATTATATTGCATATTCGATAACTGTTCTATTAATTTCACAGCAAGTATAATGCCTGAAGCCCCCGAGATACCTACAATATAACGTTTCATTTTATGTAGTCTGTTTTAAAATTAGTAAAGTTATCATGCTAAATAAAAAGGATAAAGCAATATAGATATTTCCTTTGAAAAAATATGTTTCTGTATTCGTATTAGATTTCAAGGAGTAGTATTGTTTTATTGTCCATATAATCATTAAAGTAGGGAAAGTCACAGACATCCCCCCTATCCAAGGCTGACATAAAAAGACGAACACTAAAGATAAATAAGAAATTAAGCTGACTACTAAACATGCTGATGCTATAGAAATAGCCACTTTTTTACCAAAGCAAGCAGGAATACTGTATAATCCAGATTGTCGATCAAAATGAATGTCTTGCATAGCATAAATGATATCATTTCCTGTAATGATCATAGCTACGCTGATCCCCCATAAAGAAGCAGGAACGATAATATTCCAAGAAAAAGATTCTGGAGATAGTGCTAAGAAATTGATAAGAACAGCTAAGTAGTAGATAAATCCAAGCACTCCATGGCAGAGGAATGTATAATGTTTTGTCTTTGGGTAGAAGGCCATTATAAAACAGGCAAGCATAGAAAATATTCCGCATAAAGGACTAAAGAAAAAAGATATCGTTATAAAAACTACACTAGAAACAAGAACTAAAGATATACAAAATTTTAATGAAAGTTGGCACATAGGAAGGACTCTAGAGGATGTACGCGGATTTTTTTTGTCTATTTCCCTATCAAGGATTTGATTGATAACGATTCCTAATGTTCTAGCAAAAATAAAGGCAATAGACCCCAGTAAAATAGTACTCACCCCCTTCTTTAGAGATAAAAACATTAAAATCTCTGGAAATGATAGTGCAAAGATTGTGGTTGCAGACATAAAGATAATAGAGAATAGTGCATACTTTATATTCACTAGTTTGCTTATATAGTTGATATCCATAGCTCGATATTATTTAAAATTTTTCATTAAAAATACTAAAGTCAACGTATTTAAAACACTTAAGTTATTTACTTCTCACAAAAAATTACCTACCCATCTTTCTTAAGACCTCTATTTACTGGTTTCTTTTATGCTATATGCATATGCATTATCTTAAATAGTTGTTATTTATGTTTATTTTTTTACTTCTCTTTTTAACAAATACCATGCTTCTATAATGGGGATTAGATTCTCTTTTGATTATGAGACAATTACTTTTTATCCATGTAATTAGGTCAGCATGAACGTTATAATGCAGAGTAAGAATAAACGAGAGTCTGATAACCTTAGAGAAGCAATCTCAGAGGAAGTTTCTTTGGCATTCTCTTGCCTAATGAATTCACACTATATTTGCTAACCAATTTATGTATTAGGTTTCCAAAGTTTTCCATTGTCTATGCGGATTGTTTGTTTTCAGGATATTTTGGATTTTTCTAGAGGATGGAGAGTAGTTATAAATGAGACCAGACCGTATTATGCTATTGATCTCTTCATTCCATACACACTACTACCTTTCTAGGATTTTTATTAGTTGAAGAATAGTCTTTATCGTTCATGTATTTATTGAATGTAGAATTTCTGCCTATGGCTATCGAAATTACCAATAAAAACTCGTCTATATTTGTAGATCTATTTGCATATTTAGATTGTTAAATTAATTTTTTTTATATAATTTTCATTAACTTAATTTTAACAAATTAAAATTTGATGATTTATAAAAAATATGTTAACTTACTTCCCTATGTTATAGCAGATGAAGGTTTTACCAAACTATGATCTCCGGTTCAACTCAACAAGTCCCACTAGAATTAAATTCTCATTTAGTAGCTAATCGGAATTTTATTAAAAATGAAAGACAAACTTTTGTTGCAGTTATTGGAGCTATAGTTCTAGGAATCCTAACTCTTTTGACTGGAGTCTGCGTCTTATTACTCCCCTTAGGTATTACTTCAACACTAAGCATTTCTTTTGGAGTGTTAGGTATAGCTGTAGGGGCTGTAGTGATTGCTTTCAGTCTTAGAATTATTTATACTCAAGCTGCTCTACTTAGAAAAAATTTCCTAGAAGTTAAGCAGGCTTTTAAGTTAAGTTGCTCCTCAGTTTCTTTAGAAAAAAATGAGGAGCCAATCTTATCATTTCTCCTTCCCTCTCCTCTCGATGCGTTTACTTATAGCAAGACTCATTGTATGGAGAAAACTAGTACTTGGGTTGCTTTATTGGAAATTATTTTAGGTGTCTCTGCTATTGTAGGCTCTGTTCTTAGTGAGTTGTTAGTTTTCTCTTGGCTTCGTCCTGGAATCAGTCTAGGTTTAGCGATTACTGGAGCTGCTTTACTTTCTTCTGGTATAGCTAATGTTCGAGCTTTTAGTTTAAATTGCCAGGGAATTCTACATTTGTACTTTGCTCGTCGTATGCAGGAAATAAAAAATAGAGAGGAAAAATCCCACGAACAAGCAATAGAGTCCCTGACATCAAGAGTAAATTTACTAGAATCGCACTTAAATCAAGCAAACATTAAAGTAGCAGATTTAACTACCCAACTTGTAGTAAAACAGGCTGAGATTGCTCATCTGAAAAATTCTTTCTTAAAGCCAAGTGAAGTATTGCCGTCTCCCTCTCCTATACAGCAGTTAGGATCAAAACCCCCTTGGGGCCTTGTAAAGTCAACAGCTGCTTACATAGGCTCATTCTTTATTAAAACTGGAGACACGGCAACTAGTGCGCCCCTCGCAATGCTCCAATCTACCAATGCACCGCTTCCTTTAGGAAGTGCCTCTAAGGATTCTTTGTCAGAGGGGTCTTCCGATGAAGAGTGGCATGACGCGGATTAAAAAATTATCTTTACACTTTTAAAAAGTTAATAAACTTATTAAAAAATAAAAAACTTTATTTTGAAAAAAATTGGATAATTAAGGTTATTTTGTTATCATTTATATGGTTTTTCAATTATTTTCAATAAATTATGGGTTTGCCAACGTCTCCTTCGTCTTTACAACAGCACGAAGCTGTTCAAAAGTTATCCATACTCAATAAAGTATACAAGGAGTGCCAGTTAAATCAGAGCATAGTGTGTATTACGATTATTGTTATTGGAATTATTTGTATATTGTCTGGAATTGTACTTACCTCTCTATCATTTATTTTAGTATTTTCCTTACTTCCAGCTCAACTGTCCGTATTTTTGGGTGCCATTCTTATAGGTGTTGGATCCGCACTAGTTGCATTTGGCATAACAAAATATTTTTCTAAACCTCAATCAACAGAACAAGATCAATTATTAGCCGAAGAACTTTTAAAAACTAAATTGATTGCAGAAGAAAAAAAAGAAGAAGTTTTGAGATTAAAAACTCAACTGGGAGAAACACAAGTAACTCTGTGTAATCAAACAGAAGATTTAAAAAATCAGTTAGAGGAAGCTAGGACTCAGTGTGCGAATCTTTTAGTGGAGCGTGAAGAAGCGCAGAAGATTGTGCAGACTAGCCAAAACGAGGTGTCCCAGTTACAAAATGCGTTAGAACAAGCTAAACTTGATTCTGAGCAAAAAGCTGCTAAGATAGGCGAGCTAGAAATTGTGGTTAAAAACCAACAGGTAATTACTGAAGCAATTGCTTCAGATCTAGATACAGTTGTTTCTTCTCAACGAAACACAATAGCTCAAAAAGATCAACAACTAACAGCCTTAAAACAGCAAGTCCAAAACCTTACACTCCAATTACTCTCATCATCATCATCTTCATCAACGGCATTATCACTAAAAACACGTTTTCTTGAAAGCTCGTTTGTAAGAAGATTATCTATGGGTAGTAGTGGTGGCAGGAGTCCTTTAAGATCTATAGACAGTCTCTCTTCTTCGGATTCTGATGAGCGACTTTCCCCACAACAAAGAGAAGAAATCAAAGAGTCGGATGGCGAGGGAGAAGAGACCTGTTCTTCTTCCGATTCTAATTTATCTTAATCTAAGTATAGTCGTTCTGCGTGCCTTTCTTTTTGTTCACGTATTACTGTATTAAGGAAGACCTGAGCAGATTTGCCGAGGATATTCTCGGCCTGCTCTGGCTTTAGTAAACAATTGCGAATAATTTGATGAAGATAGGGATGATCTCTAGCAGTTGTACAATTTTCAAAAAATTTGTCTTCTGATTTCTCATAAAAAAAGTCGGTTCCAAGAACTAAACTGTTTAAAATTCCTAATTTTTCTGCATGAGCAATATGGTATTTTATACTATCTAAAGAATCTCCAACGAAATAATTTACAATGTTTAACCCTATGATTCCTCCTCTTGAAGAAATTTCTTTAGCATGTACATCAAGAAGATTTCTGGGGATATGAGTAATTTGACGGAAGTTTGAGTGGCTAGCCATAACTCGCATGGCTGGTAATTTATTTATAGTATAATCTAAAATATCCTCAGTAAGTTGATCGCAGCAATGGCTTAAATCAATAGGAATTGCTAGTTGATCCATGACTTCTAGCAGACGGCATCCATCCGTTGTTAACTTATAAGGATCTAAAACTCCTCCTCCAAAACGATTTCTTCCATTCCAAACGATCCCAATATAAGCAATAGGTCCTTGAGAGAATAAAGAAACCAGCTTGCGAAAAATGTCATGTAAGTTAGTAGCATCATCTCCAAGCCCTGACGCATTTTCTATACTACGTATAATTGATAGGAATCCTTCTCTATAGAGTTCCTCAGAGTCGAAGGTAAGTAATCTAATACGTTGATCCTGCTTAGGAAGTGAGAAGAATAACTGATTTTGTTCGTTTAGACTGAAAGAATCTAAGTGGTGGTGGGTAAACATAGCACATACTTGAGTATGAACTCCTCCAGAAAGTAGCTGATCTGGAGAACAACGAACACCGAGATCTTGATCAGAAAAATGAGGATGAGAAAGTAAATCACAATGAATATCAATAATCATGAACTTAGCTTTATAGAGTTAAAGGTATAAGGAACTAGATAAGGAGAAAGCTCAGAGTACATTGAAGTGCAAGGATCATATACAAATAAAACTTCAGGTTCTCCGGATCGCAAAGCTTTTCTCAAAGTAGGATAAAAATCTTGAGGTTGCGGGTGATAACAAACGATACCTTGAAAATAAGGATGAAGTTCAAGAAACTCGTTTAAATGAGATGGATTTTTTACTGTATAAATTTTTACATGATTATCAAAAGATCTCGGTATACAATCACAGACAATAGATCCAGGAAGAACACGAGAAATTGCTTCTTTAGGAATAATTCCCTCTCGATACATCTTTAAAGGACGCACACTCATCACTGTAGACTCTAATCCGTAATTACATTGACCGGGAATAATAAAGATGTCTTTATCAGGAAAGTCCTCTAACACCTCGTTGGAGGTTATTGCGGGAGGGAAGTTAGAAATATTTGCAGAAGTTCCTAATAAGGGGCCTGCTTCTTGAATTAACTTCCGCACTATAGGAGAATCTACTATTCTAAATCCTAGGTATTTTTGGGGAAATTGAGGATTAGAATGATGAACAAGTAAAGTCAAAGGCCCCGGGAAAAATTTTTCAGCTAATTTTTTTTCTTGTGCATCTAATGATTGCCTAGATACCTTTTCAATATCTTTTATTTCATTTACGTACACTACCAGGGGCTTAGTAAGATTTCTTTGTTTTAGAGTATAAATTTGTGATGCAGCGTTAGAGAAATTTAATGCTACGCCGAATCCATAAACGGTGTCTGTGGGAAAGGCAATAACTTTTCCCATCTCCAGATATTCTAAAGCGCTTTTTATAAAAAGATCTTGAATAGCAATAAACATCGAGAATGCAAAAAAATTTGCTTAAAATGCTAATAATTTTAGAGTAACTTTTCTCGAGAAATTTTATCACACTAACTTTTCTCATCCAAGGCATTTGTATTTTCAAATCAAAAAGTGATGGAATAAATGAAACAAAAAACTTGACATCCAAAGTATATCCAACTTAGTATTTTGAGGACTCGCAATAAGATTCAATGTCTCTTCTTTTTTGTCTATGGGATATTCTTTTTTTCGTCGTCAATTTTCTCAATTAGACGCTATTGTGGCCCCAGGAAATCCTGAGGATCCAATAATTATCTTTCTTCATGGTTATGGAAGTGATGCTGATAACCTAACATTTTTCCCTACGGCCTGCCCTTTTAAAAATATAAGACCTACATGGGTATTTCCCAGAGGTTTAGAACAATTACACTCTTTTGCAGGTGGACGGGCTTGGTTTCCTTTAGATGAGTCTTTATTTCAAAATCTGATTTCTAATCCTGACATTACTCCAGAAACGGAGCATCAGTACCAAGTATTATTTAACCTTGACTTTAGTAGGCCCAGATTAGCTTTAGAGAGTCTTATATCAGACCTAAATCGCCCTCGCCATGATATCATCATTGGAGGGTTTAGCCAAGGAGCTATGATGACTACTCACCTAATTTTGTCTTCAAAAGTACCCTATTGTGGCGCGTTAATTTGCTCTGGAGCTATGATTTTAAATAAAGACTGGGAAGAGAATATTACTATTTGTGGTAAATCCCCTTTTATTCAAAGCCATGGTTACCGAGATAGTATTCTTCCCTACTATCATGGAGAAAAATTATATTCTCTCCTATCTTCTCATCTTACTGGTGATTTTATTTCTTTTCATGGAGGTCATGAAATACCTACAGCTGTGCTACAGAAAATTCAACAAACAGTTCCTCAATGGACGAAACTACCTTAATTTTTCATTAAAGAGCGAAGAGAAAGCAACTGCAACGCTACCCATTCCATACAACTAGATGCTGACGAAGAGTTATTCAAGGCTTGACAGGCTTTGTCAATGATGACTAGAACTTTTTCTATAGGAAGTACCGGCAAATTAATAATTTCTTTAGCATATTGAGGATAATTTAATGTAGAAGCACTCATATTTAAAGAAAGGATAAATCGGTCACGAAATAATTTTAAAAGAACTTCTAAAAAGAGTTTGGCCTTATCTCTAAGAATTTGTTTGTCTATATCAGGTGTCCCCTTAACAATTTTTCCAACTTCAGTAATGTTCATAGTCCCTGAAGCATATGCAAATAAGTAGGCCATTTCTTCTGAGTTCAAAGAAAACTGTTCCTCTCCACCAATATAAAGTACTAGATTACGAGAAATCAGAGTTGGAGGCAAGCTCTGCAGATTTGTAGATGTTAATATAATTTTACTATGTAAAGGAGCTTCTTCAAGGACTTTCAAAAATATGGAAATTGCTGGCAATAGCATGCGATCTACTTCATGTATAATATACACTTTATAGGTGCCCTCAAAAGGGAAGACAGAAATATTTCTTTTAATTTCTCTCGGGATTTCTATAGTATGTAGCCTACCTTTCCCTGAGGGAAAGAACTCATAAATATCCGGATGAATATTTTTGGAAATTTTATACTGGGATTCAGGATTATCTTTTAACAAAATATGAGATGCTAAATCACGAGAATACTGAGAAAGCAGAGGTAACGAAGATCCATGTAAAAGTACAGCGTGAGGAAGCTTTCCTTGGTTGATCTTTTCAAGCAAGGACTCCCATGGGTCTTTAGCAGCTTGTTTCATAGGATAAGTTCTGTATACGCAGGTAAACCTTACTTAAAGACTCTTCAATGGGCATCGTACCATCTAAGACAAGATAACTATTGATGTTCTTACGAGCAAGAGATAGAAAACCCTCACGAACTTGACTATGATATTCAAGGGGTTTATTCTCAAATTTATCTAAAGCTTTCTGCCTTTGCTTTCTTTCGATTCCTTCAGTTACAGGAATATCTAAAAGACAGGTGAGGTCAGGAAGGAAACTTTCGTTTCCTACTACACGATAGCAAAGATCAGCAACATAATCTTCACCTAATCCTTCAGCAATTCCTTGATAAACAATTGTAGAATCGTGGAATCTTTCGCAAATTACAATTTTCCCTAAGTCTAAAGCCGGAAGAATTATCTCTGATATATGTTGAGCACGTGATGCAAGAAACAAAAATAATTCTGCATGTGGAGAATTAGGTGGTTGGGGATCTAAAATCCATTGACGCAATTTTTCCCCCAAAACTGATCCTCCCGGCTCTCGGGTGGAAACGACGGACTTACCTGCAGTAATTAGCTTATTCGCTAAAAGTTGTGCCAAAGAGCTTTTCCCAGCACCCTCACATCCTTCAATTACTATAAACACGACGAATTCCCTTCTTGTTCGTACTTATTTATGGTAAGACACTCTGCATTTCTTCCAATGTTGTTTCTTCTTCTGTTAAGGAAAGTTTTTCCATAGCTACTAAGGTATCGCCATCTTTAAGATGTACGAGACGCACTCCTTGAGTAGATCTTCCCATAACACGAACATCCTGCATATTAATACGAATTGCCTGACCTTGCCCAGACATGAGTAAAATGCTATCATGATCCGCAACTGAAATCGCTCCAAGAACATTACCATTTCTCTCATTAATTAAAATAGAGCGTACGCCAACTCCTCCACGATTTGTCTCCCGGAAATCACTAACTTGGGAACGCTTACCAAATCCATTGTTACAAACAACGAGAACAGATTGACTATCCTCAACAATTTGGCAAGCCACAACACAATCTTGATTATTTTTTAATGATACTCCCCGGACTCCACGTGCTGTTCTTCCCATGGGGCGCACTTTATCATGAGGGAAGCGTACGGCCATACCTAATCTTGTAAATAACATGACTTTTTCTTCGTCACTTGTAATGTGGTTTGCAGCAATAAGCTCATCACCATCGTCTATTTCTAGAGCACGTATACCTTTTTTCCTCGGGTTACTAAAGGCCTCTAAAGCCACTTTTTTCACAAGTCCTTGCTTCGTAGCTAAAAACAGGAACCCAGCATTTTCAAAACTTTTTATATTGAGAACTGCTGCTAGCTTCTCCCCAGAACGAATTCCCTCTAGGAAATTAATAATAGGCTTCCCTTTGGAACGCCTTTCCCCTTCAGGGAGTTGCCAAACCTTTAACCAATAACACTGTCCGAAATTTGTAAAGATAAGAAGATAATCTTTTGTAGAAGCTGAGTATACAGCTTTTAAAAAATCTGTATCTTTTTTCATATCAAATCCAGAAACACCGTGTCCTCCACGTTTTTGTTCTTTGAAGACTTTAACAGGCATTCTTTTGACATAATCATCACCAGAGATCGTAATTACCATAGGCTCATTGGCAATCATATCCTCGATATCCAAAGCTTCACCTGAATGCAACTCTATAGTTGTTCTACGTGGAGTTTTATGTAATTTGTGTAATTCCTGTAGTTCACTCCTAATAATATCTTTAACTAATCCTTCATCAGCAAGCACACGTTTATAGTAAGCAATTTTATTACGCAGCTCCTCATATTCTTTTTGAATTTTTTCTGATTCTAAGCTCGTTAGTTGATACAGGCGTAAATCTAAAATAGCGGTAGCTTGCTGTTCAGTGAAGGAAAAATTTTCCACTAACTGCTGCTTAGCGAGCTCTTTACTCTCACTACTACGAATTGTGCGAACAACTTCATCTAAATAAGAAAGAGCTCTTAAGAAACCTTCTAGAATATGAGCTCGTGTTTCAGCTTTATTCAACTCATACCGAGTTCTCCTACGGACAACTTCTGTGCGATGTCGTATCCATGCTGAGATTATTCTATGGATGTTCATTGTCCTAGGAAGATTCTTATCTAAGGCTAACATATTGGCCCCAAAAGTTACCTGTATATCGGTAAATTTATAGAGACGATTGATTACAATTTCTGAGGATTCTCCTTTTTTTAACTCTAATACAACACGTATGCCATCTTTATCTGACTCATCACGAACATCAGAAATGCCTGCTAAAGTTTTATCATTTACAAGGTCCGCTATTTGTTCAATAAGACGAGATTTATTCACGTTGTAGGGCATCTCAGTCAGAATAATATTCTCGCGATGTTTCTCTTTATTCTCTTCTACATGCAAACGAGCACGAACTTTGATTTTTCCTTTTCCAGTATGATATGTAGAACGAATGCCTTCGATACCGCAAATAATCCCCCCGGTTGGGAAATCGGGCCCTGGCATAACCTTCAAAATTTCATCAATAGATACATCAGGACAACTTAAAACCAAAAGCGTAGCTTCTATTAACTCGCCAAGATTGTGTGGAGGGATATTTGTCGCCATCCCTACAGCAATACCTGAAGAACCATTACAGAGAAGATTAGGGAACTTAGATGGGAAAACAGTGGGCTCAGATTTTGTCTCATCATAGTTCGATACCATATCTACAGTATCTTTATCTAAATCTTCCATAAGGCAAATTGCACTATGAGTTAGACGAGCTTCTGTATAACGCATAGCAGCTGCGGGATCTCCATCAATGGAGCCGAAGTTACCTTGGCCATCTACTAAAGGATAACGCATTGCCCAATCTTGAGCCATACGCACAAGTGTGGGGTAAATAACGCTTTCTCCATGAGGATGGTAGTCACCGGAAGTATCACCACAAATTTTAGCACATTTACGGTGCTTAGCTCCTGGGGTAAGACTCAATTGTCTCATTGCAAAAAGAATGCGTCGCTGCGAGGGCTTCAAACCATCACGAACATCAGGAAGTGCTCTAGAAATAATTACAGACATAGAGTAGCGAAGGTAGCTCTCTTTCATTTCCTCTTCAAGATTTTTAGGGACAATGATTTCTTCTTTATTCAACATAATAATACCCGCGTCTCCTAAATATCTAAGTTATTCATCCTAATAGATAGAGCATGACTTTCAATAAACTCTCTTCTAGGAGGAACTTCCTCTCCCATAAGCATAGTAAAAATATGATCTGCTTCAACAGCATCTTTTAATGATACACGAACTAAAGTTCTCTGCTCAGGATTCATAGTTGTATCCCAAAGCTGATCAGCGTTCATCTCTCCTAATCCTTTATAGCGTTGGATTTCTATTCCCTTTCTTCCTAGAGTTTTTAAATAATCAACAACTTCTTTCAAAGTAAAACATGTATAGGGAAGAAGGCTAGAATCTCCATTAGTAATCACTATCTCCAAATCCTTAGAAATCAGATAGTGACGAATATCCAACCCATAATCTCGAAGCTCATCTTGAATCTCTGTGAAAATTGCGGTTTTATATAACTCAATAACTTTTGTAGAATTAGTATCACTAAGTTGAGCAAGCTCAAGATCTTTTTCTTCTGAAGAATAAAAATACCGCCCTCCCCGATTTTCAGTTGCAGGGTAATAATATACTGGGTATCCCTGATTTTCTTTATACATTTCTATAAACTCAGAAAAAGGAATTGCCTTTTTCTCTAATGTAGTAATGAAACTCTCTACGCTCAAAATGAGCTTCACAAATCGGTCAAGAGCGTCCCCGGATAACTCTCGATTCGTATTCTTAAATACTAACTTACTATCTTCTATTCCAAGAGTTAAAAGATAATCATCCATTTCTTTTTCAGAAAGGATATAACGAAAATCTTTTTTCTTACTGATTTTATATAAAGGTGGCTGGGCTATATATACACATTCATTTTCTATCAATGCAGTCATATGACGATAGAAGAATGTTAAAAGCAAGGTACGAATATGAGAACCATCTACATCGGCATCTGTCATAATAATAATGCGCTTATAACGTAACTTACTTAAATTAAAGTTATCTGAACCAATACCACAACCCAAAGCAGCTATAATGGTTCCAATCTCTTGATTTTGAAAAATCTTTTGTAGGCGCGCTTTCTCCACATTCAAAATTTTACCTCGAATAGGAAGAATTGCTTGAAACTGTCTATCCCGGCCTTGCTTAGCAGATCCTCCTGCTGAATCCCCCTCTACAATGTACATTTCGCACTTTTCAGGGTCTTTCTCTAAGCAATCAATAAGCTTACCTGGAAGGCGTGCGCTATCTAAAGCACTTTTTCTTAAAGTAAGTTCTCTAGCTTTTTTTGCAGCTTCCCGCGCTTGAGCAGCAACAAAAACCTTGTCTACAATCAGCTTAGCAATCTGAGGATTTTCATCAAAAAATGTAGCTAAAGCTTCTCCTGTAATTTGTTGTGCTACAGAACCTACATCACTGTTCCCTAATTTTTGTTTTGTTTGTCCTTCAAACTGTGGGTTAGGAACTTTAACAGAAACAACACCAGTCAATCCTTCACGGATATCCTCCCCTGTTAAAGACAACTTATCAGTTTTTGCTAAATTATGTACTTTAATATACGTATTTAACACTCGGGTAAGAGCAGTAGAAAACCCCGTAAGGTGTGTTCCACCTTGACGTGTTGGAATATTATTTGCGTAGGAATAAATTAATTCCGTATATCCCGAATTCCATTGAAGAGCTGCTTCAAATTCAATATCGCCATCATCTCCACTTCGAGAGCCGGATATATAAATAGGATCTGGGAAAAGACTTTCTTTATTCTGATTCAAATAGCTAACAAAAGAACGAATCCCTCCTTCATAAAAGAAAGTAACTTTACTAAAGCTCTCATCCCGATCATCATCAAAAATAATGGTAATACCACGATTTAAAAAAGCAAGTTCTCGTAATCTTTTAATCAAAATAGAACGATCAAAAATACACGAAGAAAAAATTCGACTATCTGGATAAAAAGTAATCTCAGTCCCCTGCCTATCTGTAGATCCTAAACACTGTAGGGGAGTGAGAGGAACTCCTCGAGAAAACTCCATAGAATAGATCTGAGAATTCTTAAACACTCGGGCGACTAGCTTCTCTGATAAAGCATTAACACAAGAAACCCCAACTCCATGAAGACCTCCTGATACCTTATAGCTATCTTTATCAAACTTTCCTCCAGCATGGAGAACAGTAAGAACGACTTCCAAAGCAGAAACTTCTCTACCTTGCTTTTTAGATTCTTTTTCATGAACTTGTATAGGGATTCCTCGACCATTATCTACTATAGAAATCCCTCCATCCGCTAGAATACGCACATGTATTTCAGAGCAATACCCAGCCATAGCTTCATCAATACTATTATCAACAACTTCATAGACTAAGTGATGTAAGCCCGTGACACCAGTATCTCCAATATACATTCCGGGACGCTCACGAACAGCTTGAAGACCTTCTAAAACGGTAATAGATGAAGCATCGTAATTTTTATCTCTTGCGTCCATAATGTATTTATCCTAACAAAAACTGTATCTCTTTCACTTTAGCATGAGGGACTCTTTGATGTAGTTGCGCTATCAAGCCACTTTGCTGGGTTTGTTTAAGCATGGCATACAAAGAAGAGTGGTAAATTTTTACTAATAAAATTTGATTCTTAAAACCTAATGCCTGGAACATCCCAGTATACTGAGTTCCTAACATTTCATTCCATGCTTCTATTACTTCTTGAGGATTAGCTGCAACTATACGTTCTATTTTTTTCAAGTATCCATGTAAATAATGCTTTGCATGTTTAATTGGGGAAGCAGTTTTTTTTGAAACTTTTGTGCTATTCAGCGACTTTTGT
Source organism: Chlamydia gallinacea 08-1274/3 (assembly GCF_000471025.2). NCBI lineage: Bacteria > Pseudomonadati > Chlamydiota > Chlamydiia > Chlamydiales > Chlamydiaceae > Chlamydia > Chlamydia gallinacea. The sequence goes on along the minus strand of NZ_CP015840.1, from coordinate 952,124 downwards.
TTTAAGAAGGGAGACATGAACGTACCTGGCAACATCACTGCTCAATTATACGCTGTATAATAAAGGATGTCTTATAATCTCCCATATGAAAAAAGTCAATATCACCTTGAAAAGGTTATTTCAGCCTTTTCTTAAAAAGACATTAATGAAAATACAAGGCGAAAAATGGCTCACTAAGAACACCCTATAAATCGTAAGTCTAACTATCCAAACTCACCTTCTTTAATGTGTTAAAGAAAATCTCTTGTATAACCAAAATAATACTACCGCCTAAGCCCATAACACTTATCAAAGGAATTGCTAAAACAGCACATACACCCGCTACTAAGCAACAAAATAGTTTGAGAGCCAACTCAAAGATAACTAAAATAACTCCTAAACCAGTAATTTCTAAAACTCCTCTAACATAGTGACCGGTTTTATATGCATTAGCATTCATTGTTATATAACAATCGCCATATGACTTAATAATTACTTGAGATACTCGTATCCCTTCTTTATTTAAGTTATCATAGTATTGTGAAATAGCTAAAATCCTTTGGGATCCTACAAATATTCCTACTATTGGAATGGCTCCAAAGAGATTCATTAAACAATTTGAATGAAATAATTTTGGCGGAAAAGGTGCCCCTAAAGGCGCTAAAGGCCCTAGATTATTAGAAGACATTAAAAAAAACCTGACACTTAATGAATAAGCAAATAAATCATATAAGAAAAAGAATTAAAACTAAAGAAAATTATTAAATGATATAACTATACACTTTGTCATACAAAGATAGAATAGTGATTAGATACTAACTTAACAGCATATCACTCAATTGAAGAGTAGCTTCATTATACTAAAAAAATAGATTAAAACGCTTCTTGTGAATATTTAGTAACGCAAAACTTTCGCATAGCATTTATTAATGCACCTTCCTAAGAATTTGCGCAATAACAGAAGGGAGATTGTCTTTAGGTCTCTAAAGGAGAGTGTTCTCAAAACCTGAATTTCTATCGGTGGAGAAATAACACAACATCATCTTCACTTTACTAAGTACCATCAATATCAACTAAGTAAGGATGGAAATAATAGCTTAGCTATCTTTCTTTTCAAAATCATCTCTTCTAATTCCTTTGGGGTCTTGTTTACAATCTGTGCCAAAAGAGACATCTGGTTTCGACTAAAGACTCCCCCAGTAAACCTGCCTAAAATCAATGTTGAGATCACGATGTCTATCGATTCTTTCCCAGCATAAGGCAAATAGGATTGTACACGCGACTGGAGTGTTTCTAAATTACGCATGATTGAGATAACAGAGAGAGCATTATTAAACAAGTTAGACGACTTTCCATAAAATAGCTTATTAAAACATTTTATGATTTTACTAAGATTCTTTTTTAAAGGAGAATTTTTCATATTGATATTGGACACTAGTTTCAATAAACTATCTGGACATAAAACGGCTAGTTCTTGTAATAGCCTCTGCAATTCACATAACAGTTCCTCTTTTTCTTCACTACTTGCAGACTCCTCTAACTGAAGCCCACTATTACTACGCATATAAGCTAAATCTATATGCTCTATAGGAATCTTAGTTTGACTCGATTCCTTGATTGACAATACTAAAACATCTTGCCATCTATCACACGTATTTCCATGTAAAAAACATAGAGCCCCTATAATATTTCCTGATGCTAACAATTCAATCACTCGCTTACGCTGCTCGGCCGATATGGGCAATTGTTGAATAGAACCTACAATGTACGGATACATACTACAATCAGATAAGCACCACCCACTTAGCAAAAAGTTAAGAAGTCGTAATAAAGAAAGATAAACTTGTAGATTATGAGGTGATAGTAGCGATTTTATTGTTTGCAAAAAATCAAGCAGGGATCGCCCTTCACTTGATTTAGTGAGAAGATTTTGAAACCAAATTCCCCCCAGTGAAGAACTAGAAAATAGATCTCGGGCATTACAAGTAATACGTAGGACAGAGTGAGAGCCGCACCCCATTAAGGGAGGGAGAAACATCGATACAGCTTCTACTGGAGATACCGGGGACTCTCCCTTATGTAATTTAGTAATAAACTGAGTCAATCCAATACAAAGAGAGGAAAATTGTTTATTAACCTTACCTTGTTCCTTCTTGTATCTCGGAAGCTTTTCAAGACTTGGTAACAGTTGATCTTTCTGAAATAAATTCAATAATTGTTGATGCAAATTGGTCACAAATAAGTTCTCAACCACAGCCCCTGCTGATTCCATACCAGATGATACCTCCGAAACAATGTCTTCGGTTGTAACAGGTGCAGGTAAGGATTGCTCAGAAGTATCCAAGTGTTCATTTAAAGAAGAAGACGGAGACTCAGGAGAAGAAATTTCCTCTCCAGGTGAAGATTGGCAAACTTTCTGGACTTGTTTAGGGATGAATTCCTGGTAACTCAAACTCTGTGCTAAATCTAAAGCACAGTTAACAAAGCACTCTCTTAAATCCGCAGAAGCTTCTCCAAGATCCGCCAGCACATTCCTAACCTTAATAAAATAGGAGGCAAATGAAACGAGGGACACTGCTGTGAATACAAGCAGAGCTGATCCTGTAATAATAGGGAACGCTACAGGTATGGAGGGAATAATTAACAATAATAGTGTTGTAAGTAGTAGAATCGAGGCAACAATTCCTGTGACTAAGCCAATAATTTGAGCCTGTCTTATACTACGAACTACATGTGCGTGATCAGTACCTTTATAAGCATCAACAACTACAGGCTGGGATAAGAAAGAATCTGAGCGCATTTAATGTTTTAACCTTCAAAATAAAAGAAAATAAACTTTTCATTTAAATAATGATAAAATATTAAAATTTTAAAATGGAAAAAATTTTTAATCACTTCTAATGATTATTTTATAAAGATTCTTGACAAATCGTAGCGATTCCCTTCAAACTAGCATTGTTACTATGATTTTAGGGAGTAGAGCTCTATGCTGAATATCTACGATTTATTAGGAAATGATGCTGACAACTTATTAAATTATACATGCCAATGCATTCCACAGGGAACTCTTACCCTTCCTTCTAAGGACTTTGTTGATCGTGTTTTTTCCAATTCTGATAGAAATAATCGAGTGCTAAGATCTTTACAAACCATGTTTTCTCATGGACGCCTTGCTGATACCGGGTATCTCTCAATTCTTCCTGTGGATCAAGGTGTGGAGCATACAGCAGGAGCTTCCTTTTCTCCTAATCCCATATATTTTGATCCTGAAAACATTATTATGCTCGCTATAGAAAGCGGATGTTCTGCCGTAGCCTCTTCGTACGGAGTTCTTAGCCTACTATCTAGAAAATATGCTCACAAAATTCCCTTTATCTTAAAGCTAAATCACAATGAACTTCTTTCTTACCCAACTACCTATCACCAAATTTTCTTTAGTCAGGTAGAAAGTGCTTATTCTATGGGAGCTATTGGTGTAGGAGCTACCATTTACTTTGGCTCAGAAACCTCTTCTCAAGAAATTGTAACTGTCTCTCAAGCATTCGCTAGAGCTAGAGAACTTGGGTTAGCAACAATACTTTGGTGTTATTTAAGAAATAGTCACTTTATTGTTAACGGCATAGACTACCACTCAGCTGCAGATCTAACTGGTCAAGCAAATCACTTGGGAGTTACCCTTGGAGCAGACATCATTAAACAAAAACTCCCCACATGCCAGGGAGGATTTAAAGCTATTAACTTTAGTAAAACTGATGATAGAGTGTACTCAGAGCTTTCATCTCTACATCCAATAGATTTGTGCCGTTATCAAGTGCTAAATAATTACTGCGGTAAAGCGGGTCTCATTAACTCAGGAGGTCCTTCAGGAAAAGATGACTTTTCTGAAGCTGCAAAGACTGCTGTAATTAACAAACGTGCAGGAGGTATGGGGTTAATTTTAGGTAGAAAAGCTTTTCAAAAACCACTTGCCGAAGGCATACAATTACTCAACTTAATTCAAGATATTTATTTGGACCCCAATATTACAATAGCGTAACCAGAAAGGCTTTTTATGCATACCCATTCAAAATCTTCAAAGCCCTTGGGCACATTCACAGTAGGAATGTTGTCTTTAGCAGTAGTGATTAGTTTAAGAAATCTCCCGCTAACAGCAAAACACGGCTTATCTACACTTTTATTTTATGCTATTGCCGTCAGTTGCTTTATGCTCCCTTATGCTTTCATCTCAGCAGAATTAGCTTCATTTAAACCTCAAGGAATTTACGTGTGGACACGAGACGCCTTAGGAAAATGGTGGGGCTTCTTTTCCATATGGATGCAGTGGTTTCATAACATGACTTGGTACCCCGCCATGCTAGCTTTCATAGCCAGTACTTTAGTATACAAAATCAATCCTGCCTTAGCTCACAATAAGATTTATTTAGCTTCGATTATTCTCTCTGGCTTTTGGGGACTTACTTTTTTTAATTTTCTGGGGATTAATACTTCAGCATTATTTAGCTCTATATGTGTAATTGTAGGGACTGTGGTCCCTGGGATAATTTTAGTATCTTTAGCTACGTTCTGGATTATCTCGGGAAATCCTATAGCTATTTCCTTAACTTGGAAAGACGTGGTGCCTAACATTAATAGCATGTCTTCATTAGTATTATTATCAGGCATGTTACTCGCTCTCTGTGGACTAGAAGCGAATGCCAACCTAGCTTCTGACATGATTAACCCTAGGAAAAACTATCCTAAAGCAATGTGCATAGGGGCTATTTCTACACTAGCTATTTTAGTTCTAGGATCTCTATCCATTGCTATCGTGATTCCTAAAACAGAAATTAGTCTAGTTTCTGGACTTATTCGAGCATTTTCTCTTTTCTTTGATAAATATAACCTCTCTTGGATGACTAGTGTTATTGTTATAATGACAATTACCGGTTCTTTGGGGGAACTCAATGCATGGATGTTTGCAGGAACAAAGGGACTATTTATTTCCACGCAAAATGACTGCCTTCCTAAAAAATTTAAAAAGGTTAACTCAAAAAATGTTCCTACCAACCTTATGCTATTTCAAGCTATTGTAGTTACAATATTTACTTTAATCTTTTTGTATTTAGATTCTGCGGATTTAGCTTATTGGATTTTAAGTGCTTTAAGCGTTCAAATGTACCTAGCTATGTACATCTGTCTATTCATTTCTGGCCCAGTTCTTCGAATTAAAGAACCTAAAGCGCAACGCCTCTACTCTGTACCTGGAAACTTTTCTAGCATCTGTATACTTTCCTTTTTAGGAATTGTGTCATGCTTATTTGCTTTATGGGTTAGTTTCTTTCCCCCTCAAGAAATTATACAACTATCCGAAGCAAGTAAAATCAGATATTCCTTATTTTTACTTCTAGCCTTTTTAATCAATTGCTTAATACCTTTTGGTATCTACTACACCCATAATAAGTGGACTAAATCTTCTACATAAGGACGCTATAAGCAGTTTTTATTAAAAACTGCTTATCTTCTTTAATTTCTAGATAGAGAAAATCGTAAAAAGAAGGTCAGCTTTCTGTAAACAATTCAGGAAGTAATTCTTCTAAAAAATGACTTGAAGAAATGATTTCCATTAAATCCAGCAAGTGAATTCCTAAATGACTCGCCATAACTCTAAGTTCACGATGATTAATTATTCCCGCTCTAAACATACCGCTAACCAAAGGTTGAAGCAGAGCTTTCCAAGAAGAAATAGGCATAGCTTTAGAAAGAATCTCCCTAATAAGACTCTGGTACTTTTTATGACTATGTAAAAACTCAATTAATAAAAATACATTCTTCAGCAAGGTTTGTTGATGCTTCCTAACAAATGCACAGAACTCCCAAAGTGACGATAAATTTTTCGCTAAAACAAATTTAAAACTCCATGAGGATACCGAAGGCAAATCTAAACAAAATGCTATGTGCAAATTCAGTTCATCCATTAGCATTCTTAATGCAGGATCATTATTTACATATTCCTCAGAATTTATCCCAGGATGCTCCGCATAACACTCTGATATAGCCAAAGCCTCTAGAGGCACTGGCAATATACTAATAAACCTATTAAGTAATTCTGTGGGTAGTTGCTTGCAAATTAATTGAACGAAGTTCCCCTTTTCTATACACAAGCGCACTTCTTCAGTAAGAAGATCTTTGTTATATTCTTCTATAACCTCTTTATAATTTTCACTAAGGAAAAAGCCAAACATCCATAAATTAAATGAGCAAAGCATTGACTTTAAATATGAAATCCCTTTCTGAGCTCCCCAAGCACTAGAAAGATTCATCACATGCTCAACAATAGAGCAACTGATTTCAGGTTTTTCTAAAATAAGAATTAAAAAATCAGCACAAGAATGCTTTTGGAGCAATTCGCTCCATTTATTTAAATAGTAGAATAGAGTGAGCTTAGAATGTCTAAAAGACAATTTAGGAACAAATAAATCTTGGATTTCCTTCAAAATCCTTCTAGATAACCCTTCTTCTCTAGAATCATGTAGAAGAGCTGTTATCATTGTTTGAACATATTCTTCCAATAATTTTTCTAAATTTGCTACCCTTTCAGCAACATTATGCTTATAATCAGAGGTGTTTCGATAATACCTCCCCTGAATAAACACACGTTCTTCTATTTTTTCATTTAAATACGTCGTTTCAATTTCTTCAGGGTCTGCCTTAGTAGGCAAATCGATTAAAGTTTGTAAAAACTCCTTCTCTTCCTTAGAAAACTCCATGTCATTAGAAAGGACCAACTTAGATAACAGCTGTTTTTGAGAATTTAAAAATGCAATGAGAACCAAGCCAGATAAGCATGTAATCAAAGTAAAGCTAAATAAACTCATAACAGCTATAGTACTAGATAGCGCATTAGCACCGACAAGTACTGCAACAATAATAGCAATAATTGCGATACATGAGCTACAAATGACTACAATGATAACATCTCTGGATACAAACCGGCTGTACCGAGAATTTATTGTTACATCATGCTGATTTCTAAGACCTTGCGAATCAATTACAGAATGAATAAGAACCTGTTACAAAAACAAAAAATTAAAATGTTAACTAAAAAAGAAAAAATTTAATAATCCCGTTATTAAGAAAAATATTACCATCGACATAATGTCATTTAGTGCCGTTACAATGGGGCCTGAAGCTAAAGCGGGATCTACACCAAGCTTCACAAAAAAAAATGGAGAAAGAACTCCAAGAGTTGTCGCCGTGAGTGAGGCGCCTAAAACTCCAGAAGCAACAGTCACCCCTAATTGCAATCCTCCAGCAAACAAATTCATTCCCATGAATCCCATAAGATAAACAACTAACCCACAAAGAATTCCTAAAGCTACTCCTGTTAATAAGCCTATACTCATTTCTTTAAAGATTGTTTCTCGACGACGTCCGAAAGAAAGAGTTCCAGTTGCCATACTTCGTACTAAAATTGTACTACATTGTACTCCCACATTTCCAGACATCCCATTAATTAAAGGAATAAAGAAAATAACTAAAGCTAGTAGAGAGGGGGCTATTTTCTGAAAGTACGACATCACAGAAGCACTAACCAATCCTGCGCATAAAGTTACTAGTAACCAAGGAGCCCTTAAAAGAAACCTCTGAACCACATGGCAGCTGTGATATCCCACATCTTCTGTAGTTCCTGCCATACGTGCAATGGTTTCATCAGCAATATCTTCAATAGCTTCTACTACATCTTCATAAGTAATAGCACCTATAAGAAAATTCTCTTCATCTACTACAGGTAGTGCTGCAATTTTATAACGCTCTACAAGGTCAACTACTTCTTCTCGAGTGGCATCAGGCAAAACTTTATGCTCTACCTGATTCATGATTTGTTTTAGAGGAATCTCGGGAGGGTTAATAATTAAGCTCCGATCGGTAACTACTCCCTGTAATTCTCCCTTAAAATCTAAAACAAATACAAGGCGCGTTAAATCTATTCCGGGGTTGCTTCTAATACAGGCCGCAACATCTTGTACTGTTGTTTCCATTAAAAATGCGAAAAACTCATTTGTCATCAGCCTTCCCGCAGTATTTCTACCATGCTTTTGCAGATCACGAATTTTTAAAGCTTTTTTAAAATCTATAAGCTCTAAAATCCTGCGGTACCGACGATCAGGAATATCATCTAATACCCAAACAGCTTCATCTGGAGGCATTTGGTCAATTAAAGCACAAACCTCCATATCAGTAAGCTTTCGAAAAATTGCCCAACGCGATGCAGAATCTGTATTAATAATAAATGCAACTCTAGCAGCCATACAGGAAAGATTTTTATAAAGAATAGCTCTAGAATCTGGAGGTAAACAAGAAACGGCATAAGCTAAATCTATAGGATGATACTCACTAACAATCTTAGAAAGATCATGAGAGTGGATACTTGTGGATAAACAAGTAAATACTTTTTCAAGTTTAAAACTGAGCTCATCATCTAGGTGACTCGTTTTTGAATCCATCAAGTTCCCAGAGCCTAAAGCCGCATCTAACTTTTCTTCATTTCTATTTTGTTCTCCCACCACAGCTTATGCCCCTTTGACTTGCCATGACTTCATGAAAAGCACGACCTGCCCTTAAATTTGCTAAATAAGGATCATTTACCCAACGTGATTCTGTAATTTTAAAGCCAAAATCTACAGAACGCAACACCATATTCCACGCTAGATTTATTTCTTTCTTTACAGCATAAAATCTAGCCAAGGTATAATAAGCCTCACTGCATCCCAATGCAATAGACTGCTCTAAATACATCTTAACTAGCTTTTCTGATTCAAAACAGTTACGTTTCCAAAATAAAAATAACCATGCCTTACCTAATAAGAGTAATACTTCTTCTTGTTGATCAGAAGAATCGCATAGTAAAGTATTTAAAATTACTAATGCCTGTTCAACCAAATCCTTATCTTGCAGTAATTCTCCTTTTCCAAGAAGAGTAGAAGCAAGAAGGAGCTTAGCTCGAAAAGACAATTTTTCCTCATCTATACTAGATAATAACATATGGGCTTCATCATAATATTTCTGAGATTGCTGAAGATCTGCTAATAAGTAACACGAATGCCCCCAGAGCTCTAGAATTTCCGGGCGATGGCTAAGATCCCAAGCTTTACGGTAATATAGTAAGGATTCTTCTAAATAAATTTCTTTGTAAACAGGATCTATAGTTACCTCTGCTAAACAACGTAAGGCAAGCCCACGATCACTCCAAAACAAAAATACCTCAGGGCGTAAATCACACATTCGCTTCACTACATTGACAGTTTTTTGAAGCAGCAAAGGACTCTTTTTCCTTACTCCCCAAGCAAAATATACATCAAACAGTTTTTGCCAACTATTAATACTTCCAGCATCTCTATCAATACATGATCGAAAACAAGAGGCAGCGGATGAAAAGTGCGCATCATCGCTAAAATATAAAGCAAAACAAAGCTGAACAATGCCCAAAGCATAAATCAAAGAAAAATTCCCTGGGAAAGTCTTCATAGCAGCAAGTAGGCGTATACGACTTTCCTTAAATAAATTTGGCTCATCTAAATACAGTCCTAACATAGCTATCCCACTCGCTAATAGCGAAGAAAGCACAATAGGGTCCCCCCCTTTTTTCTGAGCTACAGACAGCTTATCCAAACCTAGTTCTATATACTTCATATTACTATTTAGCCATCCAGAGCGAAGTAACAGTTCACCCCAAAGTATCCAAAGTTTGGAAAACTGAGGGCAGGCCTGAATAGTTTGATAAATAATTCTATTTGCTTGATAAAAATGCTCTTTTTCATATGTAAGATCGAATAGTCTGACTGCAGCTACAGCATAATTATAACGGTAATTTTCATACGCACGATCATCGGAATCACGATTAAAACTTAAGAAAATTGCTATAGACAAATGTTCCATTGCTTGCTGTATATAGGAGGATTTCCCAGAATGTAAACCTAAAATTTGTAAACATTCAGCGTAATCTGAACGTACACCTGCTTGATTTGGAGCAAACTTAAGTGACCTCATAAAACAACGACAACTTTTAACTAAAAGCTCCTGTAATTTCTCCTTATGATATAAAAATAAGTATGTTCTTCCTAGCGACTCATATACACGTGCTGTTGCAGAAGGGGAGCGCTCTTCACTGCTAATTCCAAACTGAAAATGCTCCCAACCAAAATGCTCCTCTAAATGAGGATGAATTTCTAGTAACTGATCAATTATACGGTGATTCGTTACTACTTGAGTAAGACAACGTTCATCACCATTTAAAGAAAATAGTTCAAAATTTGCACAAATTCTAGCAGAACATAAAGATAACCTATCGGAAGAGCTAATTCCTAATTGCTTAAATAGCAGATCTATATAAGTTAAAGCCGCATGAAGAATACGCGAATCTTTGGTTTTAACCCCATAATACATGCCATAAAAGATCACTCTTTTTAAAATAGCAATATGATCCCGAGTAAGCATTAATAGGCTTTCAGATAAAGCCACATAGCCCTCACTCATATCTTTAGATTTGTCTAAGTCAATTAGCTCAGAAAGCAAAAAATTGATAACTTTATCCGAGCAACCTAATTCCTCAAAAGCTTTGAAATCTTCCATTGCAGAAGAAATAAAAATGAGAGGTAAATCCATCTTCTATCTGCTTTACTACAACATTCTGGCCTTCTTTTTATCAGGAAGCCTGACTAATTCTCTATCTTCTTAGAACATAGAGCTATTTCATTATAAGAAAAAGCAATCAGATAATAAAGTATTTAAACACCAACTAAAAGTATTTTATACCCAAGTACTCTATGAAGATATGTCTCTACTTAAGAGACAGAATGGACAGCAGATTCTTGTACTATAGATAGTCCGGGATATACAAAAAGTTCCTGCCCAGAATAATATTGAGATGACGGACGAGTCCCATAAACGATTTCTCCATCCTTAAAGTATAGCAATGCACAAGGTTGGAAGCAGCCCATTAAATAATAACTAAATTGCCCAAGGCCAAGACGGCTACCCCCTCCTTCAAATTGGAAATTATGCTCAGGACAAACTAACCAAATACCCCGTGAACGAATCACATCATCATTCCATGCCCTCTCCAAACAAGAGTAGGCAACACGACCAGATAAAGGATTAAGCAATCCATACAATACTGTTATCATAGAAGCAGTGGCATAGAAAGGTGCTCGCAGAGCGTTAGCCAAAGATCTTCCCATTTCACGAGCAATATCTTTAGCTATAAATCTATCGCACTCCAGGATTTTAGAATTACTCTTAAAGGACTGTACAAATACTTGCAACAGAATATAAAAAGGAATAACTAAAAAACGGATGAGATTGTAACATATCCTAAAAATAGCAACAAAAGGTGCGGCTATCAAAGGAAAAAGAAACATAGGAACTCGCATATCTACTTCTCCTGGATACTGATAGACAAGAGCTACACCTGAATCATTCGAATCTAAAGTAGATAAATCCGCATATCCCCCTCTATCTAGCATACAAAGAACTCCAGAGTTATTCTTTGTAAAAAAACTTAAAGGCATGGGAACCCAATGCCTTTCTCCAAAAGGCTTTATTACCGTGCCAGATAAGACGTCAACTTTTTGACTAAGACGATAAAGAACGTAGATGCCCCCACTTATTAGAATAAGGGGAAGAAGAACAGCTATGGATATAGAAATACCTGTTATACTAAAGACTTGTAACTGCAGAGAGCCTATTAATGTAGCTAATAAAGCTAAAGTGACTAACAGTGATAGCGCTATGTAAGCAATACGTAAGGAATAACTGGGTGAATATCTTTCAACATTAACATAGGGACTAAGAGAAGGAATAACGTGAGAACAAAACTTCTCTTTCCATAAACTCTTTTCCGCATTCGCTATGTTCTTAAAGTTAAGAGGAACTAATTTTGCATTAACTTCAGACAAATTAAAAAAAGACATGTTGAATATTGTTCAAAAGTTTCATTTTGTTTTCAAAGAAAAATTCTCGAAAATATTATACTCATCTCATTCTTTTATTAAAATTACTTAGCAACACCCATGAGCAAGAAACTTAAAAAACCAAATTATACTACCATGCTATTAACCAGCATCATACTCGGGCTGGCTTTAGGTGCTTTAAATTGCGACTTCATATTTCAAAGTGCAGCAATTGTATCAGGATTTTTTTTAAAATTCCTAAGATTTTTAAGCCTTCCTCTAGTATTTTTCGGTATTGGCTCAACAATTACTTCTATTCAAAGCTGTAAGGTTATGCTGTCTGTTGTGCAAAAAACTTTATACTATACATTGTTAACCACCGTTATTTCCGCAACTGTAGGATTAGGATTATTTTTATTAATTCACCCCACAATGCCATTAAAAAAAGGCTTACTCACTAACCACGGATCTTCAGCTACAAGTTACATCGAAATATTATCAAAAACAATTCCTAATAATATTCTAGAGCCGTTTATTGAAAATAACGTGCTCTCTGCAACATTTTTATCTGCCATACTAAGCGTCTCTTCTTTGTTTCTTCAGGAAGAAGAAAGAAAGTACACCCACAAACTCTTCTCTACGTTTTTTTCTATTTTATTAAATATTGCTAAAGGAGTTCTTAAATTATTACTCCCCGCAACACTTGCCTTCTCTATTCTACTTTATAAAGAGCTCTCTCAAAGCCAAGGGAATTTAATTAAATTCAGTAAGTATCTTATTTGCATAGTAGGAGCAAATCTTATCCAAGGGCTTATCATCCTGCCCATGCTATTAAAAACAAATAAATTATCCCCTAAACGCATAGCACAAGCTATGTCGCCTGCTTTAATCACAGCTTTTTTTTCAAAATCTTCAACAACCACACTTCCTCTCACAATGGAATTGGCTGAAGAAAAGCTCAGTATTCACACCTCACTATCTCGTCTAGCCTTTCCTCTTTGTTCTGTAATTAATATGAATGGATGTGCAGCCTTTATTTTAGTTACTATCCTTTTCATTTGTACTTCTTATGGTATGACATTTTCTATATTCTCCATGATTGGGTGGATTTTTATTGCAACACTATGTGCCGTAGGTAATGCCGGAGTTCCTATGGGATGTTATTTTCTTACCTCCTCTTTGCTCACATCTATGAATATCCCTCTCGATATTCTAGGGCTCATCCTTCCCTTTTATACCATGCTTGATATGATCGAAACATCTCTAAACGTTTGGTCTGATTGCTGCGTTGTCAATATTACAAACAAGCGCTTGTCCAAAAAAATTAAAGCAAATGAATTATGAAAGACCGTATCCAATTTTCTTCTCGATTAGGTTTTATCTTTTCCATGATGGGAATCGCTATTGGAGCTGGAAATATCTGGCGTTTCCCTAGAATTGTCGCACAAAATGGTAATGGAGCTATAATTATCGTCTGGCTTCTCTTTTTATTTATCTGGTCCATTCCGTTAATTCTTATCGAACTTGCTCTAGGAAAATTAACTAAAAAGTCTCCTATAGGTGCTTTGATTAAAACATCTGGCCCTAAATCTGCATGGTTAGGAGGATTTATTACCCTTGTTACGACATGTATCCTAGCGTATTATTCCAACATTGTTGGCTGGGGTTTGAGTTATTTTTACTACTCTATTTCTGGAAAAATCTATGCGGGAAATAATTTTGTTCATCTATGGGAATCTCACTATCAAAGCGCGTTCCCCCTAGGATTTCACTTTTTATCCCTACTTCTAGCCTATATGATCATTCGCAAGGGAGTTGTGGAAGGAATTGAAAGATGTAATAAGATCTTAATCCCCTCCTTTTTTATCTGCACACTGATTCTTTTTTTACGCGCTATAACCCTTCCTAATGCTATGCAAGGAATTAAACAGCTCTTCAGCTTTGAATGGTCTGCATTATCCAACTATAAATTATGGCTTGAAGCATTAATACAAAATGCTTGGGATACAGGTGCTGGATGGGGATTGTTATTAGTATATGCGGGATTTGCATCTAAAAAAACAGGTATAGTATCCAATGGAGCTTTGACAGCAATTGCTAATAACTTAGTCTCTTTAATTATGGGAGTGATTGTATTTTCCGCTTGTACTTCTCTTGATGTCTTAGGAACAACGCAATTACAACAAGGTTCAGGAGCTTCAAATATAGGGATAGCATTTATCTATTTACCCGAACTTTTTACTAGAATTCCAGGAGCTTCCTATTTACCTGCTATGTTCAGTTCTATTTTTTTTCTAGCTTTTGCTATTGCCTCCCTATCTTCTATGATCTCCATGCTATTCCTTTTATCCCAAACTCTCTCCGAGCTAGGGATGAGAAAACATATAGCAGAGTCTGTAGCTACAATTATTGCTTTTTTACTCGGAGTCCCTTCTTCCCTAAGTATTACTATATTTACTAATCAAGATTCTGTGTGGGGGACAGGATTAATTGTTAACGGCCTTATCATTATCTACGCAGCAATCACCTATGGCCTACCTCGGTTAAAAAAACAAATCATTTATTCTGTTCCCGATGATATCCACCTCAATAGTACTTTCGATTCTATGGTAAAATATTTACTACCCATTGAGGGGATACTATTACTTTGTTGGTGCTTTTACGAAGGACTATTCCCTAAAGACGGTAGCTACTGGTGGAACCCTTTCTCAGCATATAGTTTATCAAGTTTAATTTTGCAGTGGTCAGTTGGATTAATTATTTTATGGTCCTTAAATAAAAAACTTTTTAAACAATTTTCATTGCATAATTTAAAAAATAAAATTTAGCACCTTGATATAAATTCTTACTTTAAGATACGATTTTATTGATTTGAAAATTTCCTCGGAAATAAAAGGAAAGAAGTATGTCTGCTCCTGCATGCAACAACTTGGAAAATGGCACTTCATTAACTAACGTACTCGTTAGTATGGATAATCGTGCACGTCAAACATGCCATAGAATAAATGAACTCGCCACACAAGTAAATACCATAACCAATTCTCTTTCAGAGTTTTCAGGAAAAGCAGAAACAGCTCTGGCATTATCAGCAACTACAGATGCCAATCTCTTTAAACTAAAACAACAGGTTGAAGAATTATCTGATTCTCTAAAAGCTGTTGGAGGATTATTAGTAGATTTAGTTGAAGAGCCAGCAAGATCTCGCCTTCCTCAAAAATCATCTAGCATGAAGTATGTAATAAAATGTACTCCGCCAGGTTTATGTGCAAAAGTTATGGCTGTTATCATCACAGTTATCGCCTTAATTTCTATTGCTGTTCTTATTGCATGTGCAGTAGCCGCCTGTGGTGGATTCCCTATTTTCGTTTCTTTATTAAATATGTATACTATTGGTGCTTGTATATCACTACCTATTCTCTCTTGTACTTCTGTAGCAACACTAGTGTTATCATCACTATCTATTGTCTCATTATTAAAAAGCCAACCTACCATTTATGTATCAACGAAACAAAATGTAGCTTAAGTTTATTGCTCAAACATAATATTAGGAAATATCGACCCATGAATCCCGTTTGCTCCGATTTAACTAATGACACCTCTCCCTCAAATCCTTTTTTATTGCAAAATGAGTTTAGGCAGAGTTTAATGAGTTTACAATCTGCGTTAGCTGGAATACAAAATCAGATGGGATATGGTTTACAAATGCCCCTGCCCTCTACTGCTGGTTACGGAGATCCAGCATATTTAATACGTACTACACAAAATAATGTCTCTGCAATTTCAGAAATAAGAACAGAAGTTTCCGCTATTAAAGCGAAACTCCAACATCTAACAGCTCCTGCTACTCTTTGCACAGGCCCCATGGCTCTGGCCACATGCTTACTGGCAATTTCTTTAGTAGCGATTGGTATTATAGTATTGTCCTCCCTAGGCCTTGTGGGAATCTTACCACAAGTAGGAGCCATTTTAGTAAGTACTTCTAATGCTATTTGGACAATTGTTAGTGCATCTATTGTTACGGTAATTTGTTTAATTAGCGTGTTGTGTGTTACACTAATCCGTCATCATAAGCCGGTTGTCATAGAAGAATTTCCCTTTAAATTTTAAAATAATATTTATTCATTCTAATTAAAGAACTCTCCTTGAAATTAATTAATTTAATTTGTTAAAGTATTATTTTCTTTGGTGGGTTTGTTATGAAAAAAGCCCTACGCTTGTTATTAGATCTGCATCAAGGAGAAGAAAAGCGCGTTTTCCTATTTTTATTGTTAGGATTAATCTGGGGAACGGGATGTTATGGAACATTAGCTCTCAGCGAAGGATTATTTCTTGAAAATTTAGGGACAGAAATACTCCCTGCTACATATCTGAGTTCTTCTTTTATTTTGTGCGTTTTTTCCTCATTGATTCTTTATAATTTATTTAAAAAAAGAATCTCTTCTAAATCCCTATTCCTGATTCCTATAACCAGCATAATAGGTTGTAACCTTTATTTATTGTGTTATGTCTCAACGCATAGCCATCCACTAGGAACTCCACTATTTCTTTATAGGATCTTCTCCTGGAGCCTGCTTATTCTTGCTTATACAAATTTTTGGGGATTTGTAGATCAATTTTTTAATTTACAAGATGCCAAAAGACACTTTAGCATATTTAATGCCATTATATTTCTGGGAGACGCAGTTGGTGCTGGAATTGTTAATCAAATCCAGGTTATAGGCATAGAACGAATTCTCATTCTATTCATTGTCATTCTTTTAGGTTGCTACCCCATCATACACTATATATCAAAATCTTTGAAAGAATTGTCTGAAGATCATGATCATTTCATAGATACGGGACATCCTCCCCCTCTATCCAGGTCTTTAAAACTTTGCTTAACTGATCACTATACATTTTATTTACTTGGCTTTTATTTTCTAATGCAATTACTTGCTATTGCAACAGAATTTAATTACCTCCAAATTTTTGAAAAATACTTCACTAATAAGGCACCCTATGAACTTACAGCACATATAACTAAATGCTCTTCATGGATTTCGTTAGTAAATATGTGTTTCGCCCTATTTATTTATGGTAGGCTAGTAAAAAATATTGGTGTAAATAACATTATTCTATTCGCCCCTCTATGCTTTTTAAATTTATTTTTATTTTGGTCTTTTAATACCTCTATAACCATAGCTACAATAGGTATGGTTGCTAGAGAGGGCGTCACTTATGCTTTAGACGATAATAACTTACAATTATTAATTTATGGCGTCCCGAACAACATCCGAAATCAAATTCGTATTGCTATAGAGTGCTTTATTGAACCAATAGGTATGTTTGTTTGGGCATTAATCTGTTTCTTTACTTCTAGTCAATGGCTTTGTTTATTTATAGCCATTATTACAGTGATTTTTTCCTTTTTATTACGTTCATATTACGCAGAAGCCATTTTAAGAAATTTATCCTCCCAAACTATCCACCTTAAAAAAACTATACAGGGATGGATAAAATCCATGTCTTTAAAAGATAAGAGACAAATCGAACTCATTTTACTAAATCACTTAAAACATCAAAATGAACGTAACCAAATTTTTGCTTTTCAGTATTTACTAAATCTAGGTAGCCGCAGCGTGCTGCCCAGCTTACTCATACACATGAATAAGTTCAGCTTACCAGGGAAACTCAAAGCTATAGAAATGCTGAAAAATAGTCTATGGGCTAAAGATTTTCTTACCTTGGAACTTTTAAAACGCTGGTCATCTAACACCCCACATCCAGTAATAGCCACAGGGATTCACCTATATTTTGCAGAACATGACCTACTACATATTTCAGATATTTCCGAAGACCTATATGATCAACCAGGAAAAAGGCTCTTGGCAGCCATTCTTACAGTACGTCGTCAAGAAATTAGCGGCCATTACCGCGATTTTGCAGATACTCGACTTAAAGAGCTCCTAAGCTCCTCGGACACACAAGCCGTGTCCATTGGTCTAACCATTCTTACATTAGAGAAAAATCCCGATAACTTTCCTATCCTTATTGAATTTTTGGATAATAAAGATCCTGAAATCTTTTTACAAACATGTAAAGCTATTGAAGCTTCTGTTAGAGCAACTCATAAGCCCTATTGTAGAAACCTTATACAAGCTTTAAAAAATCATACAGATAATGACGAAGCCTGTTACTACCTCTTAAAAACAATTAGTATTATCTTAGATTCTTTATATATAAAGGAATTTGTACTTACAGCAGCATTATTAAAAAGTAAGTCTAGGAAATATGCAGAGTCTATTATAACAGAACTCCCTAAAGAAACAGCGGCATCATTTATTCAAATTCTTTCTGACCATAATATCCATAATCGCTGTCGGCTCCTTGCTGTAAAAGCACTATGTAAAGTTGATAATAAACTGTTAAAAAAGAACGCTTATAAAATTCTGAAAGCTAGAGCTTTAAAAGCAATTTTTTACGACTATCATAAAAATTATATCCAAAGCTATTATCCTCGATATAATCTTAGTCTACTAGTCAATACTCTAGAGTCCAATTATCAATCAGAAGTCAATTTTATGCTCGCATTCCTAGGAATCCTGGGATCTATGGACTACTCGGATATTCTTATACGCGCCTTAATAGGAAAAAATAAAAAAGCCAGAGCTCAAGCATTAGAATCCTTAGAAAAAAATTGTGATAGCTATCTACTTTCTCTACTTGAGCCCTTTATTAATAACACGGCTAAGCGCAGTGAAAAATATTATCTTAGATGGGGGGTGATTCCTCTAACTCTGAAAGAATTGTTAAATATGATAGAAAACTCTCCCTCATATTTAAACAAACTCGTTTCTAGACAATTAAAAGAAGAGCTAGCACATTTTGACCCAGATTTTCAACCAGTACCTTTATACACTCATGCAAATGAAGACCATGAGGCTTATAATAAAGATGATTCTGACATCATCACCTTTACCATTTAAAAGGAATCCCTATGAATTTAATTGATCGAGCCTTCTTACTAAAAAAAAGCCTGGTATTCAATACCTTAGATATGGATATTCTTCTAGCTATTGCCGACAAAGCAGAAATTATGCTTTTTAAGCCTGGGGCTAAAATATTCTCTGTACAACAGCCTGGCTTTAGTGTATATATTATTGCCGAAGGCTATGTCAAAATTACTAATAATGCAGCACTATCTGTTACAATCTCATCACACGAATGCTTTGGTGAAGAAAGTTTATTTAATAATAAACCGCGCGAATACAATGCTGAAGCCATTACACAAGTAAAAGCCTTAGTCCTAAGTAAAGGACAATTCCTAAGTATTTTAGAAGAATGTCCATCGGTAGCACTTACTCTTTTAGAGCAGTATGCTAAACAAATTACCTTTAGGCACCCGATATCCTAGAGAAGTGGTGCGTTATAGTAACGAAAATTCTACTTACGAATGCAATAAAACGCACCAGAAAGGCAGCTATTATACGATGTTACTGCTGACCCTGACGCATTTTAATATATGCGATAACATCACCCACAGTTCGTAACTTCTCGGCTTCTTCTTCAGAAATTTCAAAGGCAAATTTTTCCTCTAAGCTCATAATCAATTCGGTTAAATCTAAACTATCAGCATTTAAATCTTCAATAAATGAAGACTCTTCCTTTACCTCACTGATATCTACACCTAATTGATCAACTATAATTGCCTTTACATCATCTTCTAAACTCATAGCTATATTCCTTAATGTTTCTAATCGATTACTTAAAAATTCTTAATAAGAAATGATCACTTAGTATCACAAAAGCTTATTTTCCAATCTAGAGTATTCACGACTTAATATGTGATGCCCCCATCAACACTTAATACTTGGGCTGTAATGTAAGAAGAAAGAGGCGAAGCTAAAAATAATGCTGCATTAGCAATTTCTTCTGGGAATCCCATTCTTCCCATAGGGATATTTTTTAGCCAATTAGATTTCAGTTCTTCATTTAATACCCTAGTCATGTCAGTATCAATAAATCCAGGAGCTATACAATTCACTCGAATATTTCTTGCTGCTACTTCCTTAGCTAAAGCTCGACTAAACCCAATAATGCCAGCTTTGGCAGCTGCATAGTTTGCTTGTCCTGGGCTACCCATAATTCCTACTATTGAACTAATATTAATTATTGAACCAGAACGAGCCTTAATCATCGGCCGAATTACACTGGAACATAAATAATAAAGGGAATTCAAATTTGTATTAATTACAGAAGACCACTCTTCCTCAGACATACGCATCAGAAGGTTATCTCGAGTAATACCAGCATTATTCACTAAAATATCAATACTACCATGATTACTGAGAAACGCTTGCATAGCTTCTTTTACGGAACTACAATTACTCACGTCCGCACTTACAAAGGTAACCGGCCTATCTACAATTTGAGAAAGCTCTTTAGCAGCGTGCTTCCCTTTTTCTACATTAATACCCCAAATTTCTACATCAGCTCCTTGTTCTACAAAAAGTTTAGCAATAGCAAATCCTATCCCCCTAGAGCCTCCTGTAATGATCGCCTTTTTCCCTAATAGAATCTGATTCATTAGCCCCCCATCAAAAAATTTTGGATACTCTCTACCGTACCTAGGCTCCTAATAGGTTTACTCATCCCCATAGATCGTCCCAATCCTGCAAGAACTTTACCCGGTCCTAATTCTAAAAATCCATCAACTTCGGTATCCATTTGAGAACAACTCTGATACCATAATGTTGGAGAAGTCATCTGCCTGACTAAACACTGACGAATTTCTTCAGTATCCAATAAAGGCTTTGCCACAACGTTAGAAATAAAAGGAATCTCTGAATCATTCATATCCAAATTATATAAATAAGGAGATAACTCATCCTCTGCAGTCTGCATTAAAGGAGTATGAAATGCTCCAGATACTTTCAATAAAACTGCTCGCTTCGCCCCTAAATCAATAAACAATCGCATGGCTTCTTCTATTTTTTCACGTATCCCAGCAATAACAAGTTGTTTGGGAGAATTATAATTAGCTACCCAAATGCCATCACCCAAACTAGATATGTTCTCTTCAACAACATCAGCTGTTAGCCCCACAATAGCTGCCATGGCTCCGGGACGATGCTTACAAGCCTCATTCATAAACTGAGCACGCTTATGAATAATACGGAAACCATCAACAATAGAAATGCGTTTCGAAACGACCAGTGCTGTATATTCCCCTAAACTCAATCCAGACACTAATGAAGGAACAATAGACATACGTGAGGATATAATTTTCACGACTGATAAACTATGCAGATATGTAGCTAGCTGACTATATGCTGTTTGCAATAAAACTTCTTCTGGGCCTTCATACATAATTGAAGATAAAGAAAACCCTAAAGTTTCATCTGCCAAAGCAAATAGTTCTGCAACTTCGGGGTACATATCTACTAAATCCTTACCCATACCTACATATTGACTACCTTGACCGGGGAACAAAAAAGCTATTTTTTTATCCATAAGTAAAATCCTATACCTGCTGTAAAATCACGGCTCCCCAAGATAACCCACCACCAAAAGCTACTAAAAGTAGGTATTCATTAGTAGTAATGTTATGTTTATGCAGTAGTTCATCTAAGGCTATACCTACAGAAGAAGCTGCTGTATTCCCATACTTAGATAACGTTTTAAATACCTTGTTCTCGTCAATATCGAAACGCTTTGCTATTGCATCAATAATACGTTCATTTGCTTGATGAGGAACTAACCAATCAATATCTTTTTCTTCAATTCCTGCTTTAGCAATACAATCTTTAGCAGCAAATTCCATCCGACGCACAGCATGTTTAAAAACTTCCTTCCCTTCCATAGCAATAAAATGCTTACCCTCCTCCAAGGTTTTCTTAGAAGCGGGAATACGGCTTCCTCCAGCGGGTAAACTTAATAACTCAGCTAGAGAACCATCAGCCCCTAAACTTACGTTAGTAATTTCTAACGCACCGGGCCGACTCAAACCTATTACACAAGCAGACCCACCATCTCCAAATAAAACACAGGTATTTCGGTCTTCATAGTTTACAAATGAAGATAATTTATCTGCTGCAATCAACAAAACATTATTATACATGCCTGATTCTATATAGGCTTTAGCCAAAGAAAGCCCGTACAAATAACCAGTACAAGCCGCCAAACAATCAAATGCAGGAACTTCCTTGATACCAAGATATGCTTGAGCTAGAGCGGCACTCGAAGGAAAAATATAATCTGGAGCCGATGTAGAAAAAATAATACACTCAATTTGATCTTTATTTATCCCTGCATTCTCTATAGCCCGCTGAGCAGATTCAGCCCCCATTATAGAGGCATATTCATTTGGCTCAGCAATACGTCGCTCCTTAATTCCGGTTCTTGTTACTATCCACTCATCAGAGGTATCTACCATATGTTCAAGATCAAAATTCGAGAGAATTTTTTTGGGCAAATAAGAGCCCGTGCCCCAAATAGATGCTTTTCTTGTTTTTTTCACGAACAACCACAAATAAAGAAAAAAACTAGTATACTATTCAAAGAGTTTATACTCTAACTTTTATTTCGCATAAGACTCTTACCTATGCCTACAGAGTGGAAAAAATTATAAATTAAACTTTAATATGGTAAAATATCCAAGTTATATATCTAAATTAATATCTCTGCTTAGAAAGCTTCCTGGAGTAGGTTTTAAAACAGCAGAAAAATTAGCATTTGAATTGCTTGAATGGAATGAAGAACAGTTGCAAGGTATTGGACAAGCCTTTATGGAAATTGCCTCTTCCCGCTGTCACTGCCCCACATGCTTTTGTCTAAAAAATTTGCCAGAAAGCCCCTGTGATTTTTGCCAAGAATCGCGTGATCCAACTATATTATGTATCTTAGCCACTCCCAAAGACGTGTTTTCCTTTGAACGTTCTCGAGTCTTCCGTGGCCATTACTTCATCTTAGGAACACTATTATCACCCATCACAGGAAAACATATCCAAGATGAAAGGCTACAGTTATTAAAACAACGTATACAAACACTAAAACCAAAAGAGATCATTATCGCTCTAGATGCAACCTTGGAAGGAGATGCTACAGCACTTTTTCTAAAACAAGAGCTCATATCAGTAGATATTTCTATTTCTAGATTAGCTTTAGGTTTACCCATCGGTTTGTCTTTTGACTATATAGATCCAAACACGTTAGCCAGGGCATTTTCAGGAAGAAGCCCTTATTAAAGCAAAAACACAATTTTAAAAAGATATATGGTTCTCTATAGCTTATAAAAGAGTAAGATCTTGAGAAAAAACATCCTACCCCTTATTTTTGTGCTTACTTCAATAAACAAGTTTCTCTGTCTTAGAGCAAATTCTTGCGAGTGTTCATGATGCGAAATAAAGTTATTCTGCAGCTTACTGTCTTAGCACTAATCCAAGCTCCACTACTTCTAATTGCTACTACAGAAACTGTCAAAGAAGGGTATACATTAGTTGAATCCATCACAATTACAACTAAAGGTGAAAATTCTTTAAACAAGCACCCCCAGCCAAGATTAAAAACCAAACAAGGCTCTTTGTTTTCTCAAACAGATTTTGATGAGGACTTGCGTAATTTATCAAAAGACTATGATAAAGTAGAACCCAAAGTAGATTTCTCTAATGGCAAGACCACAATCTCTCTAGTTCTTGTTGCTAAACCTTGTATTCGCAATATCCATATTATTGGGAATGTCGCTGTTCCTCAACATAAAATTACTAAAACATTGCAATTGTATGAAAATGATCTATTTTCTAGAGAAAAATTCTTAAAAAATCTTGATGAACTGCGCCTTTATTATCTTAAACGCGGATACTTCGACTCTCAAATTGCTTACGAATTAGATCATAATGAAAATTACGGCTATGTTGATATAACCATAAACATTCATGAAGGCCCTTGTGGTAGAATTAAAAAATTAGAATTCCGAGGAATCAATCGCTCAGAAAAATCTGATATTAAGGAAATCATTCATACAAAACAATATTCTAGAACTACTAGCTGGTTTACAGGAAGTGGTTTGTACCATCCTGACATTGTTGAGCAAGATACCTTTGCTATTACGAATTATCTACATAATTTAGGGTATGCTGATGCAACGGTTACTCCTCAAAGAGAAGTTGACTCTTCAGGAAATATAGTCCTTTGCATGAATGTAAATAAAGGTCCTCTTTATACCCTGGGGCACGTCCATATTGAAGGCTTGGATCTCTTACCCCAACGACTTATAGAAAAGCAATTATCCGCAGGACCTAATGATATCTATTGTCCTAATAATATTTGGGATGGAGCTCAAAAAATTAAAGATGTTTATGCTAAATACGGCTACATAAACACAAATATCGACGTAGTATTTTCGCCTCACACTCAACGACCTGTGTATGACGTCACTTATCAAATTAGTGAAGGCTCTCCTTATAAAGTTGGTTTAATCAAAATTACTGGAAATACACATACAAAACATGATGTTATCTTGCATGAAAGTAGCCTATTTCCTGGAGACTCTTTTAATAGATTAAAGCTTGAAGATACAGAGCAACGTTTAAGAAACACAGGATATTTCCAGAGCGTGAGTGTCTATACTGTGCGCTCACAATTAGATCCACTAAACAGTTCGGAGCAATATCGAGATATATTTATAGAAGTTAAAGAAACAACAACAGGAAATCTTGGGTTATTTCTTGGATTTAGTTCTCTAGATAATTTATTTGGAGGCATTGAACTCTCAGAAAGTAACTTTCATCTATTAGGACTTCATAATTTATTCTCTAAAGGATTAAAATGCTTACGTGGTGGTGGTGAGTATTTATTCTTAAAAGCCAACTTCGGAGATAAGGTTACGGATTATACGCTCAAATGGACCAAGCCACATTTCTTAAACACTCCTTGGATTTTAGGAGTAGAACTCGACAAATCGATTAATAAGGCTCTTTCAAAAGACTATTCTGTTGAAACTTATGGCGGCAATGTCAGCACTACATATATTCTAAATCAAAAATTAAAGTATGGCTTATACTACCGTGGTAGTCAAACAAGTCTACATAAGAAAAAAAATCAAGTAGGCCCTGATCTTGATGCTAATAAAGGTTTTGTTTCTGCTGCTGGAATAAACCTAAATTATGATTCAGTAAATAATCCACGCAATCCTACAACAGGTATTCGTGGGGGTATAAGTTTTGAAGTTTCTGGTCTTGGAGGGTCCTATCACTTTACTAAGTTATCTATTAATAGTTCTATCTATAGAAAGCTAACAAGAAAAGGCGTTTTAAAAATTAAAGGAGAAGCTCAGTTTCTCAAGCCTTTTAGTGATACTTCTATGGACGGCATTCCTATAAGCGAACGCTTTTTCCTGGGTGGAGAAACTACTGTTCGTGGATATAAACCCTTCCTGATAGGCCCTAAATTTTCTCCTACAGAACCTAAAGGAGGCTTATCTTCTTTACTACTTACTGAAGAATTTCAATACCCCCTAATCACGCAACCTAGCGTAAGTGCCTTTATATTCCTAGATTCTGGATTCGTTGGACTTCAAGAATACACTATTCAGCTAAAAAATCTCTGTAGTAGTGCTGGATTTGGTTTGCGTTTTGATGTTATGAACAATGTTCCCGTCATGTTAGGATTTGGCTGGCCATTCCGTCCTACAGAAATGTTCAATAATGAAAAGATCGACGTATCCCAACGCTTCTTTTTTGCTCTTGGAGGTGTTTTCTAAAAAGATTGCTACATTCTTATCTGTAGTGAATCTAGCAATATTTGCTATATAATGTTTTTCTTTAGATATTAAGAAAGGTTAGTAATGAAAAAAAGTTTATCCATTTGTTCAATTTTAATCGCCTCATCAGCCACGTTACAGGCTTCTGAAAGTATCAACTCATTAGAAAGCAGATTGGGTGTTGTGAACTTAAAACGCTGCCTAGAAGAATCCAGGCTAGGAAAAAAGGAAACTGAAGAACTTGAAAATATGAAACAGCAATTTTCAAAAAATTCAGAAAAAATGGAAGAAGAACTCACAGCAATTTACAATCGACTACAAGATGAAGACTATATGGAGAGTCTCTCAAGCACAGCCTCCGAAGAATTAC
Source organism: Chlamydia gallinacea 08-1274/3 (assembly GCF_000471025.2). Classification (NCBI taxonomy): domain Bacteria; kingdom Pseudomonadati; phylum Chlamydiota; class Chlamydiia; order Chlamydiales; family Chlamydiaceae; genus Chlamydia; species Chlamydia gallinacea. The sequence continues at coordinate 926,110 of NZ_CP015840.1, read as the reverse complement.
GAAAAAAGTTTGAATCACTTTCCATGGAATATAATGCTCTACAGTCACAATACTATCAAATGATCAACCAAAGTCACATGAAACGAGTGCAAAAGCTCATACAAGAAGTGAAAAAAGCCTCTGATATTGTTCGTGAACAAGAAAATTTAACAGCTATACTCAATGATGAAGTAGTTTTATCTATTGATAGATCTTCCGATAAAACAAATGAAGTTATTAAAATTCTTGATGATTTTTTTAAAAATAATTAAACTGCCGCAAATTTAACGGATTTTTCTATGTCTAAAGAGCTTGTTTATAAGCTTCAACAGTTAGCAGATTTATTGCAAGTTGAAGTCCAAGGAAATACAGAAACTCTTATTTCCGGTGTAGAAGATATTAATGAGGCTCAACCTCATCATGTTACCTTTTTGGACAATGAAAAATATGTTCGTTTTATAAAGACTACACGAGCTGGTGCTATAATTCTATCAAAAGCTCAGGCTCAAAAGTATAGTCATCTAAATAAAAATTTCTTAATAGCTTCAGAACTTCCTTCTGTCACTTTTCAAAAATGTGTTGAGTTATTTATTTCATCTATTGACTCAGGATTTACAGGAATCCACTCTACAGCAATTATTCACCCCTCAGCACGCATCGGAAAGAATGTATGTATTGAACCCTATGCAGTGATTTGCCAACAAGTATGTATAGAAGACAATTCCTCTATTGGTGCAGGAAGCATTATTGGTGCAGGATCCATTTTAGGAGAGGGATGTGTTATTCATCCCAAAGTAACTATTCAGGAACGCTCTGTCTTAGGGAAACGCGTAATTGTTCATCCAGGGGCAGTAATAGGTTCGTGTGGTTTTGGGTATATTACCGATGCTTTTGGCCGTCATAAACATTTAAAACACCTAGGTCAGATAATTATTGAAAATGATGTAGAAATTGGAGCCAACACAACGATTGATCGTGGACGCTTTAAAAGTACTATTATCGGTGAAGGAACAAAAATTGATAACCAAGTGCAAATCGCTCATCATGTGAACATTGGAAAACACTGTGTTATCGTTGCTCAAGTAGGAATTGCAGGTTCTACAAAAATAGGTAACCATGTGATTGCAGGCGGTCAAACCGGAATCACAGGACATATTTCAATCACGGATCATGTCATTATGATGGCACAAACAGGGGTAACTAAATCTATTAATTCTCCTGGAATTTACGGTGGGGCTCCCGCACGTCCTTATCAAGAAATCCATCGTCAAATTGCTAAAATACGTAACTTGCCTAAATTAGAAGAGCGCTTAGGTAGTCTAGAAAAAAAGATGCAACAATTGGCCCCAGCTAGTATAGAAGAACAAACTTTAGCAGAAAGCTCTAATAATTAAGTATGTATTTTTTTAAGCGTCTTTTCAGCATTAAAATTTTAACTATGTTTTTATTAACAATAGTCGGGCTAATTTTCCCAGAAGAAATCAGTGATGTTAAAGTTTTTATACCCATTTTAAGTTCTTTAAGATTAGAAAATATAAAACATTCTACTCCATAATTTAAAAATTTCACTGTAGTTTCAGGCCTTGTAAAAATAGAACATCCTATAAACTTTAAACTTGAGAAATCTACGTTGATCGCTAGACTACGAATTGTATTAGCTAAACTATAACGTAAAGCAATTGGACTAGGTGTGGTGATTATGGTAGATGTAACATCAAACTGACACAGCTTTCCCTGAATATTTCCTGAACTTTGTAATCCTTGGACTAGATTAGAATAATTTAATAAATCTATACTGATATTTTCTTGAAGAATCAAAGAAATAAAAACCCCATAAGTTCTTACTAATTTTCCTAATTCTCTTCCTAAATCATAAAAATCCGTGCAGTCTATTAAAGATAAATCTCGGTAAGATAAATAACAGAATAAACTATGAGATACAGAGGACCCCGTTAACAAAGGAAGTGCGTTTAATTGATTGAAATCTTGGATATATTTACTTTGTTGTTCTAAAGAACCGTACAGTAATAAAATACCACCTAAAGCAAATGACTTTTCATATTCCCTAATGACTTCTATAAAGGAACAAGAATCCATCCTACAATTGGGGGCATAGAAAAATAACTGTGCTAATCTACTATCCATAGACTTTAGCGTAGTGAATAGTTCTTTAGCCTCCTCCAGATCTTCGTTTTTATAAGGAAGCCATTGTATCTTGTTTGGACAATGCCCAATAACTTGTTTTTCATGTTGAAATTCTCGTGCTGAAGTAATAATTTGCTTTTTAATATCCAAAAACTTTTTAAGCTCAGCACCTTTTTTGAAATTATTGGGATCCTGACTATAGGAATTTCTCATCAAGCTATCTGTTTTTTCAATATAAAAACAATGCTGATTACCTCGCCTCCTAATGTCCATGTATCTATCCTTCGATTCAAATAGGCGTACAAGTCAGTAAATATTAAAGATTTTTCTAAAAAAATTAATTACTTTTTTGATCTTGTCTTTTCAAATCTATGAATTTATAATGCAGAGTAAACTTAGACTATATGTAAGATATGCCCGATTCTTATAATCACTATAATATTGTCTCACAAACCACTGACATATCTATTGTAAAAACAGCTGTTGAAACCTATGGCGTTCCTCAATGCTTAGCTATGCTTAAGCAAATGCTACTAATTCGCGAATTTGAGGCACGAGGAGAAGAAGCTTATTTAGAAGGGCTTGTCGGAGGATTTTATCACTCTTATGCAGGCCAAGAGGCCGTTGCCACAGCAACTATAGCAAATACAGGCATCCATCAATGGTTCTTCTCATCCTATCGTTGCCATGGTTTAGCAATATTACTCAATATTCCACTACAATCTCTTGCAGCAGAACTCTTAGGAAAAGTTACTGGCTGTGCTCTAGGCAGAGGAGGGTCTATGCATATGTGTGGGCCAAATTTCCCTGGAGGATTTGGTATTGTTGGAGGACAAATTCCTCTTGCAGCAGGAGCTGCATTCTCTATCAAATACCGAGGAGAAGACAAGATTTCCCTAGGGTTTATTGGAGATGGTGCCGTTGCACAAGGAGTATTTCACGAAACATTAAATTTCGTTGCCTTGCATCAACTTCCTCTCATGCTAATTATAGAAAATAATGGCTGGGGTATGGGCACATGTTTAAAGCGAGCTATTGCTAAACAGCCTATAGGAGAATCTCAGGGATCTTCTTATGGAATCAGATCATTTACTTTACAGGGATTTGATCTTTTCAATTGCCTTTTGGGATTTAAAGAGGCGTATAATTATATGCAACAAACCCGTCTTCCTACTATTGTAGAATGCTTATGCGCACGATTTCGTGGACACTCTATTTCTGATCCGAACCTCTACAGAAGTAAAGAAGAAATGCAACATATATTCAAAAAAGACCCTATTCTTTTTGCTAAAAATTGGTTTATTCAATTAGGAATTTTATCAGAAGAAGATTTCTTAACCATGCGTCAAGAATGTAAAGAAGAAGTTTTACAAGCTTTCGCAAAAGCGAAGACAGACCCAGATCCAGATATTGCGACACTCGAAGAAGGTGTTTATGCCTAAGTATGTTACATTAGAAATTCGTGAAGCACTTAGGGAAGCTATTGACGAAGAAATGGCGAGAGATCCTAATGTATGTATACTAGGGGAAGAAGTTGCAGAATATAACGGTGCTTATAAAGTAACAAAAGGCCTTTTAGATAAATGGTCTGCTGCTAGAGTTTTAGATACCCCGATTAGTGAAGCAGCATTTGCTGGTATTGGTATTGGAGCAGCATTAACCGGCCTACGTCCAATTATTGAATTTATGAGTTGGAATTTTTCGCTAGTCGCTGCAGACCAAATCATTTCCCATGCAGCAAAAATGCACTATATGACTGGAAATCGATTTTCGGTTCCTATTGTATTTCGGGGACCTAATGGCGCGGCAGCACAAGTCTCTTGCCAACACTCGCATTGTGTTGAAGCTTTATATGCAAATATCCCCGGATTAATCATTATTTCTCCATCCAATCCTTATGACGCCAAAGGATTATTAAAATCTGCAATTCGAAATAATAATCCTGTTCTTTTTTTAGAGAATGAATTGGAATATAACTTAAAAGGAGAAGTCCCAGTAGAAGAATATTTAGTGCCTATTGGAAAATCTCGCATCATTGAAGAAGGTACCGACTTAACCATAATTACTTACGGCCGCATGGTAACTGTTACTAAACAAGCCGTACAATTAGCTAAACAACGCTACGGGCTATCCATAGAGATTCTTGATCTACGTACAATCAAGCCTTTAGACACTTCTGGAATCCTTGCCTCAGTGAAAAAAACAGGAAATTGTATAGTCGTAGAAGAAGGCCATTATTTCGCAGGAATTTCTGCAGAAATAATTACAGAGATCACAGAACACGTTTTCGATTATTTGGACCACCCTCCATTAAGGGTATGCCAAAAAGAAACTCCCATGCCTTATAGTAAAGTTTTAGAGCAGGCAACTCTTCCGAATATTAACCGCATTATAGATACCATCAAAAAGATCATGAGGTAATTTGTGATTTCTTTATTAAAAATGCCTAAACTTTCTCCAACCATGGAAGTAGGAACAATCGTAAAATGGCATAAACAAAGTGGAGATAAAATAGAGTTTGGTGATGTTCTCGTAGAAATATCTACAGATAAAGCAGTCCTAGAGCATACAGCATCTGAAGAAGGGTGGTTCAGAGAAATTTTAACTCAACCTGGAGAAAAAATGACTATTGGTACCCCCATAGCAATAATATCTTCAGAAAAAGATGAGTACTATAACTTAGAAGAACTCCTTCCTAAAATTCCATCTTCTACGTCTTCCATAACTGAAGATGCAGGAACTCCTTCTCCCATTTTATCTACAGATACTCAAGCCTCAGCCCCTAAAATGACTGTCGTTGGATTTAAACCTGAACCTCCCCTTTCTGCACCACTAGCATTAAAACAAGATAGTAGCAAATCCCCCATCTCTCCACTTGCTAAACGTATAGCTAAAGAAAAAAACCTTGATGTTTCTGGAATTCAAGGAAGCGGCCCTGGAGGGCGTATAGTAAAAAAAGATCTAGAAAACGCTCCTCTTAAAGGTATTGCAGGGTTTGGTTATCCTGAAGCTCCTGATGTGTGTCCAGGGAGCTATCACGAGGAACACCTTTCTCCTATTCGTGAGGTAATTGCAGAAAGACTCCAAGCTGCAAAAACCTTTATCCCTCATTTTTATGTTCGCCAGAAAGTCTATGCTACTCCCCTACTAGCTCTACTAAAAGAATTACAATCTCAAGGAATTAAACTTTCTATTAATGATTGTATTGTTCGTGCTTGTGCTCTGGCTCTAAAGGAATTTCCTAATATTAACTCAGGATTCAACAGTATTGATAATAAGCTTGTGCGATTTGAAACCATTGATATTTCTATAGCCGTTGCTATTCCTGACGGTATTATCACGCCCATTGTCCGTTGTGCAGATCGTAAAAATATCGGTATGATTTCTGCAGAAATTAAAAGTTTAGCTGCTAAAGCAAGATCTCAATCTTTAAAAGAGGAAGAATATAAGGGAGGATCTTTCTGTATTTCTAACTTAGGAATGACAGGAATTACCGAATTTACAGCAATTATTCATCCTCCCCAAGCTGCCATTCTTGCAGTTGGTAGTATTGCCGAAGAAGCTATTGTGATTGATGGAGAAATTACTGTAGGCTCTACATGCACGTTAACGCTATCTGTGGATCATCGTGTAGTTGATGGATACCCTGCTGCGCAATTTATAAAACGCATACAAAAGATTCTTGAATCCCCTTCTGTGCTTTTATTAAATTAGTACAAGCAAAGCCTTCCCTAGGGGGACTTTTAAGTTAGTTCGATCGTGGTATATTCCAAATCTCCTTAGCATACTGAGCAATCGCTCTATCACTAGAAAAGAATCCCATTCCTCCTACATTATAAATTGATTTTTTTACCCAAGCATCTTGCTGAGTATATAGTGAAGCAATTCTCTCATGCGATAGAATATAGGACTCTAAATCAGCAAGTACGAAAAATGGATCTCCTTCATGCAACAATCTATGCACAATGGGTTTAAAGAGAGAAGCATCCGAAGTATTAAAAAATCCTTGATCTAAGAGTTGCAATACACGGGCTATTTTAGGATTCCGATCACAAATACTTTGAGGATAGTATTCTCTGCGCATTTTTGCTATTTCTTCTTCGAGCAAACCGAAAATGAACATATTCTCCTTACCAATATACTTCAGCATTTCTATATTGGCTCCGTCCATGGTTCCTATTGTCAAAGCTCCATTTAGAGCAAATTTCATATTTCCTGTTCCAGATGCTTCCATGCCTGCTGTAGAAATCTGCTCAGAAATATCTGCTGCAGGCATGATCATCTCAGCTATAGTCACACGATAGTTAGGTAAAAATAGAACTTTCAATTGCTCATTAACTTTAGGATCTTGATTAATGCATTCAGCAACGCTATTAATTAATTTAATAATTAACTTAGCAAAAGCATATCCAGGAGCTGCTTTACCTGAAAAAATCACAGTTGTAGGTGCATCAAGTCGAGAAGAGTTTTCTTTAATATCAATATAAAGATAGATAACACGCAGAATGTTCATCAACTGTCGCTTATATTCATGAATGCGTTTTACATGAAAATCGAACATCGATAAGGGATCGATTTTTACTTCCAAATGTTTTTTCAATTGTGAAGCAAAATCTTCTTTATTTTGTCGCTTAATCTTCTTCCATTGTTCACAAAATCCTGCATCATCAGCAAAAGGAAGAATTTTATGGATTTCTGAAAGATCTATGAGATGCTTAGTGCCTATAGTCTGATCTAATAAGGAATTTAATCTAGGATTACACAATGCTAACCAGCGTCTAGGAGTGATTCCATTAGTAACATTCACGAATTTATCAGGGAAAAATTCTACGAAATCCTTAAATACGGTAGTTTTAATCAAATGAGAATGGAAGTCGGATACGCCATTAACTTTTGCGGAGCCTACAACAGCAAGATTTGCCATATTGATATGTTTATTACATCCCTCTTCGATAATCGATAATACACGCCTCTTATCATTATCTCCTGGAAACCGTTGAGAAACCTTGTCCAGCCAACGAGAATTAATTTCATAAATAATTTCTAAATGCCTAGGCAATAGTCTAGCAAACAAATCTATAGACCAACGCTCTAAAGCTTCTGGTAATATAGTGTGATTTGTATAATTAAATATCTTAGTTGTCATATCCCAAGCCTTGTCCCAAGGCATCTCCTCTCTATCAATAAGGATATGCATCATTTCTGCTATTCCTAATGCAGGATGAGTATCATTTAGCTGTACTGCTACCTTATCAGCTAAACGATCTAAAGAAATATGAATTTTGGTATACCTACGGAGAATATCTTGGATAGTTGCTGAAACTAGGAAATACTCCTGTTTCAAACGTAATTCTTGCCCCTCAAAAATAGAGTCATTGGGATATAGAACTCGAGAAATATTTTCTACCAGAGCAATATCTTCTATGGCTCGAATATAATCACCATGATTAAAATAATTAAATTGAAATCCATGGGGTGACTGGGCTTGCCACAAACGTAAAGTATTTACTGTATCAGTTCCATAGCCCGGTACGGGCACATCATAGGCCATGGCAAGGACTTCTTGTGTATCTACTAGCTCAGCAATTTCTTTACCTCTAGCATCAGTGTAATGAAGCACTCTACCATAAAAATGCACAGGATAAAGGTATTCTCCACGACAGATTTCCCAAGGATTTCCATAACGCAACCATTCATCTGGAGATTCTACCTGATAACCATTGATAATTTTCTGGTCAAAAATTCCATAATCATAACGAATACCATAGCCATAAGCTGGTATACCTAATGTTGCCATGGAATCAAGATAGCAGGCAGCAAGACGCCCTAATCCCCCATTACCTAAACCAGCATCAGCTTCCATTTCTACTAAACTATCAAAATCATAATTCAAACTGGCTACTGCTTCTCTAACAAGATCAAGTATGCCCAAATTCAAAAGTTGACTTTTTAAGAGCCTTCCAAGAAGAAATTCCATCGAAATATAGTAAACCCGCTTCACGTCCTTCTCATAATAAGCATTCTGCGTTTTTAACCATCCTCGAGCTAACCACTCCATTACCGTCTGAGTAACAGCAAAGAATATGTCCCGTGCAGAGGCAGATTCTGGAGACTGAACAACACCAAAATATAGACGATTTAAAATAGCCTGACGCATGGTCTCTAGGTTTACTAAATTCTTATTGAAACTCATATAAATTCATCCGGATACAAATATTAAAAAGATAAGGATCTTTCCAAGCTAATAAGAAAAAATTATAAAAAAATAAAGAACTTAACAAATAACTGTGAAACTCACTAAGACTTTAGGTGAACCATAAAAATACAAGAGAATAAATAGAAAATGGACGTAGAATTCCTAAGAGATAAAATTGATAAGAAATATATTGATCATATAAAATATGTTTCCTGTTTTTAGTTAGAGGGTATTATGGTTGCTCCTCACCCGTTCGGATTTTTTTCCGGCCGCCCCAATAAAAATGTTTTTACTCTGCAAGATATAGATAAATCATCTAGTAGCACTAGTCGCAAAGTTTCTCGTGCTCAGCCCAGTGCTACTCAGGCTTTAGAAAGAAAGAGAGCTAATTCTCTTCTAGTTATGGGAATCTTTTTGTCACTGTCTTGTTTAATCCACAGTGTCTCGTTAGCATTAGTGTTAGGGGCCGGTTGTGTGCTAGCCCCCGTAATTATAGCAGTAGTTCTCCAAACTCTTATGATTTTAAGTATTATGATATGTTTAGCATGGACTGCTTATAAAGCTTTCATTACAAATCAAAAATAAAGTATGGTTATTAAGGCTTAACAAGGAAGTTCTTCTTCTGAGAAGAACTCCAAGCTTGTATATGTCGAAGTAAAAATCTTCATAAGGTCTTTAGTAGCAATACTGATATCACGGTCTCCTCCTTCTACTTTTTGAGCAACTGTGCGTATGGAAGCAATGACTGTTGAATGATCTCTAGAGAAGATATTGCCTATACGTACATATGATAAAGACAACCTCTGTCGGCATAAATACATGGCAACCTGTCTAGGCAAAACATACTCTCGTGACTGAGATCTCCCCAAAATACTTTCTGGAGACACTCCATAATATTGAGCCACAGCACGAACAACCCCTAGAGGAGTTAATCGAATACTTTCAGCAGCCTCTAAAACATCATGTAAAAGTGATTGGACATCTGTTTCATAAAGCAATTGCTGAGTAATCTTCTTATAAGCAACACGCTTGGATAGCAAGTTTATTGCGTGTAACAATGTTTTTACATTGGACGATAATGCGCGAATTAAAAAATCTAAAGCCGAATCTTCTATTCGAAGATTCAATTGCTCAGACTGTCTCCTTAAGAAGCTATATAATCCCTCCCTAGCAAGAGGATGGATAGGAACAACTACTCCCCACTCAAACCGGCTAATTAATCGTTCCTCTACAGACTTCAAGTCCCCTGGGGCACACGAAGAGGAAATCACAATAAGCTTGCCGTCCGTGTGTAATGAATTAAACGTATGAAAAAATTCCTCTTGTGTAGCTGCCTTCCCAGAAAAAACTTCAATATCTTCTATAAATAAGGCGTCTACATTACGATAAAAGGAACGAAAGCGCTGCATTTCTCCAGAACGTATTGCTGATACCAAATGCTCTGTAAACAAATTTGAAGCAACATAGAGAATTTTCCCTCCCGACTCTTTAAGAGCTCCAACTGCAGACTGCATCAAATGTGTCTTCCCCGCTCCTTCGGGGCCAAATAAATATATAGGATTGAAAGGGGAACTTGCTGCGTCTCCGGAAAATTTAATAAACTCTTGAAAAATACGGAAGGGTAAATCGTTTTCAGCAGTAACCAGAAAATTCGAAAATGACATATTAGGATCAATATCGCCATATTGCATAGCAAAACATGACGCCTTTTCATACGGAATCTGCTTTTCCCCGTACAAAGAAGCTGTTTTATCTAAGGACGTAACGTGAACTCGGATGAGTTTACCATTATTATTCACTAGATGCGTTTTGATCTTAGGGCGTATATGCTCTTCAAACCAAGTTACTTGAAAAGAATCCTTAGCCTCAAGATAAAGATTACACGCGTCAAAGCATAAGACCTTTAATGACCTTAACCATTTGTCTACAGTACCCACACCCATTTCTTTTTCTTGTAGCAAAAGAAAGTCTTCCCAAGCTCGCATAAAACTATCTCATCCAAATAGTTTTTATATATCTTATATTAAAGAAAAAATCTTTGTTTTTAATTATCACCTTTATTTTCTCTTATTAAGAGAGACTTCATTTTTAATATGTTTACTATCTAAAATTTTATTGGTAGCCCACTGTTGAACTATCCCAAGCAACATAGAAGAAAGCCAATAAATATTTAATCCCGAAGGGAAATTATAAAACATTAGAGTAAATAGAATGGCCATCATAGTTCCCATAGCTGCTTGCTGGCGTTGTTGGTCTGTCAAAGGCCCTTTCTTATTAGCAGAGATTTTTTGCTGAGCAAACATGACAACTCCTAATAATATAGGAAGAAGATGAAACTCATTTCCAAAAAACCACACGGGTGTTGTCCAAGAGAATAATACGTCAGGAGCTGTCAAATTATCGATCCATCCAGGAATAAAAGTAGCCCCACGAAGTAAAAATGATGATTTGAGTAAATCAAACATAGCTATAAGAAAAGGCAACTGAATCAATAAGGGCAAACACCCAGTAATAGGATTCACTCTATTCGTCTTATACAAAGACATGATTTCCATCTGAGCTCGTTTTGGCTCTTTCTTATATTTCTGTTGAATCTCTTGAATGTATGGAGAAAGTTTTTGCATACGTCTCATAGAACGTATTGACCAAGCATTTAAAGGATATAGTAATAATTTTAAAAACACGGTAAGTAAAATAATAGAAATTCCCCATGAACCAGTAATTATTTTAAAAAACTTCATAATAATGAAGAGTAGTGCCGCAAATGGCTCTGTAATAAAAGCAAATAAACCACGGAAAGTGATGCACTCTAAATAGTTGGGGCTATCTCCTTGAGCATTTGTATATGCCTGATCTAAAGCACTTAGAGTAGGTTCCGCAAGAGGACCTGCATACACTAAGAAACGACATGATCGTACTTCTTTAGGCAAAGGAAGTAATGCTTCATACCCTGGATACTTAGAACTAGGATAAGTTTGATTTTTTGGAGAAAGTAGAGACAAACGAGTAGGAACAATATTTCCCGGAATATATGCGGAAGCATATCCAGCAGGAATGTCAGTCAACGGCGACAAAATAATTCCAAAATACCCATTAGAATTAATAATCCACTGAGGGTATACCCCATTCTGTATTGTCAAAGGATTTTTAGGCTTAGGTAGCTTGACCTTATCCAATTGTCCCTTATTTTTTCTAATAACCCGGTATTTAATTGCGGGAGTGAAAGCATTAGACATAATCTCTACTTCAGGGACACCCGAAGTTATCCATACATCTTCAATAGAACGATCTAGAGAAAATTCCACTTCAAATGTATAAGGTTGATTATTTGATAACTTATATCTTTTTTTGACCAGACTATCTAAACTTTCTAGTTCTAAAACTGTAGAATCAAAATGAACTACACGATATCCAGAAGTCAAAGCAGTTGTCAGCTCTCTTCCTGAGACAAGGTTTAAAGCATGATAATGAAAAGGAGTTCTCTTTTTAGGGTCAGAAAGCTCGCCTCTACGTAATAATGGATAATATCCTCCAATACTATTCACAATTTCCTGATTATTAGCTCCTATAGCTGGAAAACCAGGAAAAGAAGATTCCTTAGGAGCCTGAGCAACTAAATCACGATCAAAACCAATTTCATTAACTATGCTTTGACTACTTTTGGAAGAAAAAGGAAGATTAATTCCTTCAATAGATCCACTATCACTAGAAATCACTAACTGCATATAATCATTAGACAACACAAAATATTGCTCTGTTGTCAATGTATTGATACCACGAGATTCGGTAAAAATAGCCGCCCGAGTTATAGGTAAGTCTAAGGGCTCTAATTTTTCAGTTCGAGAATCATAAACACCTAAAGGAAGGTATTCATTCCCAGATCGCCAAAAGACTAGCGAAGTCCCGTAAACGGGACAGTTCTTATTATAAATTTTGCCTTGATCTTGAGAATATTGCCCAATAAAAACTACTGGCTCCTGATTATTACGAAACTCAACTACTAAAACAGGCAAACTTTCATTAGTTACGGGTAGAAATACTCTGCTAACATTGGTCGATATTTTAGCAGTAGAGTCGTTATACAAAACAACACGAAGATCATCAAAAACAGTAGTTTCACCAAGGAAATTCCAGTGCACCTCAGAGGCGTATACTGAATGCTCTGTAGGCCCTCGATGCAAAAGAAGTAGATAATTCCCAATGCGCACTGCATGACGGTTTTTTTGCAATTCTTCTTCAGGAGACACTGACCAAGGAGCAATACTTAAGCCTACCGCCTGTGCAATAGAAAGGACTTCATTTGAAATTGCCCTTTGTTCTTTAGATAAAGCCTTATAATTATGAAAATCCTTATAACCAAAAAAGATCTGGCACCCTAGAAAAGCCATGCTAACTAAAGTAACAAATAGTAGCGAACGTTTATTCATTGAAGTCAACTCTAAAAATTAAACCAAAAAGCTAAAGTATCATAATATCTATTTATCTCCCATAGAGATTATTAATACCCATGAACTGGATTCTACTTTTCAGTAATTGAAGAGATATTTTTTTTACTTCTAATAAAACAAGAAACCCCTAAAGATAAACCCAACATAAACATAGGGAAAGACAATAGTTGCCCCATTGTGAATAAACAATCCGCACTCACAACCACCCCCTGATGACTTTTAAAAAACTCAGCAAAAAAGCGGATAATAGAAACACCAATTAAAGCTAAGGATGTTACCCGTCCAGATCCTAAAGAAAAATAACGCTTGTAACTTAAAAAAAACAAACACGAAGAAAGCAATAAATAACTTAATCCTTCATAAAGCTGCACAGGATGTAAAGGAATACCAGCCATACCTTGAGAAGGAGAAGAAAAAATCACCCCCCAGGGCAAATCCGTAGGTGTCCCTACAATTTCTTGATTCATAAAATTTCCAATGCGAATCAGAAAAGCTGCTATACCAAAAACTGAAGCAATTAAATCACAAATAAATAAAAAAGTTAAAATAGGAATCTTTTTCTTATATTTCTTTGAAAAAATCATCGCCCAAAGAAGCAATCCAACTATACCTCCGTGGCTTGCTAAGCCTCCATTCCAAATTTTAAACATCTCTAGGGGATTTTGAAGATAAAACCAACCTCCATAAAACAAAATATAAGCAATACGTGATCCCGGAATAATAAATAAAAGAGAATAAAGAGCAAAATTCTCTAAAGCATCTTTCAATTGCTCTTTGGAGAAAAGAAATCGATCTTTTTCAGGGAAACAAGATAATGCTAAATAAATAGCGGAAATAGAAGAAAGTAATATCCCTAGAGAAAAACACAAACCATACCAAGAAATACGAAGGGAATATGTCTCTGAATGCCATAAGAACTTTGAACAATTCCAATATATCACTGATAAAACAACATGCATTATTCTAGTCCAAATAGAAAAAAAATCATAATTTACATACAATAGCTTTTTTACAAATAAAAAGACGCACAAATTCAACTAGATGATTACTAATCGGTATAACCCGCTCATTTATCTCCCTGGACTTCTTTGGTTGTTTGCAGGAGTGAAATTGCTTTTGAAAGCCTCTCTTATCGTATACGAATCTGCTTTTTCTTTTAGATTTCTTTTCTTACTGGCCATGGGAGCTTGGATTTGTGCATCCTTAAAGTATCGTTATATTTTATCAAGATCCGTATCTTATCAAAGCGAATTGGCCTATCAATTAACTACTAACGCTATATCCAAAAAAAACTATATCAAAAGAACTTTTCTTTCTAAGCGAACTCTTATTCTTATTGCTATGGTCTCAATAAGCTTATTTATTCGAAAATTTATAAATTATCCGGTGATTTTATTTTTTATTCGCCTATCCATTGGTTATGCCCTGATAAAAGCCGTTATAACCTATTTTTCAAAATTTCCAAAAATCCTATCAACCAGATCATGAACTATTATGCAGACCACTCATATAGGAACAGATATTATTGAAATTGTTCGCATCCAAAAAGCAATAAAAACTCATGGCCAAAGGATACTAAATAAAATTTTTACTAAAGAAGAGCAAAAGTACTGTTTGAAACTTGCTCATCCTTACCCTTCCTTTGCAGCAAGATTTGCTGGAAAAGAAGCAGTTGCTAAAGCTTTAGGAACAGGAATAGGTAAAGTAGTTGGTTGGAAAGATATAGAAATATATAAATCAATGAGACAACAACCTGAAGTACTTTTATCCCCAAAAGTTTACGAAAAATTCAAAGTTTCTCAAATTTCTCTATCAATGAGCCATAGCCGCGAGTATGCAACTGCTGTCGCCATTATACTAATTTAAAAACCTTTCAGCTTCTAATGCAGCCATGCATCCACTACCCGCAGCTGTGATGGCTTGCCTATAGTATTTATCTTTAACATCTCCTGCAGCAAAAACTCCGGGCACCGAAGTTTTACATGTACCGTGTTCGGTAACGATATACCCATGGCTATCTAGAGAAAGTTGCCCTTGTAAAAAATTTGTGTTTGGTTTGTGGCCAATAGCAAAAAATACTCCCCCTGCTTCCCTGGTAATAATATCTTTAGAAACATTATTTAAAATATCTACAGAGCGAACAACACTATCTCCTGAGATTTTGACTAATTCGCTATTCCATAGGAAAGTAATTTTGTTACTCCCTTCTGCCTTCTTAATCATGACTTTTGATGCTCTCAAAGCATCCCTTCTATGCACAACGAAAACCCGCTTTCCATAACGAGTCAAAAATATGGCTTCTTCTAAAGCCGAATCCCCTCCTCCAATAACATATAAATCCTTATTTTTAAAAATAGGAGATGCTCCGTCACAAACAGCACAGGCCGTAACTCCTTTTTGCCAAAACTCATCATCTCCAGCTCCAGGAATGTCCAGACGTTTCGCAGACGCTCCCGTAGCTATAATACAGGCATCACAAGTATATTCCTCAGAATTTGACATGATAACAAAAGGACGTTTATTAAAATCGACCGCAGTTACATCCTTTGAAAGAATCTTTGTCCCGAATCTTTCAGCCTGCCTTTTCATGTTTTCCATTAGTTGCTGCCCCAAAATTCCTTCTGGGAACCCAGGAAAATTTTCTACATCAGTAGTTGACATTAATTGCCCGCCAGCAATTCCTGAAAAAAATCCCTCAAATAAAATTGGCTGTAAAAGTGCTCTTGAAACATAAATCGCTGCAGTATAGCCGGCAGGACCGGACCCAATAATAATTACCCTAGAATGCCCCATCTATTCTTACTCATTCGAACATTTTCAAAACAAAATCTAAAACAAATAAAAAATTTTTAAGCAACAAATTAGATAAAAATACTCAAGCAAGGGAGATCTTGCCTTTTTTAAGGTTTATATTTACACTATCTTTTTTGACTTTGTAGTTTTTAGGAGAACAACATTAAATGCCAAAACAAGCCGAATACACCTGGGGATCCAAAAAAATTCTTGATAATATAGACTGCCTCTCAGAAGACATGGTTGAGTTTAAAAATCTTCTCTACTCAACTCACGGAATTACTTCGAGCGATGAGGAACCTGCTAGTGAAGTACAGCCTGGCGCTATCCTAAAAGGTACTATAGTTGATATTAATAAAGACTTCGTAGTCGTTGATGTTGGACTGAAATCTGAGGGTGCTATTCCAATGTCAGAGTTTGCCGACTCTTCTGAAGAATTAGCTATTGGTGCTGAGGTTGAAGTTTATTTAGACCAAACAGAGGATGAAGAAGGCAAAGTTGTTTTATCTAGAGAAAAAGCCACTCGTCAACGGCAGTGGGAATATATTTTAGCCCACTGTGAGGAAGGATCGATTGTTAAGGGGCAAATTATACGCAAAGTCAAGGGCGGACTTATTGTTGATATTGGAATGGAAGCATTTTTACCCGGGTCCCAAATCGACAATAAGAAAATTAAAAACTTAGACGATTATGTTGGTAAAGTTTGTGAATTTAAGATTCTAAAAATTAATGTTGATAGAAGAAATGTCGTTGTTTCAAGAAGAGAATTGCTTGAAGCAGAACGTATTTCTAAAAAAGCCGAACTGATTGAACAGATCACTATCGGAGAATATCGTAAAGGTATTGTTAAAAATATTACAGATTTTGGAGTCTTCTTAGATCTTGATGGCATTGATGGTCTTCTTCACATTACTGATATGACCTGGAAGCGTATACGTCACCCTTCAGAAATGGTAGAAATGAATCAAGAGCTAGAAGTAATTATTCTCAGTGTTGATAAAGAAAAAGGGCGCGTTGCTTTAGGTCTAAAGCAAAAAGAACACAATCCATGGGAAGACATTGAGAAAAAATATCCTCCGGGCAAACGTGTTGTTGGTAAAATTGTTAAACTTCTTCCCTACGGAGCTTTCATTGAAATTGAAGAAGGGATTGAGGGATTGATTCACGTTTCAGAAATGTCTTGGGTAAAAAATGTGGTTGATCCCAGCGAAGTTGTGAATAAAGGTGATGAAGTCGAAGCTATTGTTCTTTCTATTCAAAAAGAAGAAGGAAAAATCTCTCTAGGGTTAAAACAGACTGAGCATAATCCTTGGGACAATATTGAAGAAAAGTATCCTATTGGTCATCACGTACACGCAGAAATTAAAAATCTCACTAATTATGGTGCCTTTGTTGAACTAGAACCTGGTATTGAAGGCTTAATTCATATTTCTGATATGAGTTGGATTAAAAAAGTCTCTCATCCATCTGAATTATTCAAAAAAGGTAACACTGTTGAAGCTGTTATTCTTTCTGTGGATAAGGAAAGTAAAAAAATCACTTTAGGTGTAAAGCAGTTGAGCTCAAATCCATGGAATGAAATTGAAGCTATGTTCCCAACAGGCAGTGTAATCTCTGGAGTAGTTACTAAAATTACAGCATTTGGAGCCTTTGTTGAACTGCAAAACGGCATAGAAGGGCTCATTCATGTATCAGAACTTTCTGAAAAACCATTCGCAAAAATCGAAGATATCCTTTCCATTGGTGATACTGTGTCAGCTAAAGTAATTAAGCTAGACCCTGACCATAAAAAAGTTTCTCTCTCTGTTAAAGAATATCTAGCCGATGAACATCGTGATGATGCTGTTGATGATAGTTTAGATTTAAATAACGACAGCCTAGCTTGTGTAGATAACAAGGAAAAAGAGAAATAATATTACTTATTTGTAAGCTAGTTTTATTTGTGGAAATGAAACTAGCTTCGCGTGACATTCTGTCAGTTCCCCTATTTATAAGAGGAGTATAATGAATAAAGATCTTGTAGCTATTTTTGACTACATGGAAAAAGAAAAAGGAATTCAACGCCCTGTTATTATTAGTGCGATTGAATCTGCTTTAAAAATTGCAGCAAAAAAAACATTAAGGGATGACGCTAATATATCGGTAAATATTAATTCTCGCACTGGAGACATTGAAGTTTTCTGTGAAAAAGAAATTGTAGAGATATGCCATAACCCTAGCAAAGAAATTCCTTTAGACAAGGCTAGGGAATATGATCCTGACTGTCAAATTGGACAGTATATGGATGTTCCTTTCGTTTCAGAGAATTTTGGAAGAATTGCTGCTTATGCTGCAAGACAAATCATAGGACAAAAATTACGTCATGCAGAAAGAGATGTTATCTACGAAGAATATCGATATCGAGTAAATGAAATCCTTTCTGGTATTGTTAAGCGATTTAGTAAAGGTTCTAACTTAATTATAGACTTAGGCAAAGTTGAAGGTCTTTTACCTGCTCGGTTTTATCCTAAAACAGAAAAGCACAAAGTTGGGGATAAAATTTATGCTCTACTATACGAAGTACAAGAATCTGATAACGGTGGAGCAGAAGTAATTCTTAGCCGTAGTCACCCGGAATTTGTTAAACAACTGTTTATGCAAGAGGTCCCAGAATTAGAAGAGGGTTCTGTTGAAATTGTTAAAATTGCTCGAGAGGCGGGCTACAGAACTAAATTAGCAGTTCGTTCATCTGACCCTAAAACAGATCCTGTAGGAGCTTTTGTCGGTATGCGAGGTGCGCGAATAAAAAATATTATTCGTGAATTGAATGATGAAAAAATAGATATTGTAAACTATTCCCCAGTACCCACAGAATTACTCCAAAATTTACTTTGTCCTATAGAAATTCAAAAGATTGCTATTTTAGAAGACGATAAGGTTATTGCAATAGTTGTCCACGATTCTGATTATGCCACAGTGATTGGTAAGCGAGGAATTAATGCTCGACTAATTAGTCAAATCTTAGGTTATGAACTTGAAGTTCAACGTATGAGTGAATACAACAAGTTATTAGAAATTCAACGTCTACAGTTAGCAGAATTTGACAATCCTTTATTAGATGAGCCCCTAGAAATAGAAGGCATTAGTAAATTGGTTATTCAAAATCTTGTATACGCAGGATACGACACAGTTAGAAAGTTATTGTTAGCTAGTGCTAATGATCTCGCTGCTGTTCCTGGAATTAGTTTAGAACTTGCTTATAAGATTCTTGAGCAAGTCAGCAAATATGGAGAAGGAAAAATTGACGAAAAACCTAAAATTGAAGATTAAAAATTCTCAATTAACGAAAGCTGCTGGCTTAGATAAATTAAAGAAAAAACTAGCTCAAGCAGGATCTTCAGAAACTAAGAACTCTTTAGATAAACCTTTAACAAAGGCATCTGAGAAGTTAACAAAGAAAAAAAGTACGGTAGATGCTAATGGATCTATAGCGACTGAATCTTTTCCTATAGAAGCTGCACCACGTAGAATACGAGCTAAAAATCGCTCTTCATTTGCATCTGAAGGCCAGGAAATTCCTTCTACCCCTGTTGTAGTAGAAACTAGTTCTACTCCCCTTCACGCTACTACGGAAGAGAATAGTCCTTCGCCTGAAGAAAGAATTCAGGAAGAACAACTTAAAGAAGCTCTCCCAGATATATCGGAAGAAACAGAAAGTTCCTCTCCACAAGAAATGGTTTCCTCTGATCCAGAATCAACACTAGAAAAAAAAGAAGTTAAACAACTTAAAAGTATTGCTTCTATTAAATCCAATTTTGGGCCTACAGGAAAGCATATTAACCACCTATTAGCTAAAACTTTTAAGTCATCTCCTAAAACAGAAGACAGGGCTATATCAAAAGAACGTACAGGCTCCCAGACACCTCGAGCACCAATATCTCTAGACTCCCCAGAAGAAAATAAGCCTCATGCAGCAAATCATCGTTCTTCCCAATCTTTATATCGCAAAGATCCAGGGAAAAAGGCGGGGACTGATTTTCGCGATCGTTCTAAAAAAGACGATGCCCCTAAAGCATTTACAGGACGAGATCGCTATGGGTTGAACGATAGTAATGAGGAAGAAAAATGGCGAAAAAAACGTGTGCAAAAAACTAAGAAACATTACGACGAGCACACAATACAACGTCCTACACACATTAAAGTCCCTCTTCCTATCACTATTAAGGATCTTGCAGCCGAAATGAAATTGAAAGCTTCTGAATTAATTCAGAAGATGTTCATCCACGGTATGAGTTATGTAGTAAATGATATTCTAGATAATGAAACTACTGTACAGTTTATTGGTTTAGAATTTGGTTGTACTATTGATATTGACTCATCAGAGCAAGATAAACTTTATATTGAAAGTAACACTGTTAAAGAAGAAATACAAGAAACAGACTCAAGTAAATTAACTATTCGTCCTCCAATTGTTGCTTTTATGGGTCATGTAGACCACGGGAAAACGACATTAATCGATGCATTAAGAAAAAGTAATGTGGCTCAGACAGAAGCAGGAGCTATCACTCAACATATGGGAGCTTTCTGTTGTTCTACCCCCGTAGGAAATATTACAATTTTAGATACCCCCGGTCACGAAGCTTTTTCTGCAATGAGAGCTCGAGGAGCAGAGGTATGTGATATTGTTGTCCTAGTAGTTGCTGGAGATGAAGGAATTAAAGAGCAAACTCTAGAAGCTGTGAAACATGCACGCGATGCAGACATTACTATTGTAGTAGCTATTAACAAATGTGATAAACCGAATTTTAATGCAGAAACCATCTATAGGCAGCTATCAGAAATTGATCTGCTTCCTGAAGCTTGGGGAGGAACCATTGCTACAATTAACACTTCAGCAAAAACAGGAGAAGGATTATCAGAGCTTTTAGAAATGCTTGCACTACAAGCAGAAGTTTTAGAACTTAAAGCAAATCTATCAGCAAGAGCTCGGGGAATTGTTATTGAATCAGAACTACATAAAAGCTTAGGGGCTGTTGCAACTATTTTAGTACAAAACGGAACATTACATCTTGGTGAAGCACTTGTCTTTAATAATTGCTACGGCAAAGTAAAAACCATGCATAACGAACATAACCAACTTATGCATGCAGCTACTCCTTCTTCCCCTGCGTTAATTACTGGATTGTCAGGCATTCCCAAAGCAGGAGATCCCTTTGTAGTTGTTAAAAATGAAAAAACAGCAAAAGAAATTATTAATGCTAGACTTGCTGGTCAGAAGAAGTTTGCTCTACAAACAAAACGTCCGAATTTTGACACCATGTTACAAAATAAAAAAGTGTTGAAATTAATTATTAAAGCAGATGTTCAAGGCTCAATTGAAGCTCTAGTCAATTCTATTTCCAAAATAGTATCTGATAAAGTTAGTGTAGAAGTTCTTTCGGGCAGTGTTGGGGAAATTTCGGAATCTGATATCCGTTTAGCTGCAGCTTCTAAAGCCACGATTATTGGTTTCCATACCAGAATAGAAAGCCATGCGGATGTTTTGATTAAAAATCTCGGAGTTAAAGTACAATTATTTAATATAATCTATCACGCTGTAGACGCTGTTAAGGAAATGATGACCGCTCTACTTGATCCTATTGCAGAAGAAAGAAATCTTGGTGCAGCCGAAATTAAAAAACTATTCAAGTCATCGCAGCTAGGTATAATTTACGGTTGCTTAGTTATTGAAGGCACAATGACAAGGAACCAAAGAATCCGTGTTGTTCGTAATAATGAAGTTCTATGGAAAGGACATTTATCTTCTTTGAAACGTACAAAAGACGATGCTAAAGAAGTGAAAAAAGGATTTGAGTGCGGTATTTTATTAGAAGGGTACCAGCAAGGCCAGGTAGGTGATATCTTACAATGTTATGAAATTATCTATCACCCACAACAGCTTTAAGGTGTTATGACGGAAAATAGGCGTATACAAAAAGTCAATGCTGTGCTTCGTGAAGCTATCGCTAATGTCATCTTAAAAGACATTAAACACCCGAAGATTTCTAATCGTTGGATTACAGTAACTCGAGTATCATTGTCTAAAGACTTACGGTTCGCGCGTGTCTATGTTTCAATTATGCCTCATGAAAACACTCAATCCGAAACTTTAGCAGCTTTGAAATCTTCTTCCGGCTATATTGCCTATAAAGCTTCTAAAAATATTGTGCTTAAGTATTTCCCAGAACTAACATTTTATCTAGATGATATTTTTTCTCCTCAAGACCATATAGAAAATTTGCTTTGGAAAATACAACAACAAGATAAGAATTGAACTTACCTCTTTAAGAAGATTTAATACTGACGAAATTATTATGGAACTTGCTACAGAACTTAAAGAAGGCATTCTTCTTATAGATAAGCCTGAAGGAAGAACCTCATTTAGTCTTATTCGTGCTCTCACCAAATTAATTGGGGTTAAAAAAATTGGGCATGCAGGGACTTTAGATCCCTTCGCTACAGGGGTCATGGTTATGCTAATAGGACGTAAGTTTACTCGTTTATCCGATACCCTATTATTTGAAGACAAAGAGTATGCAGCTGTTGCCCATCTCGGTACAACTACGGATTCCTATGATTGTAATGGCAAGATTGTAGGTAGATCTAAAAAAATTCCAACATATCAAGAAATTCTAGAAGCATCTCAATATTTTCAAGGAGAAATCCAACAAATTCCCCCGATGTTCTCTGCTAAAAAAATTAATGGAAAAAAACTTTATGAATACGCCCGTAAAGGATTATCTATAGAGCGTCGTCACTCTACAGTTCAAGTACACTTACAAATTACTAAATACGAATATCCTCTTCTTTGTTTTTCTGTCCGCTGCAGCAAAGGAACTTATATCCGAAGTATTGCTCATGAACTAGGTAACATGTTAGGTTGTGGAGCCTATTTAGAAGAATTACGACGATTACGTAGTGGAAATTTCTCTATAGATCAATGTATTGATGGTCGTCTACTTGATTGTCCTGATTTTAACGTGTCTCCCCATCTAAGAGATTTCCATGGAAATATTTTATAGTTTAGCATCCATTGATTTCCCTTTAGATTCTATAACTATAGGTTTTTTTGATGGCTGTCACTTAGGACATCAAAAACTATTAAATTGTCTTTCTTCTTATCCAGGAAGATCTGGAATCATTACTTTTGATGTGCATCCCCAAGAGATTTTGCAACCTCCAGGACCTCGATTAATTATTAGCAAAAACGAAAAACTTCAGCGTCTGCAAAGTTTCCCTATCGATTGCTTATGTATTCTTCCCTTCACCAAAAGCTTTTCTAATCGATCAGCTGAAAATTTTATTTGTTCTCTGCATCAAGTTCTACGTTGTAAGCGCTTAGTATTGGGGTATGACTCTCGATTAGGTAAAGGAGGACTCGGAAATGCAACAACCTTACGTCCATTAACCAATGCCTTAGGAATGGAAATTACTGAGGTCCCTCCATGTAAAATCAATAATGAAATAGTTTCTAGTAAGAAAATACGCCAATTTTTATCTCAAGGCGACCTAGAAAGAGCGAATAAGCATTTGGGCTATACTTACATGTTTTCTGGGACAATTACTTCTGGCTGTGGTCTAGGAACACAATTAGGGACAGCAACAATTAATCTTCCTCAAGAAGATAGTGTGCTTCTTTGTGGAGTTTATGCATGTAAGATAGAACATAATAAACAATGTTACTTAGGAGTTATGAATTTAGGTTATGCTCCTACTGTAAATAGAAATGCTTTATGCTTGGAAGCTCATCTTTTTGATTTCCAAGAAAATATATATAACGAAACTGTTTCAGTGATTCCTCAAAAACTCTTGCGAAAAGAAAAAAAATTTTCTTCCCGTACAGAACTTGCACAAGCGATTCGCCAAGATATTCAAAATGCAAAAAACTTTTTCTCTAATTATGCAAGAACAGCATGATATCACCATCTTGGACTATATAGTCTCTACCCTCTATACGTAACTTACCTGCTTCGCGAACCCCTGAACGTCCATTATAAGTAAGCATATCGTTAAAAGTAGCCACTTCGGCGCGAATAAACCCTTTTTGAATATCTGTATGAATCTGCCCTGCTGCTTCTACAGCTGTAGAACCTTTAGAAATTGTCCAGGCCCGCGTTTCCTGAGGGCCCGTTGTAAAATAGGAAATCAAACCTAAAGTATGATACGCAGTGCGCACAAGTCTATTAAGACCTGATTCCTTTAACCCTAAGCTACTAAGAAAATCTGGTCTATCTTCGATAGGAAGAGACATAATTTCTTCTTCCAAACGTACACAAATAGGAATAACTTGAGCAACTTCTTGCTTAGCAACTTCTTCAACAGCAGCTACATACTTATTATGCATACTTTCTAAAGAGTCTTCTCCTATGTTTGCTATATACAATACAGGCTTTGCTGTGAGAAAAGGATAAGGTTTTAATTGGTGCCATTCCTCTGCTGATAAATCTAAAGTACGTACAGGATGACCACTTTCTAAATGTGCAATTACTTTATCAAGGATTGGCAATGCTGCTCCGCTATCTTTTTTCCCTTTAGCTTGCTTAGATAACTTACTATGAATACTAGTAGCAGAAGAAAAGTCCGCACATATCAATTCTAAATTAATTACAGTAATATCATCACGTGGATCTATCTTTCCTGATACATGAGTCACGTCATCATTGTCAAAACAACGAACTACATGAGCTATAGCATGCGTTTCACGAATATGAGAAAGAAAACGATTCCCCAATCCGGCCCCATCCGCAGCTCCTTTAACTAAACCTGCAATGTCCACAAACTTCATGTCAGTATAGATAACTTTCTGACTTTGACTCATCTTAGCCAAGATATCTAAACGATTATCGATAATAGGAACAATACCAACATTGGGGTCAATCGTACAAAAAGGATAGTTACAAGAAGCTACCTGAGCTCCAGTAAGAGCATTAAATAACCCGGACTTACCTACATTAGGGAGCCCAACAATCCCACATTCTGTATGCATAATCTTATCTTTTATTGATGTTATATCTCACAAAAACACTCGATTTTAGTAATTACCATTTTCCATGCCAAGCTAAAAGCCCCAGCCATCTCTTTCTTACATCCTTTTTGGGAGAGGAAAAAGCAATATAAAACTGGCCTAATTACAGACCAATATTTTTACCTAAAGAATTCTAAAGATAGAATTTTAACCATTCATACTCAATGTTCTATGGTTCTCTCTTGTGAAAAACACACTTATAAGGTAAGTTGCAGATTATTCCTAATTTAATGCTCTTTACGTTGGCCAACAATGGGCGAAAAAACAGAAAAGGCAACCCCGAAGCGTCTTCGAGACGCAAGGAAGAAAGGCCAGGTAGCGAAATCTCAAGATTTCCCTTCTGCGATTACTTTTATTGTCTCCATGTTCACAGTATTTTATTTAACATCTTTTTTCGCTCAACATTTAGGGAGTTTCTTGGCTTCTATTCTTAAAGAAGCTCCTATACATCACAATCCAAGAGTTACTTTATATTACTTACACAATTGCTTAACTTTAATCCTTACAACCTCTCTTCCTCTATTAGGAGCTGTAGGATTTGTAGGCCTTCTAGTTGGATTTCTTGTCGTAGGGCCAACATTTTCTACTGAGGTTTTTAAACCTGACCTTAAGAAATTTAACCCTATTGATAACTTAAAGCAAAAATTTAAAGTGAAGACTTTAATCGAATTGCTTAAGTCCATGCTGAAAATTTTTGGTGCTGCGTTAATTTTATATACTACACTTAAAAATCGTGTACCTTTAATTATAGAAACTGCGGGGGTTTCCCCTATTGTTACAGCCACTATCTTTAAGCAAATTCTTCATAAAGCAGTTATATCCATTGGGATTTTTTTCTTAGTAGTTGCTGTTCTTGACTTAGTGTATCAAAGAAAAACCTTTGCCAAAGAACTCAAAATGGAAAAGTTTGAGGTTAAACAGGAATTTAAGGATACAGAAGGTAATCCGGAAATTAAAGGGCGACGAAGACAAATTGCTCAAGAAATTGCTTATGAAGATCCGTCTACCCAAATTAAACATGCAAGCACAGTGGTATCTAACCCTAAGGATATAGCTGTTGCTATTGGCTACATGCCTGAAAAATATAAAGCTCCCTGGATTATTGCTATGGGAATTAACTTGCGTGCAAAAAGAATTATTGCAGAAGCTGAAAAATATGGAATTCCAGTTATGAGAAATGTCCCTTTAGCCCACCAGCTTTGGGATGAAGGAAAAGAGTTGAAGTTTATCCCAGAATCTACTTATGAAGCTGTAGGAGAAATTCTTCTTTATATTACATCTCTTAACGCGCAAAATCCTAATAATAAAAACATTAACCAATTCGATAATCTATAATGAATAAACTACTCAATTTTGTCAGTAGAACCTTTGGCGGAGAAGCAGCATTAAATATGATCAATAAATCAAGCGACCTCATCCTCGCTTTGTGGATGATTGGCGTTGTTTTGATGATCATCTTACCTCTGCCTCCAACCATTGTGGACTTGATGATTACCATTAATTTGGCTGTCTCCGTCTTCCTGCTAATGGTAGCTTTATACATTCCTAGCGCTCTACAATTATCTGTTTTCCCTTCCCTACTCTTAATTACAACTATGTTCCGGTTGGGAATTAACATTTCTTCCTCACGACAAATTCTACTCAAGGCATATGCAGGTCACGTTATTCAAGCATTCGGTGATTTCGTGGTAGGAGGAAACTATGTTGTTGGATTTATCATCTTCCTTATCATCACGATTATCCAGTTCATTGTTGTTACTAAAGGTGCTGAGCGTGTTGCTGAAGTCGCTGCGAGATTCCGTTTAGATGCTATGCCCGGTAAGCAAATGGCTATTGATGCAGATTTACGTGCCGGAATGATTGATGCGCAACAAGCACGTGATAAACGGGCTATGATTCAAAAAGAAAGTGAGCTTTATGGAGCCATGGATGGTGCTATGAAGTTCATTAAAGGAGACGTCATTGCTGGTATCGTTATCTCCTTAATTAATATCGTAGGAGGTTTGACTATTGGCGTCACCATGCATGGCATGGATTTAGCTCAAGCTGCCCATGTATATACACTATTATCCATAGGAGACGGATTAGTTTCTCAAATTCCCTCCTTACTGATCTCACTAACTGCTGGTATTGTAACTACTCGAGTATCTAGTGATAAAAATACAAACTTAGGTAAGGAAATCTCCTCACAATTGGTTAAAGAACCTAGAGCTTTGCTATTAGCTGCAGCGGCAACGTTAGGGGTAGGCTTCTTTAAAGGGTTCCCTTTATGGTCATTCGCTATTTTAGCTCTTCTCTTTGGTATTCTTGGGGTTATTCTGCTTGCCAAAAAAAACTCTTCATCTCAAAAAGGTGGAAATGCTTCTACCACAGTGGGAGCTGCTAATGATGGTTCTGCTACAGCGGGAGATAATCCTGATGATTATTCATTAACTCTCCCTGTGATTTTAGAATTAGGTAAAGATCTTTCCAAGCTTATCCAACAAAGGACAAAATCTGGGCAGAGCTTTATTGATGATATGATCCCTAAAATGCGCCAAGCTTTATATCATGATATCGGTATCCGTTATCCAGGGATTCATGTGAGAACTGACTCACCTTCCTTAGAAGGTCATGATTACATGATTCTTTTAAATGAGGTTCCTTATGTGCGTGGGAAGATACCTGCAAATCACGTATTAACTAATGAAGTAGAAGAGAATCTCAAGCGATACAATCTTCCGTTTATTACCTATAAAAATGCTGCTGGACTTCCTTCTGCTTGGGTAAGCGAAGATGCTAAAGCAATCCTGGAAAAAGCTGCTATTAAATATTGGACTCCGTTAGAAGTAATTATTCTTCACTTATCCTATTTCTTCCATAAAAGCTCCCAAGAATTCCTAGGAATTCAAGAAGTACGTTCTATGATTGAATTTATGGAACGTTCCTTCCCTGATCTTGTAAAAGAAGTCACAAGGCTCATTCCTCTACAAAAACTTACAGAAATCTTTAAGCGTTTAGTTCAAGAACAAATATCGATTAAAGATTTACGAACCATTTTGGAATCATTAAGTGAATGGGCTCAAACAGAAAAAGATACTGTTTTGCTTACAGAATACGTACGCTCCTCTCTAAAGCTCTATATTAGCTTTAAGTTTTCTCAAGGACAATCTGCAATTTCTGTTTATCTTCTTGACCCTGAAATTGAAGAGATGATTCGAGGAGCTATTAAACAAACCTCTGCTGGCTCCTATCTAGCTTTGGATCCCGACTCTGTTAATCTCATTTTAAAATCTATGAGGAATACGATTACACCAACTCCTCCTGGAGGACAACCCCCCGTATTATTGACAGCAATTGATGTAAGACGCTATGTAAGAAAATTAATAGAGACTGAATTTCCCGATATCGCTGTAATTTCTTATCAAGAAATTCTCCCAGAAATTCGTATTCAGCCATTGGGAAGAATTCAGATTTTCTAAATATCTGTTTTTTCTTAGCGAGGGTATATGGCGGCATCTGGAGGTGCAGGAGGCTTAGGCAGAGCAAATGCTGTTGACGTAGCTCAAGTACAACAAGCAGCAGCAACAGCAGATGCCAAAGAAATCATTGCCACGCAAGAGCAATCAAGTATCAGCCTGATTAAGGATAACCAAGACGTATCCAACCCTGCAGCAGCTACCCGAACAAAGAAAAAAGAAGAAAAGTTCCAGACTTTAGAATCTAGAAGAAAGGGAGGGGCCGCACAGACAGAGAAAAAGTCTGAGGCCACAGAAGAAAAATCTGATGCAGATCTTGCAGATAAATATACAGAAAATAATTCCGAAATCTCCGCAGGAGATTTAAGAAGCATTCGCGATTCCCTAAAAAATGATGCTTCTGAAGATGACATATTAAGTCTTTTGCAATCTAAATTCTCAGATCCTGCATTACAGAGCATTGCATTAGATTACCTAATTCAAACAACTCCCAATGCCCAAGGTGCTTTAAAAGATACTTTAGTTAGAGCCCAACAACGCCATACTCAACAGAATCACCAAGCAGTTGTTGGTGGGAAAAATATTTTATTTGCTTCGCAAGAATATGCTTCAGCTCTCAATGTTTCTGCTCCTAGCTTACGATCCCTCTACCTAGAAGTCACTTCCAACTTTCATACGTGTGACAGTTTACTCCAAATGTTACAGTCACGTTATAACTATGAGGAAATGGCTACTGTTTCTTCTTTTCTACTGAAAGGGATGTCTGCTGACTTAAAATCTGAAGGAGCGTCCATAGAGCCTGCTAAACTGCAGGTTTTAATGACAGAAACTCGCAATCTTCAGGCAGTAATTAGCGGTTATGATTTCTTTCAAATAAAACTTCCTACTCTTACAGCATCATTAAAAGCGGAAGGAGTGTCTCTCCCTGAAGACCTAACATTTCAAAAAGTCGGCGACACTTTCTTTTCGTTAATTGGTGATAAGTTTCCTACTGCATCTAAAATGGAACGTGCTGTTCGTGGACTTGTGGGAGATGACGTCGATGCTGTATCGTCAATACTCAACCTTTTTTTCACAGCTATAAGGGGAACATCCCCTAGATTATTTTCTTCGGCGGATAAACGACAGCAACTTGCAACTATGTTAGCCAATGCATTAGATTCCGTAAATATTAATAACGAAAACTACCCTAAACCTACCGATTTTCCTAAACCGTATCCTTGGTCATAACTCTACTTTTGGTACTATGCAAAATCAATTCGAACAACTTTTAGAAGATTTAGGTAAGCAACTTAATGCTTCACTGGCTCCTGACAAAAATCAAGCGTGCGTGATTCGCTTTAACAATATAGATGTACCTATACAAATTGAAGAAGATGGAAATTCGGGAGATATTGTAGTGGGGACTATACTAGGGTTACTGCCAGAAAATGTATTTAGAGAACGTATTTTCAAAGCAGCACTTTCAGTAAATGCCTCCCCACAATCCAATATTAAAGGTATTCTTGGCTATGGTGAGTTAACCCAACAATTGTACTTATCTGATGTATTAAATATGAACTATTTAAATGGAGAAAAGCTTTTTCATTATTTAAATTTCTTCTCTATGCATGCTAAAATTTGGATCTCTGCATTACAAACAGGGAATCTTCCTGATTTACATATGTTAGGAATGTATCACCTATAATTCTATTTAGGGGAGAGGCGAGCATCTTTACATAAAAAGAACTAAACACTATTTCTGAGTTCATTTCTTTTAATCTTTTGGATTTCAGCTTTTTATGTATTCTGCACATAGGACTTATGACTCCATTTTCTCAAGCCATACGCTATATCCAAAATTCTCCAGCGAAGCATTGTTGGAAAATCCTTGGGACGCTTCCTAAGCATGGAATTGCTGTCCCCCTATTTTCTCTGCATACGCAAAACAGCTGTGGTATTGGAGAGTACTTAGATTTACTTCCTCTTATTTCCTGGTGCCGACAACATGGGTTACAAATTATCCAAATCCTTCCTATTAATGATAGTGACGATAGTAGTCCCTACAATAGCTTAAGTTCCGTTGCTCTAAATCCGTTACATCTTTCCTTATATGATCTCCAGTATATCCAGGATATTCCTAATGCTAATGCTCAAATTACAATGATGCAGCAGCTATGCAAGCTTCCTTATGTACACTATTCTCAATTAAGAGCTGCCAAATGGAAATTCCTAGATGATTATTATCGTTATGCCTTACATAGGGGGGCTCTCAAAAATGAGGAATTTCAAATTTTTTGTGAAAAAGAGAAATATTGGTTACGGCCATACGCAGTATTTCGTTCTATCAAACGACACTTAAACAACGCACCTATCAATAATTGGCCTAAAACCTATACAGACATAAAAAACTTTTCTGCTATTGAGAAACAATTTTCTTATGAGTGTAGTTTTTTCTCCTACCTCCAATTTTTATGTTTCTCACAAATGTCTCGAGTAAAAGACTTTGCTGATGACAACCAAATTTTCCTTAAAGGAGACCTTCCTATTCTTATTAGTAAAGATAGCTGTGATGTTTGGTACTATCGTCAGTTTTTTTCCTCTTTTGGTTCTGTAGGCGCACCTCCCGATATTTATAATGCTGAGGGACAAAATTGGCATCTTCCTATTTACAATTGGAATAACTTAAAAAAAGACAACTATTTCTGGTGGAAAGTCCGCTTACGTTATGCGGAAAACTTTTACTCTATTTATCGTCTAGATCATATTTCAGGCTTATTTCGTTTTTGGGTTGTGGATGCTAAAGGAAAGGGAAGATTTGAACCCGCCTATTCTCAAGAATATATCGAACAAGGGATGGATATTCTTACTCACTTACTGAAAGCATCGAGAATGCTTCCTATAGGAGAGGACTTGGGAAGTGTTCCTCAGGATATTAAACAAACTTTGTTCAAACTAGGTATCTGTGGAACACGAATTCCTCGCTGGGAGCGCCATTGGGATAGCGATGGGAGTTTTATTCCATTTGATGAGTATCCCCCACTATCTGTGACCTCCTTATCTACACATGATTCTGATACCCTAGCCCTCTGGTGGAAACATTCCCCAAAAGAAGCTCAAGCTTTTGCTCAATTTCTTGGACTATCTTTCACACCCACCCTTTCTGAAGAAGACCAACGTTATATTCTCCAACTATCTCATAAAACTTCTTCTATTTTTCATATTAATCTACTCAATGATTACCTTGCGCTTTGCCCAGATTTAGTATCTAAAAATTTACAGTATGAGCGTATTAATATTCCGGGAAGAATCTCTAAACATAATTGGGTGTATAAAGTGCAACCCTCTATAGAAAGACTCTCCACTCATGAAAAATTCAATGAAAATATCTCATTTATTCTTTCTAGCCTTTAGATGTTCATTAAGTACTTAAAATAAATTTGAATTGGGAGTAATCAAAATTTTTTGAATAAAAAATCTTTCCCATATATTGGGAAACGTCTAACATAGGATCCTTTCATCGTATGTGTCCTACACCTTGCGATAATTAAAGTTAATCATAGGGAAATCATGTCAAGAAAGTGTCCACTTACAGGGAAACGGCCTCGTCGCGGAAATAGTTACACCATGCGAGGTATTGCCAAAAAGAAAAAAGGAATTGGTTTAAAGGTCACAGGGAAAACTAAAAGGCGTTTCTTCCCCAATATGGTGACGAAAAAGCTCTGGTCTGTAGAACAAAATCGGTTTCTCAAACTTACAATCTCTACTTCAGCCCTCCGTCTTATTGATAAGCTCGGTTTAGAAAAAGTAATTGCTAGATCTAAAAGCAAAGGTTGCTAAGCCATATTCAAGTAAAATAAGGGAAATGTCGTGTCTTCCTTAAGGTATTTTATTTCCCTTTTACGTTCTCAAAATGAGCTTGTTGATATTTTTGCACCCGTAGATCCTTATCTAGAAATAGCAGAAATTCATCGTCGAGTTATTCAAAATCAAGGTCCCGCTCTCTTATTTCACAATGTTCAAGGATCTTCATTTCCTGTATTAACGAATCTTTTTGGGACACAAAAGCGGGTAGATCTAATATTTTCTACTATTCCTGAAAATTTAGTATCTCAAGCTATTCAGCTACTTTCCTCTCCCCCGAAATTCTCTCATTTCTGGAAGCACCGTAAGCTGTTACGCCGCTGTTTATCTCTAGGACTCCGACACTCTTATATTTCAAAATTTCCTTACCAACAGATGTCCTCGGTGGATTTAAACCGCTTACCCATACTCACTTGCTGGCCCGAAGACGGAGGAGCTTTTCTCACCCTGCCTCTTGTCTATACAGAATCTCCTAGCTCGAAAATCCCCAATCTAGGCATGTACCGCATGCAAAGGTTTGATCATCAAACATTAGGGCTCCATTTTCAAATTCACAAAGGGGGAGGAATGCATTTTTATGAAGCTGAACAAAAAAATCATCATCTTCCTATTACCGTATTTTTATCCGGGAACCCCTTCCTTATTCTTTCTGCTATAGCTCCCCTTCCAGAAAATATTTCTGAAATCCTTTTTTGCACATTTCTACAAGGAAAAAAATTATCCTATAGAAAAGATCCATTCACCCAACATCCCCTCATGTATGATGCTGAATTTATTCTCATAGGAGAAGGAATTGCCCATCAACGTCATCCCGAAGGACCTTTTGGAGACCATTTCGGTTACTATAGCCTACAACATGATTTCCCTATTTTTTCATGCAAAAAAATCTATCATCGCAAAGATGCTATTTACCCAGCCACAGTTGTTGGCAAACCTTACCAAGAAGATTTCTATTTAGGTAACAGGCTCCAAGAATACCTTTCTCCCCTATTTCCCCTAGTCATGCCTGGAGTTCAAAGATTAAAAAGTTATGGAGAAGCAGGTTTCCACGCATTAACAGCAGCTGTTGTCAAAGAACGCTACTGGAAAGAATCCCTTACAACAGCCTTAAGAATCCTTGGTGAGGGACAGCTATCCTTAACAAAGTTTCTTATGATCACAGATCAACTTGTGGATCTTAATGATTTTCCTAAATTGTTAGAGACCCTATTGTCACGAATGCTTCCTCATCGTGATCTCATTATTCTATCAGAAACTTCAAATGATACTTTAGATTATACTGGCCCCTCATTAAATAGAGGATCAAAAGCAATCCTTATGGGAACAGGGCCACAAATTCGGGATCTCCCCACCCACTATACAGGAAAATCCTTACCTCAGGTAACCGATATTGGAGTCTTTTGCTCAGGATGTCTTATTCTAGAAACACTGCCACAAGTATCCCCTGAAAAATTACTTTTACATCCCAGCCTAACCTCCTGGCCACTGATTGTCCTAACAGAAAATCTTGATTCTCTGGTATCAAGTCCTAAAGATTTTATCTGGAAAGTCTTTACTAGATCCTCACCAGCCACGGATATCTACTCACATTTTACTCATGTTGTCCATCACCACCCTCACTATACCTTTCCTATCATTCTAAACTCATTAATGAAACCTCATTACCCAAAAGAAGTTGTTGCTGACGAAGATACTGTACGTAGAGTTTCTCAACATTGGAACGCATATTTTTCACACACTAATTGAATTTCATTAAATTTTTACTAGATAAGTAATTGCATTTTCTTTAAAAAAAGCGCTTTTAAAAATTAAATAGATATTTCAAAAAACCTTATCCAAGACTCATACTATGAAAAACAAAGCGTATTCGCGTATAAAAATTGCTATAACATTAGGATCCTTACTTATTCTAGGTATCTTTCTAAAATCTCCTTCTCCAGATACCTTTCAGACTTTCCTTTCTTCATCAGAACCAGTAATCTATAGTAAACAATGTAATGACGAACCCCTACGAGTTCTTTGTGATGCTGTTGATCACGCAAAAAATAATGTGTTTTTAAGGATTTATCGTCTCACATCTCCTGAAGTCTATACCAGCTTTGCAAATCAGGCAAAAGCAGGCCGTACAGTAGCCATCCATTATGAAAAAATGATAGGGGTTACTGACTTTCCAAGTAGTTCAAAAGTAACTTTAGTAGAGCATCCCGTGGAAGGAAGGAAACTCATGCATCAAAAAGCTCTTGCTATTGACGATACCTATGCATGGTTAGGATCTGCAAACTACACCTATCCCTCCTTAGTCCAAGATAGTAATTTAATCATTGGACTAAAAAGTAGTGAGCTCTGCCAACACATTAAAAAAGAATCTTCAGGAGAATTTAAAATCCGTAAACAAAATGCACAATATTTCTCTTTACCTGGGGATCAAAGGAAAGCACTAGCTGCAGTATTACAACTATTAAAAACAGCCAAAAAAACCATAAGAATTGCTATGTTTGCTCTAACCTATCCCCCGATTTTTTATGAGTTAAACGAAGCACAAAAACGCGGAGTGGATGTGCAAATTCTTGTAGATAAGGATTTTAAAAAATCAGCAATTCATCAAATTGAAGCGTTAAAAGATTCCCATCTGACATTGCGAGCTAAAGTGACCCGTCACCGTCTCCATCATAAATTTGCTATTATTGATAATCGTATATTGATTACAGGTTCAGCAAATTGGTCTGAGGCCGGCTTTAACTTAAACTCTGAAGATCTGCTCATTCTGGATAACCTAACGAATAAACAATTAAAAAAATTGAATGCTATCTGGAAAGACCTAGAAAATCAGTGTGCTGTTGTGTATCCTGTAAAACAGGAAGAAGAAAAAGTGTTGCCTCTTCCTTCCCAGCAACAAGGAAAACACGCTGCTTAAACTTCGTCATCTTTACTCCAAAAGAGTAAGGAAGCCATATCGAGTACTCCTCGATTTCTAGCAATAACCCATGCCTCAGCAGCATTAGCAATCGCTTGAGCTGCTGAAGTATTGATTTTAAAAGTTTTTTTTCCTTTAGCAATTTTAAATGATACCCTTTTTTGCTTTTCTTTTTTCTGTTCTTCTTGATGCTTATTTTTTGCTTTAGGATGCATTAAATGTTGAAAATCTAAATCTAAATTACGCAACTGAGAAAGCAAAATGTTCGCTTGCTTTTTATTCAGAATTTTAAATTTATGTTGCTGGCGTTTCCTATCTTTCTCTTGATCAGCAATAGCGAGCAAAGCTAAACGTATGGCCTCATTTTTAGCAATTTCATCAGAAATTCTTTGATTCAGCGTCATTTGATGTTGTTTGCTGTCTTGCTGAATTGTCTGTGAAGGCATCGCTCCATAAGGATCAAAAGATAAAATACGCACCTTAGTCTCCAAATTTTAAATTGGAATTGTTCTTTTTACCTTTAGGTAAGTTCTTGTTACCACCATGCCCCTGATCAGAATCTGATCCTCCTCCAGAAAATCCTCCTCCGTCATCATGAACAGAAGAAGCTTCTGGCTTCCCTTGCACGACAAAACGTGAAGAGTAAGTAAACGGTTGAGGAGGACGTAACACTAATGGTGGATCTATAGCAACATTACGATATTGATAAATTAAAGGATCCGGAGGACCTCCAGGACCTTTATGATGATCAATCTCATATTTATACTCATCCAAGGAAACAGGAGTGGGAGCAAGAAAAGCTACCCCTCTCTCTGCTGGAAATAAATAAGCAGAACTTACCGTATTCATTCCTGAGGAAGCTGCAGAAGCATCATATTTCTCAAGAGAGCTCTGCTCAGGGACTGGATCAAAAATATTATTCACAGTTCTATCATTTAAAAATACTGTGGATTGCTCGTGATTAACAGTTTCCTCTTCCGTTGTTATAACTTCCCTAGGAAAACGGTAAGAACTTTCACTACGAGATCCTAATACTAAAGATCCGTCCTCCCTCCCAGGATCCCTCCCTCCAAAGGAAAAATCTGTCTGTGATTTTACTTTTTCAATACCAGGGGCTAAGTGTGTTTTTTTATCGTAAAAACTTTTAGCTATCGTTCCAGAAATCCTAGGAGGAGGAAAGCGTGTCCCGGAACTAGATAAAAAAGAACCAGGAACATAAATTGTAGAGCTTGCCCCAGAAGTAAGCAAACTTGCCATCATTTCTGCCATGGCCATTTGTTCTTTTAAAAGATCCTCCTGCATCTCTTTCTTTTCATTTTCTTTTATCGATTGTTGTACAATCCCATAACTACTATCTATTTCAAGAGATTCGACTTTCCCCGCATCCTCGCCTGTAGTAAGCACCTTAGTATTTTTTAAAGCGCTACTTTTATGCATGCTGGTACTAAAATTCTCCTGACTTAAATCAGCTAGATCCACCATACCCTCGTTTTCTATAAGAGAAGCCCTACGCAATAAAGAAGAAGTTTCCACATTAGGATCAAGTAGAGAACTGATCATTTCTCCACCAAGACGGCTTCCCGTCCAGTAGTTCACTACGTCCGAAGTAACTGCTCTTGTCGTCTGTACAGGACCAAAAGAAGCAATTGCAGAGGATTCTGAAGCACTAATACTTCCAGAAGATACCCATCCGGAAGCTAAAGAGGTCGACTGCAGAGAATCTACAGATAACCTAGAAATATCCGAAGAGCTTTTCCCTAATCCAGAAGCATCTAAATAAAACCCTCGCATCTCAGGGGAAATGCGATTATTTTTTTTATCCACCATACCTATAGAGCTAGGAAGCATCGACCTACCTTCTCCATTAGATTCAGCAATGCGAGCAGATACTCGAGAAGCTCGAGTTCCAAATCCAGAAAGAAATCCTTGGATGCTGGCGCCTATCTTTGAAAATTTCGATCGTAATCGTGATTTTAACGATGTGGAGGCTTTTTCCTGGGTTTTCTTGTACTTTCCCTCATTAATCGTTTTCTCAGTCTCATACATTGCTGTTTGTCCTGACACAGCTAGGGCTTCCTGCTTGCTTGTAGACGTAGCTTCCTTAACATCAGAGAACACTGATTTTTTCGTCCCTTCCATAGACTCTGGTTGCTTTCCAGCAACTGATGGATCCCAAGGATTTGGGCCTGATGGGGAAATATTACCGCTTCCAGAAATTACCATATTTCTTATTCTTAAAATTAAAAAAATTCAGTTAGTTACACTTTAATTTTAAAAAAAAACCAATTAATTAAAAAAAAAGAACTTAGAAACAAACAAAAAAAAACGCAAGGTGATAAACACCTTGCGAAAAAAACTTCAACATAAGAGAGAGAATTGAGCGGGTAGATGCAAGAAAGTGCATCGCTATGGCTATAGACAGGCGCTTGGCCAAACTGACCGGCAATATGAAGATTATGGAGATCTTCATATTGCCGCAGCTTCTATAGCGCAACATTAGCCCAGGCCCACTCCCTACCTTATTCCAGGTTTGTCCCGTTGTGCATGTTTTTTATCTCTTGACGTCCTTCTTTAAAGCCTTATAGTGTATTTCCCAAAGTCCTGAATATCTGTAAAAACAAACCCATCTTGATAATTAAAAATTAAAATACGGTTTGTATCGGAGATCTGCTTATCTAATAGAGAACGTACTAGCTCGTCATACTCCTTAGCGCGCTGATGGAGGTTCTTTTGGTCTTTCGAAATAAGAAACTTCGAATTCTTCCTTTTTAAACTTTTAGGTTTATTGAAAAGCTGCTCTGTTTTTTTCTGAATTACTCGAGACAAATCTCTCTTATTTCTTTTTTTCTTTGCCTCGTCGCTCATAAAAATAAAACCCTTTAAAAAACCTACAATTAATTTTACTTAAAAAAAATAATTAATTAAAAATCAAAAAATGAAATGAAAATTAAATGATTAATAGCCAGATAGTTGTTGAAACAAAAAAAGAAAAACAAAAAATAAAGATAGTATTAAGAAACAAGAAGCGGATAATCTTTAATCCTGGTATGAAGCTTTAATAGACTGAATAAACGTAGCTACTTATGAAT
Source organism: Chlamydia gallinacea 08-1274/3 (assembly GCF_000471025.2). Lineage (NCBI taxonomy): Bacteria > Pseudomonadati > Chlamydiota > Chlamydiia > Chlamydiales > Chlamydiaceae > Chlamydia > Chlamydia gallinacea. Next base: position 888,202 of record NZ_CP015840.1, on the reverse strand, counting down.
ATGTTCCTACCTCTACAGTGCTTATATTTATCTATGGCGCATTTCTTTCTCCTCCCCCAGATATGTCCTGACCTTAAGCCTGTTTTCTTTGCTCCCTATTTAGTTGCTAACTTTTACAGGTTATCTAAAGAGAAAGTCCTACTACGCGCTTTACTTCTTGGTATATTTTGTGATACTGCCTCTTCCTGTCTTTTTGGAATTCAGACTTTTTTGTATGTAATTACTAGTGCGCTTCTTTATAAAACTCACAGAATCTTTCTTAAGGATAAATGGCTCTCTCTGCCTATAATTACAATCTTCTTTTCCATAATCTTTGTTTATCTTTCGTATCCAACATTAGCATTTTTTAATTACACTATGACATGGAGCCTCTCTTCTCTAGTATCCGATACGAAATACGCTGTAATTGTAGGATTCATCTACAGTATAATCACTTATGTCCTCCCATGGATGATTACACGTAGTGCCCTCAAAATCCTAGCTTTACTAAGGAAGCTCTTATGTTATTAAAAGGGAAACCCATTGCAGATCGCATTTGCGATCAACTAAAACAAAAAATACTCTCAAGTACAGCATCTCCAGGATTTGCTTCTGTTCTCATAGGAAAAGACCCTATCTCGGAGATATATGCTCACAAAAAAATAAAGCATGCTACAGCTATGGGGATGACATCTAAACTATATCACTTACCTTCAGATGCCCCCTTAACAAATATTCTCAAACTTATCCGTAAGTTAAATACAGATGCTTCTGTTCATGGAATTTCTATACAACTCCCCCTGCCAAAACATCTGGATAACGATACAATTATTCAAGAAGTCTCCCCCGACAAAGATGTAGAATTCCTTCATCCTATGAATATGGGAAAACTACTTTTAGGCCAATTACATCCTTATGTTCCCTGTATTCCCGGAGCTATTATTGAATTATTCAATTATTACGACATTTCTTTACAAGAGAGTCATGTAGCAATTATGGGGAGCAGTTCTCTTGTGAGTAAACCTTTAGCTGCTATGCTTATGCAAAAGCACCTTGCTATATCTACAATCACTATATTTCCAACCTCTTCTAAAGTTCGTGCAGACATGCTAAAAACTACGGACATTCTGATTTCCGCATTTGGGATTCCTTTATTTGTAAAAGAACACATGCTATCTCCCCACACTATTGTGATCGATGCAGGAGTATCCTATATTGAAGGAGATCATACTACCAAGTATACTCCCATAGGAGATGTCGAGTTTAACACAGTTATTACAAAATGTCGGGCAATTTCTCCCGTTCTCGATGGAATTGAACCTGTAGCTATTGCTATGCTAATGAAAAACATATGGGAAAGTTATCAACAATCCTCTTCATAATTTTTATTACATGGACTATTCAAGGCTGTTCTTCCAAGCCCATAAGTACTACTTTTGAAGGAGAAAGTATGACTATGTCCTACCGCATTGTCCTGGGAAGAGCCTTAACACCCACAGAGAAAGAAAAGTTCAAACAAGAAATTCTATCGGTTTTTCATAAAATAGATTCGATTTACAACAATTGGAACCCTTCATCGGAACTTTCAAAAGTTAATCGAGCTCCTTCTCAAGTTCCTATTCCTATCTCTCAAGAACTTGTACAATTTCTAGAGAAAATTCAACAGCTATATGAACTATCTGAAGGAAGATTCGATCCTACACTAGGAAACTTAAAAACACTCTGGATCACGCATCTCAAATGTAATTCCCTTCCAGAGGAAAAAACATGGAAACATTTTTATGAGCAATCAGGATGGCAGCAAATTATTATTGATTTTGTTCAAGGAACTATTACAAAAAAAACTTGTCGAGTGCAGCTAGATTTGTGTGGTGTGGTTAAAGGATTCGCCGTTGATCATCTTATGACAATCTGTAACCACTTTTGTCCTAATAGCTATGTAGAATGGGGAGGAGAAATTAAAACTTCTGGAGTGCACCCTTCAGGGCGTCCTTGGAGAATTGCTTCTTCATCAATGCCAGAAGTTATAGAAATTCAGGACCAAGCTATAGCAACAAGTGGCAATTATTATCAAAAGTGGACTATTGAAGGCAAAACTTATACCCATATTCTTGATCCCCATACAGGGAAACCTCTGGACATTGTGGGTTATCCCATCATATCTGCCACAGTAATTCATCCAAACTGTGCTTTTGCCGATGCCATGGCAACTGTATTAATGACTTTTCCTAGTAAAACAGAAGCTTTAGCCTGGGCTAAAGAAAAGAATATCCGGGCCTATATTAACGATAACGCTTGAGAGCCGCCTGAGCTTCCCTTTGCTTTTCTCTTGTGATGATGGCCTGGCGTTTATCATGAAGTTTCTTTCCTCGGCAACAACCCAAGCGGACCTTGACGTAGCCTCGAGAAATAAACATACCTAAGGGAATCACTGTTATTCCTTTTTGAGCTATCTTTCCTTCTAGTTTACGAATTTCATATTTATGAAGGAGTAACTTGCGTTTTCTGCGTTCTTCATGATTATAAATATTACCAAAGCGATAGGGAGCAATACTCGCATGGATTAACCACGCCTCTCCCTTAGCAATAGACACGTAGGAATCGCTAAGGTTTCCTCCGTGGTCTCTTAACGACTTGATTTCTGTCCCAGTGAGAACGATTCCAGCATCTAGAGTTTCTAAAACTTCATAATTATGTAAGGCCTTGCGATTAGAAACTATTTCCTTACCTGACATCAATTCTCCCTATCTATAAGCAACTCAAGGATAAGTATAACAAAAAGTATTTTTTCTTCCTTATACTTAGCAAATCTCCTACTAAAATTGACTAGTAAATATCTAGAAGACCAGAAAATCTCTTTATAGTAATATCCTGATTACCTAGATCACTGAGACTCTCCAAGCCTCTAGGAAAAGATGATATCTAGTGACTTACACTGAGGAAAATATGAAGTTCGTCGTCTCTCGAAATGAATTAGGAAATCTGATAAAAAAAATTCAAAGCGTTGTTCCTCAGAACACTCCTATTCCCGTACTGACTCATGTGCTTATAGAAACATGTAATGATGAACTTGTGTTTACAGCTACAGACCTCACAGTAAGTACTCGCTGTGTTGCTAAAGCGAAAGTCTATGAGTCAGGAGCTATTTCTCTTCCTTCAAAACGATTTTTCCAACTCGTAAAAGAACTCACGGAAGCCAATCTTGAAATTTCTGCTTCTACGGGAGAAATGGCAAAAATTACATCAGGATCTTCCTGCTTCCGCCTATTAAGCATGGGAAAAGAAGATTTCCCTATGCTTCCGGACATGCAAAATTCTATAAGGTTTACCCTATCCACAGAACAACTTAAAGAAATGTTACAGCGGACCTCCTTTGCCGTTTCCCGAGAGGAAAGCCGCTACATCCTTACTGGAGTTTTATTTACGATTTCTAATGGCATCATTACTGCGGTAGGGACCGATGGAAAGCGTCTAGCAAAAATAGATATGGAAATTTCTTTAGATAAGTCCTTTGCTGGGGATTATATCATTCCTATTAAAGCTGTTGAAGAAATTATTAGGATTTGCTCTGAAGATGCTGAAGCCACGGTATTCTTAGATCAATCTAAAATTGCTGTAGAATGTGGAAGTACCTTACTCATTACGAAACTACTTTCCGGAGATTTCCCAGATTTCACTCCTGTCATCTCTACAGAAAGCAGTGTTCGTCTCGACTTACACCGTGAAGAACTCATTTCCTTATTAAAACAAGTCTCCCTATTTACTAATGAATCTTCTCACTCTGTAAAATTTACCTTTACTCCTGGAGAGCTAACCCTAACAGCAAACTGTACAAAAGTGGGAGAAGGAAAAGTCAGTATGGCGGTAAACTACTCTGGAGAGCTTCTAGAAATTGCCTTCAATCCTTTCTTCTTTCTAGATATTTTAAAACACAGTAAAGATGAACTCGTTTGTTTAGGAATTTCAGATTCTTATAATCCCGGAATTATTACAGATTCTACGCGCAGTCTATTTGTAATTATGCCTATGCGATTACATGATGATTAATGAATGTTCGCTCTCTCTGTCTTAGAAACTTTAGAAATTACAAAAGTACGGAGATTACTTTTTCTCCAGGAATAAATTATATTTTTGGAGAAAATGCCCAAGGAAAAACTAACCTCCTGGAATCCCTTTATGTATTAGCTTTGGGAAGATCATTTAGAACTCCCCATTTACTTGATGCTATTTCTTTTGGAGCTTCGTATTTCTTCTTAGAGATGACCTTTGATGACTGCGAAGACACATCTCATACACTATCGCTATATGTCGATAAACAGGGGAAAAAAATTATTTATGACCAATCCCCTATGAAAACACTTTCCCAATTAATTGGAGTATTGCCCATTGTATTATTCTCATATAAAGACCGGTTTCTCATTTCTGGAACACCTTCCAACCGTAGGTTATTTCTGAACCTCCTACTATCCCAATGTAATAGTCAGTATAAATATGCCCTTACCTATTATCATCGCGCGCTATTACAAAGAAACACACTTTTAAAAACAAAAAATACTTCTACTTTATCTGTTTGGGATGAGCAACTTGCTACTTCAGGAGCCTATCTTTCACTATGCCGGTATCTCTGCTGCAATCAACTCAATGAATTCCTACATACTTTATGGAGCAATACTCTAAAAGAACAGCTAAGAATAAAATTTAAAAGTTCATTACTCAAACAGGACGCTATATCACAAGAAACTCTTGCTAAAGAGCTTCATAAACAACTTGCCTCATCATTAACCCGAGACCTAGAGTTAGGAAATACCTCAGTAGGCCCACATCGTGATGATTTCATACTCATGGTAAACCATTTACCAGCAGCGCAATTTTCTAGTGAAGGTCAAAAACATACTCTACTTGCTACTCTAAGGCTCGCCGAATGCCTTTATATTCGAGATAGTTATCATATATGTCCTCTATTCTGTATAGATGATATTCATTCAGGATTAGATAACCAACGCATCTCTCAATTCTTAGACCTAGCTCCTACTTTAGGTCAGACGTTTATAACATCAACATCTTTCCTAGACCACCCACTAATTATTAACAGCCGATCTTTTTATATTCATCAAGCTCAAGTACTTTCACATTCTTTATTAAACAAAAACCACAATTAATTATCTTAAATAAGTTAATTAAACAATCTAGATTTTAATAATAAACTTATTAAAATAATTATATCGGTGTGCAAATGAATAAATTATTATTAATTTTACTTTTTCTAATATCAAGTCCCTCAATTGTGGCAGATACTTCTATAATCCAAAAACTTCCTTCAGGAATTAGTGGGATTAAAGAAACTTCGACACAAAAAGAGTCTGTAATCTGTATTCATGCATTTCTAAGATCCTATAGATCCTTAAAACCTATTGGAAATCTCTTGGAAAAAGAAAACTACGACATATTTATATGGAATTATGAAACAAGGAAATTCACATTAGAAAAACATGCCGATCATTTAATCAGCCTAATTAAAAAAATTGCAGAGCTAAAACCTGGCGTTCCCATAAATTTTGTTACTCACTCTATAGGAGGAGTAATCGCTCGTGTCGCCCTATCAAGGCCCGATTGCCCTCAAGAAGCAAAGTGCGGAAAAGCTATTCTGATGGCACCACCAAATGCAGGGTCTACCTTAGCAAGACGTTACAGATCCCTAGCTATTGTACAAGTTGTCTTTGGAGGAAAACTTGGACGACAACTACTAACCTACTGCCCCACAAAAATGCTAAATATCGCAAAAATTCCTTCTACAGTTGATGTGCTTATCCTAAGTGGAAATAAGCGAAGTAAATTCATTCCCTTCCGTCTAGAATACGAAAATGACGGGAAAGTCTGTACTATAGAAACTTGTTTAGATACGCCTCATCAAGCCTATATAATTAATACCAACCATACATATATCATTACGAATAAGAAATCCTTATTCTTAATGAGAGAATTCTTGAAACATGGCAGTAAGACAAGCGCCTTCCAAGCAAGGTCTTCAGATATAGAGCAGAAAGTCAAAGAGGATAGGAAGAAAAACTCTCGACTAAATACGAACAAAAACAGGGACATCTATGTTATCCACTGTTTTGGTTCGCACCCCTATAACCTTTATGGATTTCCCAAAAATTGGAAAACTAAATCCCTACAAACAAACGAAACACATCCTGAAATGTTAGAACAATAAAGAAAATAATTAACAATAGAGAAAAAGGAATTAATAGTTTTTCTACAAGTTGCATATTCAAGCGACGACGTGTGACTATTTCCCAAAGACATAAGACAATGTAGCCACCATCTAAAATAGGAATAGGAAGCAAATTTAAAACAGATAAATTCATACTCACTAGCCCTATCCAAAATAAAGCCTCAGATAACCCTAATGACCATCCCTTATGCAGCATATGAACAATACCTATAGGTCCTGATAACCACTGCAAGTGTAGCCGGCCAAAAATTAAAGCTTGAATCGTTCGCAAGCTATCCTTAAAAATATTCCACATTAATGTACCGGGGAAAGGGTTATATTTTACATTAGCGTCCTGTAAAGGAATACCCAAAGACATGCGTTGCTTTTCCATTTCGATTTTCTCTAAATAATAACGCCGCTGCTCTTGATTTCTTAATTTCTTTGCTACCTCGCGACGTTGATTTAAAAGTTTATCGGAATAAATACTAATCCAAGGCTTTGGTTGAATAGGAGGCAATAAGCGATACACCCCCGACTGTCTTAGCTCATGCTTACTTCCTAAAGATTGAATGATTTTTAAAAGGTCATTCGCATTGTAAGAATTCAGAAAACGCTGGTTAGCGATAGAAGTATCTACTTCCTCCAATTGTTCTGCTGTCATGCTTTGTACAATTATCGATACCTTGTGATCTTGTAGTAAGCGAAGAATGTCAATACTATTACTTACGGGTATACTATCTATAGCTAAAATACGATCACCAAGTTCTAATTTTTTTTCTATATGGGGGAAAGAAGATTCTGGATCTATAGGATCCAACTGCCCTTCTATATAACCATAGCTATTTACTATGTAAGGTATTGTATATAAAGAAGACCACTTACCTTTAATACCGGCTTCATACTGATTATCAATAAGTTCGTTTCTTACGTAGGAAGACAAATATAAAGTGCCTGCTCGTACTCTAGGGATGCGCAAAAATAATTCTTGATCGTTACGTAAAACTTTAATGAAAGCATAAGCTTCTTCAAGCATTTGAGAAATTTGGACAGGAGAAAATAATAATTCTCCATCCATCCACACTAAACGGTCTCCGGCCTGCATGCCAACATCTGCCATAGGTGAATGTTGTACAATAGGTTCGTTATACCGATATAACAAGTAACTAGCTCCTGCAAGAGGAATACCCAATTTATTCACATTAAATTCTGTATCAATAGCAAAGGGACTTGCTGCATCATTAGATAAATAGGCTGGATGTAATCCTTGTAAAGATAAATAACCATCTAATAAAGCCGCGGTGATGGCATCTTTATCAGAAAAATAGCTCTTATTATTGCAAGTTAGGATTTCGTCCCCTAACTTTAATCCCTTGTCTCTAAGTACAGGATGAGCCCAACCAACAATATTCGAGTATTCTGAATACGCTTTCGTTCTTCCACCGCAAATATAAAGAGCTCCAAAAACAATAAATGCTAACAAAATATTTGCCAGAGGCCCTGCAATAAGAACAAAAATTCTTTTCCAAGGAGACTTACTAAAAAAACCGTGAGGAATGTCATACACAGAATCTTGGTTCGTAACGCCTTTTTCTTTTTTATCCATTCCTTTAATACGGACATACCCTCCGAAAGGAAAGACACCTATACGGTATTCTATGTTCCTAATCTTTTTTTTATATAAAGCGGGACCAAAACCAATGCTAAAACTCTCTACAGCCATACCAACACTCTTGGCTGCTAGTAAATGACCTAACTCATGGATCAATACCAAAACCCCTAAAGCTAGGGCTGCAAGAATCAAATATATTATTGTCATATGTGTACCAGGTTATATCTCCTGAGCAAAAACTCTAGCTTCCTTATCAACTCCTAAGACATCGTCTAATGAAGTACATGCAAAAGCTTTATAGTTTTCCATAAGCTTGGATAATTTATTCAAAATATCATGCCAAGCAATTTCTCCCCTTAAAAATCTATAAACTAACACATCGTTAGCAGCATTGAAAAATGCTCCTGAGGACCCTTTATCATTTAAAACTTGACGAGCTAAACGAATGCTAGGGAATCTCGCTTCATCTATCGGGAAAAATTCTAACGTGTGCTTCTTAGAAAAGTCCATCCCTTGGCAAGGAGTTGAGAAACGTCTTGGCACTGTTAATGCGTGTTGTATGGGGAAGAGCATGCTGGGCGGATTCATAACAGAAAGCACCGTACCATCAGTAAATTCTACCATACCGTGAATTAAACTCTGAGGATGAATTACTGCATCAATCTCTGCGTTTTCTAATCCAAATAACCAATAAGCTTCAATAATTTCCAATCCTTTATTCACCAGTGTAGAAGAATCTACTGTAATTTTCGTCCCCATATGCCATACAGGATGATTTAAAACATCTTGAATGGTTATATGAGCCATCTCATCTTTGGATTTATAAAATAACGGACCTCCTGATGCAGTCAAAATTAATTTTCTAACCTCACTAGGATCTTTTCCTTCTAAACATTGGTATAAAGCATTATGTTCACTATCTATGGGGACAACTTGAGTTTGATATTGCTGAATGACTTTTTTAATTATTTCCCCAGCAGAAACTAAAATTTCTTTATTTGCTAACGCTAAAACCTTCCCTGCTTTAATAGCCTCCATAACTGCAGATAAAGCAGAAATTCCTGAAGAAGCAGCAACCACGATATCCACTTCTTGAGCCGTTGCTGCCGCTACTAAGCCCTCTTCACCAAGAAATACTTGAACTTTGGGAAATTCTTTAGAGACTTCGGAGTATAGCTGCTGATCATATACTGAGACTATTGAAGGTGAAAACTCTCGAATCTGATCAAAAAAGACGTCCTTATTATTCCCATAGCAAGCAAGCGCAATTACCTTGAATGTATTGGGTAGAGAACGAATTATAGTTAAAGCTTGCCTCCCAATACTTCCTGTAGATCCAAAAATTGCTAAGCGTTTCAAATACAACTAACCTTAATAATACAAAAGAAGAATCATACCCTTAGATTTAAGAGTTGTCAATTCTGTTCAAACTCCGTATTGAGAATTTCTTAGAAAAGAATCTCTTACTATGCTGAAACAGCACGACCACTGTATAAATCATAAGCAATAAAATAACAGAAAGCCCAGAAGTCGATAAACCAACATTATAGGATGTGAGGATTGCTCGAGAACATGCAGGAGCTAGTAAAGCAACGATTACTCCAAAAAAAAGAGACCAAGCCAGCATACTCCGGGCAGAAGGAACAAAAATTTTAGCAATCAAACCTGGTATTAATAAAAAGGCCAGGGCCATGAGAACACCAACTGCTTTAAATGCTCCTACTAAACTCACAGATAATTGTAAAATAATAATATAATCAATGATCTTAATAGGAAGACCTAAAGAATGAGCAAATACGGAATCAAAAGAAACACAAATAAAACTACGAAAACCTAAAAAAGAAATAACTAAATTGACTAAAAGCATCATATAAACAGGAAAAATATCCTTGGAAGTCAAGGAATCTGCATTTCCTAAAATAAGTTCCGTACCTATATGGGCATTACGTGTTAAAAATACTAAAAAAAGTAAACTGACTGAAAATAACAAAGAAAAAACTAGAGCGGTACTGGCTTCTTCAGGAACATGGAAAATGTTTCTAATAAAGTAAATTAAAAAACCGGTGAATAATGCCGTAGAAACCGAGGCAAGAGTTAATTCTCCTAAAGATAAATGACTCAATTGATGAGTGAATAAACAAATACTTACTAATCCTAATAGGACAGTATGCGAAACCGCATTAGCATACATAGCCATTTTCTTTAGAACTACAAAACTCCCAACAACAGCTCCAGAAACGGCAATCGCTAAAAAAATCAAAACCTGAATATCATCAATAAACAAGTGGCTCCGGAATAATTCTCCTGAAAATACCCTAGAGAAAAAAACAACAAAAAATTGCATAAAAGAAACCCCAGAATATGGAGAAAATGCACCAATCATAGCCCCTCCTTTTTCTGTTGTTTCTGGGGAATCACACGGTCATGTGGATCATAGTAGGGATTATCCAACATTTCTGTAAGTGTAGAATCTAAATCTTCCGTTAAAATATGCTCTATTTCTTCTGCAAACTCATGAACCTCTGCCTCCTTAAAATCTAAGGAACGCACAAGATAACATTCCCACAGCCTATGGGAACGAACTAACCTTTCTGCTTCCCTCCTCCCTCGATCAGTCAGGCTCCAATAGCACCCTTTACGCTTTAAAAAACCTCGTAACTTAAGCAACCAAATTCTAAACCAAGGAAATGGCCTAGGCCCAAAATATTCTTGATACTTATAAGAACAAACAAAATCTCGTGCCCCAACTTCAATAAGCTTGTCCTCACTTAAATACCAAAATACCTTTAACAAATGCTCTTGATTCTTTAAAAAAGCAAATCGTTGTCTACGAATCGACCGAATGATCCAACCGGATTTTGGAGAAAATAATAAACAAAGAAAAACTAAAATCCCCGAAATAATCACAATTAAAGGACCTGTGGGCAAAGTAATTAAGCCAGAACGACCAGGAACACGACAAGTTATAGCTACAGAGATATAACTACCTAGAGCACCACAAATACCACCAAACACACTAGAGCATATAAAAATATACGAAAGCCGATCAGATAATTGACGTGCAGCCAAAGAAGGAGCCACAAACATAGCAGATATCAATACAATACCCACGGAACGTACGCCGCAAACAATCACAAGAGAAATAAATATTAACATGATCGTTTTTGAAACTGTGGTGCCTAATCCACAGGTAACAGCATAATCCTTGTCAAATAAAACAACGACAATTTGACGATACAACCACCAGATGAAAAATGAAGAAATAAGAAAAATGAGAACAGCTAACTTTGCTTCTGCATAACCTAGGGTTGCTGCTTGCCCATATAAATAAGCGTGGATACGATTATAAAGCTGGGGACAGCAATCTTTCGCATAGCTAGCTAAGATAACACCCATACTAAAAAAACTTACAAGAATAAAGCATAAAGAAGCATCTTTATGCATTTTAAGTTGTTTTTCTAAAAACATAATCAGGCCATATCCCAAAATTGATGCCAGACAGCCAAAAATAATAATTACAATAATAGAATCAGAAAAACAGACCCCTTTAGTACTTAGTAAAGCACCAAAAATCAATCCAGGATAAGAAGCATGCGATAGACTTTCGCTTAACAATGGTTGCCTACCAACTAGCAATATAGTCCCCCATAAAGCTATGGTCATACAAATAATTGTAACGGCTAAGAAGCTGGATAAAAATACTGAATCACTAAAAACACAACTGAACATTGATTAACAGGTCCCCTGATTCTTTCTCCTAGAAAGTTTAAGAGAACGATCTAGTAAATCCAGTTCACAACCATAGGCTTGAAAAATATTTTCATTAGTCAAACATTCATCTACAGTACCACAGCAAACCAAATGCTTGTTTAATAAAATAATATGATCAAAAAGCTGGCGCACATGACTGAGATCATGATGGACAACAACAACAGTCTTTCCTAAAGACTTTAATTCTTGCAACACACTCACCACAGTATGATATGAAGCCATATCAATAGCTGAAAACAACTCATCCATCAAATACAGATCTGTTTTTTGCATAAGGGCGCGAGCTAGGAATGCTCTTTGCTGCTGTCCTCCTGAAAGTTTACCTATTTGTCTATTGGACAAATTAGACAAGCCAACACGCTCTAAAATTTTATAAGCTTCCTGACGATCATCTTCAGTAATTCTTCCCCACATTCCTTTGTAGCCATAGCATCCCATAAGCACAAGATCTAGGACAGTCATGGGGAAATCCCAATCCACACTGGCTCTCTGAGGCATATAAGCAACGCGTTGATAGACTTTCTTAAATTTCTTTCCAAAAAACAATGAAGAACCTGCCGAAGGGCGGATTAATCCTAAAGAGGTTTTCAATAAAGTACTTTTTCCAGCTCCGTTAGGCCCCAAAACTGCGGCTAAAACGCCCTTTTTTAAAGAAAATGAAACGTGGCATAAAACATCAGCATAATCATAGTTTACACATAAATTATGAACAGACCACGCTATGTCATTATGTTTATTCAAAAACAGTTCCTCCTAGTTCTTTAACAATAGTACGTACATTATGTTTAAAGGTATGAAAATAATCCTGCTGAACATTGTCACTATATAGGGGGGCTTTTGCTAAACGGACATCATGTCCTTTTTGCAAGCACGAAATGATTTTTTTTAGTGCATCTTGATTTAAAGTATCTTCTGGGAATACAACGCGTACATGATGTTCTTGAATATATTCTGCTACCAACATAATATCTCGGATACTAACTTGTGCTTCTGGAGATGTTCCTTCAGGAGAAATGCATCGTTTAATCCAAGTATTATTTTCTACCTCTTGATCACTAGCTAAATAGCGACGAGTAAAATAACTGAAAGCATTGTGTCCCGAAACCAGATAACGAGACTCCTCCGGAATAGTTAGCAAACACTTTTTAGCCCACTCATCCAGAAGCTGCATCTCTTCTAGCAGAACCAAGGCATTAGCTGTAAACTCCTCCGCCCATTGAGGAAATTCCTCGACCAATGCCTTAGCCATTTCCTTAACTCCTTCACGCCAAATACTAATATCTAGCCAAATATGAGGATCATAAACCCCATCTTCTTCTAAAGGAACAAAAGCATTATTGTTCAACAATCGTGAACCAATATTTACCACCTTTGGATTCCCTTCTATGTGCTTACGCAAACTTACTGTATGTTCTAATCCCAACCCATTACAAAAAATTATTCGACTCACAGCAATTTTATCCTCATCGCCTTTCACCATTTCATAGGTATGGGGATCAATCGAACCATTGATAAGGACCATAGGGCTAACTTTATCACCAACAATCCTACATACACAATCGTGTAGCATACGATTCGTGGATAAAACATAAACCTTTTGGTTGTTTTCAACATGAGAAGAAGAACACCCACTAACTATAAAAATGAATGTCAAATAAAGTAGTTTATGCACCTTTTTTAATAAGTAGGGCTCCATAGACCTCCATTAAGGAAATTAGCTTGCACGTACAACTAAATCCACAGCAACGAAACTCTTAAGATTATATAAACAGAATATAAAAGTCTCGTTAATTCAGAACATCTACTTGAAAAAATAAAGAAAAGAATATCCCTTATTTTTTCTAAAAAACAGAATTTATTTGGAAAAGTCCAATTTGCAGAATAAATCCACTCTTTAATTATGAGGATGTGAACGTTTCGAGTAAAAACTTCTCCTTCTTACTTATGATTGCTTCTTTTAAATTTATTTATGAAACATAAGTGATATTTTTCTTGAAAATATTATTGCTAAAAAAAGCAAGACTCAACATAAATTATCTCTCTAAAATAAAGAGAACTTTAATTTTATTGTTCTAAACATTAATTTGAAAGTATGCCAATTTTTACTTCTAACAAAGTTAGCATAGATTGAGTTTAATAAAGATTTAGCAAGTTATAGAGGTGAGTCTCATGGTCGTAGAGCAGTCGAATGCAAATGAAGAAATGGAAAAACTGATCTTAAAAGCTATTAAAAAGGTTTGCGGAAATAAAGAAAACGACCTGTGCCGCTATCTTCCCGGGCCAAGTGGTGGATATATGCATCACTTCACATTAAAAAAAATGAAAACAGCTTCTCCTGAGCAATTCTTAAAAATGTTAAAAACATTTATCCTAGAATCTGATTCACCAAGAATGATTAATCCAAAACCGAGAGCTCCTAGAGGATCAAAGAAGCGTCGTGATTTCATTAATTTTACAAAAACCGATATCGAACGCGTTCTAGAATTAGCTAGACGGGTGGGTGATAAGGATCTCTTAGCAAGATTTAGTCCAAAAAAGCCCCTACCCTCTCTAAAGCGAGAGTTAATTCGATCTATTCGTAATGGCATTGTCAGCTTTGAATTATGGAACGCCTACGTAGAGGCTGTTAAGACAAGCTCTTCGAACGTAGACTCACCTCAGTCTTTCGTTTAAAAAAACTTAACAATAGATTGTTTTCGACTTTCATTCATTTTCTTTGGTTAAGGAATTGTTAACCTCTTGTTAGCCTTTTTCCTTGTCAATTAGAGAAAAAATTGATACTCTAAAAAGCCGAAAATCAAAATTAATTGTTTTTAAAACAAAAAAACTAGTACTTTATAAATAAATTTAAATAAATCAAGCTATTTCAGAGGGTAATATGACACAAACAGCGGAAAAACCTTTTGGAAAATGGCGATCTTTCCTCTGGCCGATACATACGCATGAGCTAAAGAAAGTGTTGCCTATGTTCCTAATGTTCTTCTGTATCGCATTTAATTACACTATACTACGTGATACAAAAGATACTCTTATCGTAACGGCTCCTGGATCTGGTGCAGAGGCTATACCTTTCATCAAACTGTGGCTTGTCGTTCCGTGCGCTGTTGTTTTCATGCTCATTTATGCAAAACTAAGCAATATTTTAAATAAACAAGCCCTCTTTTATGCGGTTATTTCTCCATTCCTACTCTTCTTTGTTTTATTCCCTACAGTGATTTATCCTTTCCGTGATATTCTTCACCCCACTAATTTTGCTGACAAATTACAATCTTTTCTGCCTCAGGGGCTAGCAGGTTGTGTTGCTATGCTGAGAAACTGGACTTTCGCAGCATTTTATGTCCTCTCAGAACTCTGGGGAAGTGTAATGCTTTCTTTAATGTTCTGGGGTTTTGCTAATGAGATCACTAAAATTAGTGAAGCAAAACGCTTCTATGCTTTATTTGGAGTTGGAGCAAATATTGCGCTTCTTGCTTCCGGCCGTTCAATTATCTGGGCTTCTAAACTTCGTGCAAGCGCTGCAGCAAACACAGATCCTTGGGGGCTTTCTCTCTATCTCTTAATGGGGATGGTTTTACTTTCAGGCGCTGTAATTGTTTTATGCTACTGGTGGATGAACAAATACGTTCTTACTGATCCAAGATTCTATACTCCTGAAACCAACAAATCTAAAAAATCTAAGCCAAAGATGAGCATTAAGGAAAGTTTTGCTTACCTTGCAAGATCTCCTTATATGCTATATTTGGCCCTTTTAGTTATCTGCTACGGTATTTGCATTAACTTAGTAGAAGTTACTTGGAAAAGCCAATTAAAAATGCAATATCCCAATGCTAATGAATACAGCCAATTTATGGGGAATTTCTCTTTCTGGACCGGAGTCGTCTCTGTATTTGTTATGTTATTTATTGGTGGTAACGTTATTCGTAAATTTGGTTGGTTAACAGGTGCTCTTGTTACTCCTGTTATGGTATTAGCTACGGGCGTTCTCTTCTTTACTTTGGTTATCTTTAGAGATCAGTCTTCCGGTATTGTTACAGCACTAGGAACAACACCATTAATGCTTGCTGTTATTGTTGGAGCTGTCCAAAACATCTTATCTAAATCCACTAAATATGCATTATTTGATGCAACTAAAGAAATGGCTTATATTCCCTTAGATCAAGAACAAAAAGTTAAGGGTAAAGCGGCTATTGATGTAGTTGCTGCTCGTTTTGGAAAATCTGGAGGATCTTTAATTCAACAAGGGTTGTTAGTAATTTGCGGAAGCATTGGAGCTATGACTCCTTACTTAGCTATAGCTTTGTTTGTCATTATTTCCATATGGTTAATTTCTGCTACAAAGCTTAATAAGCTCTTCCTAATTCAATCAGCCTTAAAAGAACAAGAAGCTTCCATAGAAGGAGAAGCTGCTGCTACTGTTAATACGGTAGAAGAACCTTCAGAACCTTCAATTCAAGGAACTCCTGCTGTTGAAAACGCGTCTTCATAAAGCTTTTTTAAATAGAAAGATTTTCTTTTAACAAAATCCCTAGTTGTATTTTTACAATTAGGGATTTTTAATGTATGTAATCTAAAAGAAAATACTTCTTATTCTACTACTGCTAGTAGATTGACAACTAACTATTCTCTGTCTAACATATCTCTCAGAGTAGTTTCTCTAAGTGAAAGTTGTATTTTGAAAAATTATAAATTAGAAAACATCCGCAATTTTTCTATTATTGCTCACATTGACCACGGGAAGTCAACAATCGCAGATAGATTGCTTGAACTAACAAGTACTGTAGAACAAAGAGAAATGCGAGCGCAACTTCTAGACTCCATGGATCTAGAAAGAGAGCGCGGCATTACTATTAAAGCTCACCCTGTTACAATGACGTATATGCATAATGGGGAAATTTATGAGCTCAACCTTATTGATACCCCAGGTCATGTCGATTTCTCTTATGAAGTATCACGTTCATTAGCTGCTTGCGAAGGAGCTTTACTTATTGTGGATGCTGCTCAAGGAGTCCAGGCACAAAGTCTAGCTAATGTTTACTTAGCTTTAGAACGTGATTTAGAAATTATTCCTATTTTAAATAAAATCGATCTCCCAGCGGCTGATCCCGAAAGCACATGCAAACAAATTGAGGACTATATAGGCTTAGACACGACCAACGCCATTTGTTGCTCAGCAAAAACAGGCCAAGGAATACCGGAAATCCTTAAAGCCATTATCGAACTTGTCCCACCTCCCCAGGTTCCCAAAGAATCTGAATTAAAAGCTTTGATTTTTGACTCCCACTATGATCCCTATGTAGGAATCATGGTTTACGTACGTGTGATGAGCGGGGAAATTAAAAAGGGTGACCGAATTACTTTTATGTCTACTAAAGGCTCCTCTTTTGAGGTGCTAGGAGTAGGAGCTTTTCTTCCCGAAGCAACATTAATAGAGGGTTCTTTAAAAGCTGGTCAAGTGGGGTACTTTATTGCCAACCTAAAAAAAGTTAAGGATGTTAAAATTGGTGATACCGTAACTACTGTAAAGCATCCTGCCAAAGCACCTCTTGCAGGCTTCAAAGAAATTAATCCCGTAGTATTTGCTGGAATCTATCCAATTGATTCTTCAGATTTTGATACTTTAAAAGACGCTCTAAGTCGCCTACAACTTAACGATTCTGCTTTAACAATAGAACAAGAAAGTAGTCACTCTTTAGGCTTTGGTTTCCGCTGTGGCTTTCTTGGCCTTTTACATCTAGAAATTGTCTTCGAAAGAATTACAAGAGAATTTGATCTAGATATCATTGCTACAGCACCCAGTGTGATTTATAAAGTCATATTAAAAAATGGAAAAACTCTATTCATAGATAATCCAACAGCATATCCTGATCCTGCGACTATTGAACATCTTGAAGAACCCTGGGTACATGTAAATATCATCTCCCCTCAAGAATATCTTAGTAGCATTATGAACCTATGTTTAGATAAGCGAGGGATATGTCTAAAAACAGAGATGTTAGATCAACGTCGTCTAGTCCTTTCTTATGATCTTCCTCTAAATGAGATTGTCTCTGATTTTAACGATAAATTAAAATCAGCAACTAAAGGCTATGGATCTTTCGATTATCGCCTGGGAGATTATCGTAAAGGTGCTATAATTAAATTAGAAATTCTAATTAATGAAGAACCCGTAGATGCATTTTCTTGTCTCGTACATAGAGATAAGGCTGAAGCTAAAGGAAGAACTATTTGTGAAAAGCTTGTAGATGTGATTCCTCAACAACTATTTAAAATTCCCATTCAAGCAGCTATTAATAAAAAAGTAATTGCACGAGAAACCATACGAGCTCTGTCTAAAAACGTCACCGCTAAATGCTATGGTGGAGATATTACAAGAAAACGTAAACTATGGGAAAAACAAAAAAAGGGAAAAAAACGCATGAAAGAATTTGGAAAAGTATCTATTCCCAATACGGCATTTATTGAAGTATTAAAAATCGATTAAATAGCCACATTTTTCGTTAGAGACTCTCATTTCAGAAAGCCTCTTTCTCCGTGTACAAGAAAAAACATTGATAAGTTTAACTTACTTGTTTAGTCGTCTTTGTCCCTATCCAATCTGTATGGTAAAATTCCCCTCGAGGACGATCTTTGCGTTCATAAGTATGGGCTCCAAAGTAATCACGTAATCCCTGAGCTAAAGCTATAGAAGAATCTTTCATGCGATACCCATCATAAAAAGTAATAGCAGCAGCTAAACAAGGAATAGGATATCCCGACCCTACAGCATAGGCTACTGTTCTACGCCAACCAGATTCAGAATTTTGCAGCACAGATTTAAAATACCTCTGCAAGATTAATGAAGGTGCTTGCGGTTCCTTTTTAAAACCATGATAAATATCTCCTAAGAATGCACTTTGTATTATGCATCCCCCTCGCCATAATAAAGCAAGCTCTCCTAAATCTAACTTCCATTGATACTCATCCGAAGCCTGCTGTAACAACATAAACCCTTGGGCGTAGCTAATAATTTTAGAAGCATATAAAGCCTGGAATACATCTTCAATGAACGTGTGAGGATCTCTAGGCTTTTCAAACACTATAGGAACCCCTGGAAGTTCTTGAGAAGCCTTCTCTCGAATAGATTTCCATGAGGATAGGTAACGTGCTAGAACAGATTCAATAATTAGAGATAAAGGAACATCAGAAAAAATTGCATCCGCCGCTGTCCATTTTCCTGTACCTTTTTGCCCCGCAACATCTAAAATTGTATCAATAATAGGGAACCCTGCTGAATCCTTCGAGGCTAGGACGTCTACAGCAATTTTCATCAGATAACTCTCTAATTCACGATGATTCCATTCAGCAAATATAGTAGACACTGCTTCTGGAGAAAGATCCAAACGAGTTCTTAATAGTCCATATGCCTCACAAATTAACTGTATGTCACCGTATTCTATACCATTATGCACCATCTTGACATAATGCCCGGCCCCCCCTGTGCCTATCCAAGAACAACAAGAGTTTCCCTCTACTTGTGCTGCAATCTTCTGAAAAATAGGAGCTATCAAAGGCCAGGCCTGAGAATTCCCTCCTGGCATAATAGAAGGGCCATGACGAGCTCCTTCTTCTCCGCCAGAGATTCCCATGCCCACGAAGAGAATTCCTTTATCCTTAAGCTGTTGGTAACGTCTTTCAGAATCTTTATAATAGCTATTTCCCCCATCAATAATAATGTCGCCAGCATCAAGGTAGGGCAATAGGGATTCTATACTTTGATCTACGGGAGCCCCAGCTTTAATCATAAGCATGATCTTTCTAGGACGTTTTAAAGAACATATAAAGCTCTTTAAATCCTCATATCCTTGTAACAAGCCATTGCTTGGATTCTGGTGAAGAAATTCTCTTGTTTTCTCTGTACTGCGATTATAAACAGAAACAGAAAAACTATGATCTATCATATTTAAAACAAGATTTTTCCCCATTACAGCCAAGCCAATAAGTCCGATATCTGATTTCTCTACCACCTGCTCTCCTCACTCATTCTAGATACACAACAAGCTTCTTTTTTTTACCCTGTGCTAGTAAAACATAATGATCATAACATACTTGTGTATCTTCACAAACATCATGTTCAGACATAGGAATATTATTAATATATAAGCCTTTTTGCGCGATTAATCTTCTAACCTCTCCCTTGGAAGAACACAATCCAATCTCTACACAAATATCCATCCATCTCTTCCCTAGCACTTGGGACTTTCTTAAAGAAACTCCATGCCCTAAGGAAATAAGATTTTGAAAATCCTGCTTCGACATACTTGCTTCTTTACCAGGACGTATACTCTGCGTGATGGATTGAGCAGCTTTTAATCCTTCTTCTCCATGTATAGAAGTCACAATAGTTTCAGCGATAAACTTCTTTGTAGACAATGGTTCGGTAAGTAATTGTTTATCTAAATCAAAAATGTCCTCATTACTTAATAAAGTTAAAGTCCGAGCAATCTTAGGAATTTCGGTATCAGCTAACCGTAAAAAGTATTGATATAAATCATAAGGAGAAGTTTTTTGGGGATCTAACCACAATGCTCCTGATTCGGTTTTTCCGATTTTCTTTCCTTGACTATTTGTTAGTAGTGGATAAGTCAGTCCATGTGCCTGTCCTAAGCCACACCGCCGAATATAATCAATTCCTGAAGTAATATTTCCCCATTGATCACTACCCCCGCACTGTAAACGTACACCGTAATTTTCCCATAGAAAAGCAAAATCATAAGATTGCAGGAGAATATAGCTAAATTCTGTATAACTAATGCCTTCTTCAGATTGAATACGTTGCTTCACAATATCCTTGGAGAGCATAGTTCCTATCCGAAAATGTTTTCCTATATCTCTAAGAAAGTCAATCATGGTAATATTTTGAAACCAGTCCAGGTTGTTCACAACCTGGACACCAGGCAAATGATAAGCCAGACATGCAGCAATCTTCTGACCATTTTGAATAACTTCGCTACGTTGTAATAAAGTCCGCTCTGTACTTTTACCTGAAGGATCTCCAATCATTCCTGTCGCAGAACCAATCAAAGCTATAGGAGTAATCCCAAATTGGGCCATTCTACGTAAAAAGCATATCCCAATCCAATGCCCTATGTGCAAAGAAGAAGCTGTAGGATCAAATCCCACGTAAGCCGAGATTTTTCCTTTAAGAGTAGCTAATCCAGATGAGGTATCTTCAAGAATACCTCGTTCTTTTAAATGCTTTATAAAATTTTGCATCATAACAAAAACACTTATCAGAGAAATGATCTTAACTATCCATGTTCTTAATATGCAAGATTCCTATAGAGGATAGCGTAAAAAGATTGCTTATAGGAATAAATTCGTATCTTGTTTAGAATTAGTTTCGTTTGCCAGATGAGAAAACTATGATCAACCCTACTAATACAAACACGACATTTGTTTTCACCGACATGATTTCATTAAGAATATCTAATCGGGCTCTTTCTATTCTTTGCGTTGTGCTTTTTACTCTTGCAATGATTATGATTATAGGCTGTTGTACAGCTTTAATTAGTTCTAGAAATATTTTCTTTTTATTTTTATCTACTTTAGGTGGGATAGTATTGAGTGTGGGCATCATCTTACATCATGCCCTCCTATCTAGAAAAAATTATACGCAGATTTCCTAAGCGAATGCAGATAAAGCAATTCGTAGCTTCATGAGAGCTTTAGAGTGAATTTGAGACACACGAGACTCACTTACACCAAGGATTTTTCCTATTTCCTTTAAAACTAAATCTTCATAATAATAAAGAGCCATTACTTTACGCTCTCGCTCATCAAGCCCTTGAATAGCAGCTGTTAAGAATCGAGTAAACTCTTTTTTATCTATAGCATCATACCCTGTTTCTGCCCGCTCGTCGGGAATTCTCTCCTCCAGGGCTATTCCTTCTCCATCATAAAATGAAGATCTTTCTTCATTTAATGAAATAATCAGTGCTGGACGTGCAGAAATAAACCATTCTGATAGCTCTTCTTGAGAAATTTGAAAATACTCACAAAGATCCCCATCCGTCGGTTCTTTCCCTAAAGACTGGCGTAAATTTTCTATAGCTTCTGATAACTTATTTGCCTTTTGATAAACACTTCTAGGGACCCAATCTTGCTTTCGCAAATCATCAATAATTGCAGCTTTGATTAAAAATAGAGCATATCCCTCAAAACGACGACTTCTCTCTGGATCAAATCTCTCCACAGCTCGCACTAATCCTTCAATTCCAGAAGAATAGAGATCTTCCGCCGTTACATGTGAGGGCATGCCAATAATCAAACGATGCACTACATTCTTTACTAAATACAAATAGGCATCGATAAGAGTATCTCGATACTCAACATTGTGAGTTTCCCAATACAAATCCCAAATTTCAGAAATACTGTTTTTTATTTTGTTTTCCACAATTTATTAAAAATAATTTCTAACAATAGTTCTAATTAAACCATTTTTATTTTTTTTTGTAATTCTTCTCATAATTAAAGAGCCAAAACTTCATCAGAAACTGATCCTAATAAAGACAGGGGGATTTCTTCTGGAAGCTCATTATGGGATAGTACCAAAAGATCAGGGAAATGGGGCTCGATGATTTTTCTTAGCTCGCACCGAGATTCATATCCAGTGACAATCGCTCGGAAATCTCCTCCTTGAGATCGCTGGAGTATACTCTTTACCTGGTTTACTACTTTATTACACATTAAAGGATGCGATTGTGAATATAAATCGCTGATCATTCTCTCTACATGAACATCTAAGGTAATAATTTCTAATGCATTTTCCTTATCCCATAAAGACCTTCCAATATGTTTCCCCAAATGCTTACGAACCTTTTCTATTAGAGTCTCTATATTTTCCTCATGAGATCCATAAAGAGCAATGGATTCAAGAATCTTAGGGAAAAACCTCAAGGAAATGCGCTCTCTGACAAGAGCTTTCGCCAAAAACATCAAAGAATTTTCTGAAATTTTTTTAGGAATAATTTCATCAACCGATATGCCCCAAACTTCCTGAGCATTTCTAATTAAAGCCTTAATATGCTTACCATGAAGAACTTCTGGAGCAAGACTTCTCAATATAGGGAGAAGACTATCTAAAGTCATTTCTTTGAAATAGAAGGGCTGTCCTTCATAACTTAAACACAAGGTTTTCCCTGTGTGCATTACACATAATTGCCTGGGTAATGCTATGCCCAACTCTTCAAAGACAGCTACACAAGCTTGATGATAAACACTATGGGGATCTTTTCCTGAATACTCTTGGGGAAGGTAAAGATATAATTTTTGCAAATTCTCCCATTGAGGCGACATAACATCTTCTTGAGATTTTTTTTTATATCCTAAGAGTAATGATGTCACGCAAATGACAATAAGAGTCTTTGGAATTCCAGGAATGAACAGAAAAAAAGAAAATACAAAAGCAATAATACGAAACTGTTCACGCACTTGTTCATAGTAGTGATGCATGTGCTCTATCAGCGTGTCTCTTTTTCCTACCTTAGATATAAGAGTCGCCGCAGCACATGAAGTAAGCAACGCAGGAACTTGACTCACTAAGGCATCGCCTATAACTGTCAGCCAAAAACTGTAACTATCACAATCTAAAGAACTGGCAAAATAAATAGCAGCACAGGAATTGACGATTAGCAAAATGCATCCTACAATGGCATCCCCTTTAATAAAACGAAATACTCCTTCCATTGAAGAAAAAAAATCACTTTCTTCAAATAAGTCCTGCTTCACTTTTTCCACGTCGACACTTGAAAGCCTTCCTTGGAATACATCAGAATCTAGAGACATCTGTTTCCCTGGAAGAGCTTCTAAAATAAAGCGTGCACGTACCTCAGCAACACGTTCGGCTCCTTTAGCAACAACCAAAAAATTAACTAAAAAAAACAGACAACAGGTAATGACTCCGGCCCCCAAACTTCCTAAAGAAAAAAATCGTCCCAAAGAGAAAATCATGGGGGAGGCCCAACCTGACGAGAGAATCCAACGTGTTGAGGCAAGGTTCAGGCCTAAACGAAACAAACAAAGATAGAGAAATAAGGGTGGGAAAAGCTTAGCTGAGTAAATTGACTTTAAAGAAAACACCCAGAAAACTAGGGTGAATGTAAAGATCAAGTTAATGCATAACCCAATATCTAATAAAACTTGGGGTAGTGGGAACACGAGAGAAAGAAGAATCCCTAAGGGAATAAGAGTCATTTGCCATGTTTTCTCTTGTGTAGTTATCACTCAGCGCCTCCCTTATGAGACTCTTCTAGCTTTTTCAATACTGTCAGAAAATATATATCTTCAAGCAAAACTCTTCTGGAAACGAATACAAGTTTTTATTGATCTTTATCTTGTAGACTATTTTCTTCTATGCTAACTTTCTTCTGACCTAATATCCATTTGTACGGAGTATAGCGCAGCCTGGTTAGCGCGGTTGCTTTGGGAGCAATAGGTCGGGGGTTCGAATCCCTCTACTCCGAATTCTTAAAGTTATATGAACTATAGATTTTTGAGAAAGCCATGGCAAAATTAATCGTTTGTTCTGAAGGTGAAGAAAAAGAATTTGATCTTGAAGAAGGATCGAGTATTGCCCAACCTTGCGAAGCTTCCGGAGTCCCCTTTGCTTGTACGGAGGGAGTATGCGGGACATGTGTTGTTGAAGTACTTGAGGGAAAAGAAAATCTTTCTGAATTCACTCAAGAAGAAATGGATTTTTTAGGGGAGGCAGAATTTAATGAGCGTTTAGCTTGTCAATGTAAAATTAAGTGCGGTTGCGTAAAGATCACATTTTAAATGTAATTGTAGCAATATGGAATGGAATTGCAATGTATCCTGCCAACGCGACGAGTGTTTCTTCAAATCGTCCTGATAGTGGCGTTTTGCGGCTAGAAGTTAAACAAAAATCCCATATAGTATTTCTCTCATCCCTTATTGTCTTGGTTACTTTAGAGATCATAATGGTAGCCGGCTTATTCTTTGCAGGAGTGATTAGCTCCTCCATCGCCATTCCTTTACTTGTGCTTACTCTTGTTTTTACAGGTGTTCTGGCTGCCCGGCATGCTACCAAATATCATTTGTCTCAGCCCCCAAGAAAAATTCTTCAGCCAACTACTAAAGACTATAAATCTATATTGCAATTTCATGCCCGTACTGTATCTAGCCTAAAGGAAATTTCTCTAGGGAGTGTAGCCCCCGTAACCACAACATCATCCTATTCTATATGGAAAATCCCCGCGACAAGTACCTATTTGATCTCTGCAGTAGGAGATATTGCTTCTCCTCGATTCCATACAAGTTTACCTAATCTCATGCTTGTAAATGCAGCAAACGCTTATATGCTCTCAGGAGGCGGAGGAACTAATCTAGCATTTACATCTGCTGTAAGTTTCGAGGGATGGATAAACTCAACCGAAGGCAAACAGAAGCTTCAAGTTGGCGAATGTACTGTAGGAAAGTGGGAAAACCCTGATGGTACGTGTAACGAACAAAACTCAGGTTTACCGAATTATTTAGCACAATTATTAGGTCCTAATGCTTGTGAGTGTCATAATAACCTAAGCTTATGTCAACAATATGTCTTCCAAGCCTATGAGAATTGTTTTCACAAGGGCACGTTAGTACAATCCCACCATATCCAATTGCCCCTAATTTCTTCCCATAATTTCGCCCCAGCAATAGGGGAAACCGTTGAAGAGAATGATTTATACACTGCTTGGATAGACACAGTAAAGTCTTCGTTTGTGCAAGCAGTTATAGCTTTTGCACGCAAACACCCTAGGTACCCCATGCTTATTGTGATAGTAAATAAAGATTCTCCAATTATTTAAAAATTGGAAAAATTATGATGTTATAAATTTTTATAATCACCTACTTTTGTAGTAAGAACCATTTTACTATCTCTACAATCAAAAATATCATCTAGACAGTAAGCATTTAATAAAGTAGAATTACATGAAATAAATTAATTTTATTAACGTCAAAATTCTCATCAGCAAATAAAAAAGCTTCTATACGATATAACTTTAAAAATACATGCATATCTTTCCCTCGAATAGAAATTCAGCCTTTAAATGACCACTATCGTTAATCATCCTTCTTCAGGAACACTCATAACTTTTCGCGAGAGGACACTTTCAACAACGTCCAAAATTGTTCGCATTGTCATTGTGATTATTGCTGCTCTTGTTGCTATAGGTTCAATTCTTGCTTCATCTCTCTCCGGGATCTTACCTCTTCTTTCTATTTGTGGTTTCTCTTTACTTTTACTTTCTATAATTGCTATTAAGCCGCTTCCTCCTCAACTGATAGGATCAACAAAAATTCCTCCACCTACACCGAATGAATCTCCTTTTCTTCTTACGGTGAATGAAACTACATCCCATACAAAAGTATTAGAAA
Organism: Chlamydia gallinacea 08-1274/3; assembly: GCF_000471025.2. Lineage (NCBI taxonomy): Bacteria > Pseudomonadati > Chlamydiota > Chlamydiia > Chlamydiales > Chlamydiaceae > Chlamydia > Chlamydia gallinacea. The sequence goes on along the minus strand of NZ_CP015840.1, from coordinate 862,208 downwards.
ATTGTGCGGAATTAGTTACTGATAACTGGAAACATCTTCCGAATATTATAGAAAACTCCTCAACAGTCTTTGTACAGAAAGTATGGAAATTTAATAACTCGCAAACGGTTCTTTTCTCCACGATAGGATCAATGTTTACACCACGAATACAGTGCTGTTGTAATCTAATGATTGCTTTAGAACCTAATACTTTTACATTTACTAATCTAGATATGCTGAATATTCAATATGACAACGTCAACCTCCTTGAGGGTCAGTGTTCATCTCTGCCTTGGAAAAATCGTGATGGCTCAACTAACAAACATCACTTAGGCCTTCCTAACTCTTTAGGATTCCTCCAAGGGCCTGATCCCTCTATTCACAAAAACAATCCTCTTGTTGCCTATTCGCTAGCCAAATCTGCTTATACTCACTGTATACAACATGCCGTGATGCTAGGTATGGATATGATTCAACTACCTCTGATCTCTACCTCTCCTTCACAAATGTCCAAAAATCCTCAAGAAGCTATGGCATGGAAATCTGCAATACAAACAGGTTTAGCTACCGCCGTGGCACAATTTGCTTTAACCAATCCAACTATGAATATGAATATTGTTGTCGTTAGTCCTCCAGGCTTGGGTTACCCTCTATAAAAACTACTAAACTTCAGTAAAATGGATAGATCACCTCCCTTGCAGAATGTTCTTTTTCTTGTAGACATAGTAATTTGTTTTATGAGAAATCTACCTACCTAGTAATTTTCTATTTTCTAAATACTTTATAATAAATTAAACTAATCCCTTTCTCATAGTGATAAATAAACTGTATCTACAAAATAATTATCTTAAGATCTCACAATGACATCCTCCTTTCCCAAGAACACAACTCGGCGCTATGCCCATTCAGTAAAAATAGGCAATCTATACATAGGTAGTGATCATACCATTAAAAATCAGTCCATGACTACAACCCCAACTGCAAATGTCGATGCTACAGTGGCACAAATTTGCGATCTTGTGGAAGCTCAATGTGACATTGTACGGGTTGCTGTACAGGGTATTAAAGAAGCTCAGGCATGCGAACGCATTAAAGAGCAACTTATAAACAAAGGGATTTATGTTCCTATAGTTGCGGATATCCACTTTTTTCCCCAAGCTGCTACACATGTTGTAGACTTTGTAGATAAAGTACGCATTAATCCAGGAAATTTTGTTGATAAGCGAAATATGTTTACAGGAAGAAGCCCTGCAAACTATGCGGATAGTCTTAAGCGCCTGGAAGATAAATTCACTCCTCTAGTTGAGAAATGCCAACGCCTTCAAAAAGCCTTGCGTATTGGAGTAAATCACGGCTCCCTCTCTGAACGCATATTACAACGCTACGGAGACACTATTGAAGGTATGGTAATGTCAGCTCTAGAATACATTACCATATGTGAAAAACTTGGCTATCGTGATGTTGTTTTCTCAATGAAATCCAGCAATCCTAAAGTTATGATTGCTGCTTACCGTCAACTTGCTAAAGATCTCGATGCTCGTGGCTGGCATTACCCTCTCCATTTAGGAGTTACCGAAGCAGGAATGGGAAGAGACGGAATTATCAAGTCTGCTGTAGGCATAGGTACCTTACTTGCTGAAGGATTAGGCGATACCATTCGTTGCTCTCTGACGGGATGCCCCACACAAGAAATCCCTGTGTGTACAGCTCTATTAAAACATACAACAGTGTATCATGATCTTCCTAAGCAACATAATCCCTTTGCTTTAGAGAATTCTGAAAGTTTTACCCGTGCTGCAAAAAACATCACCAAAACCACCCCATGGGGAGCTGTATACGGTGTATTTCTCAAACTCTATGAGCACCATCTAGAAGGAGCTTCCGCAGAGACTCTCTTAGAAGCTTTAGGTATTGATACAGAAACAAAGAAAACATCCCCAACAACTCCTGACGGAGTGGTTGTTCCAGAACATTTTCTAGACACTCCTATCGTGGAAAAGTTAAAAAACTACATCCTTGTCTTTCACTATTATCAAGTGCCTTGTCTATACGATGACAATGAAAATCTATGGGATACTGCATCTACACTAACATCTCCTTTTGTTCATTATCACGCCTCCCCTCCATTTATGCATAGTGTTAGAAACTTCTTTAAAAAGAAAAAACAACAAACGCAACCCGTAAAGCTTGTATTTTCTCAAGATACACAAGATGAATGCACTGCTACAGTATCTATAGCTACAGAATTTGGAGCCGTACTCTTAGACAATCTAGGCGATGCTGTAATCTTAGATCTTCCCTATATTCCTCTCCAAGTGTCCAGAGAAATTGCTTTCAGCACACTACAAAGCGCCGGAGTACGCTTAGTAAAAACCGAATATATCTCCTGTCCCGGATGTGGAAGAACTCTTTTTAATCTCCCTGAGGTAACAAAACGTATTCAAGAAAAAACTAAACATCTTGTAGGATTAAAAATTGCTGTCATGGGATGTATTGTAAACGGTCCAGGAGAAATGGCGGATGCTGATTTTGGATTTGTAGGATCTAAGACAGGTATGGTGGACTTGTATGTAAAACATACGTGTGTAAAATCTCACATTCCCATGGAAAATGCCGAAGAAGAATTAATCCACCTGTTAAAAGAGCATGGTGTTTGGAAAAATCCTGAATAATATGCGAGACCATGGGTACAACACATAAAGGCAATAACTTAACTAAGCTCGTATTCCCTGAGCTTGCGACTTTCCCCATTCGTCACGGCTTATTTCCTAAGCAACTAGATAATGAAGGAAAAGTCGACTCCCCTAAAAACGAAGATATTTGCCAATCTTTAGGAGCTCAGAGGTTTTGTGATCTCCACCAAGTACATAGTACAACAGTACGTCATGTGAAAAAAACAACACCTCAAGGATTACCTGGAGATGGTTTATATACTCAAGAGCCCTGGTTTTCTTTACATATTCGTCATTCGGATTGCCAACCAGCGATCTTCTATGATCCTGAGAAACATGTGATTGCTAATGTCCATGCCGGTTGGCGCGGACTTGTAGGGAATATCTACTCTGTCACAGTTGCTACTTTAAAAAAAGTATTTCACTCCCGTCCTCAAGACCTTATCGTGATTGTTGGCCCTTCTTTAGGTCCTGAATATGCTGTCTATCCTGATTACCAGGAACTCTTCCCCGCAAGCTTTTTCCCCTTAATGCCAGAAAAAAATCATATGGATTTTCGTGCTGTAGCTAGAAAACAACTTCTTGATTTAGGTATTTCTCGATCGAAAATTACGATTTCTGAACGATGTACTTATAAAGAACATGACACTTTCTTTTCTTCACGATACCGAAATCTTCATTCGGATCCTCAAGAGAAGAATCCTCACACAAAAAAAAGTAACGTGACCGCCGTTCTTCTTCTTCCTAGGGAATAAAATTAAAAACTTAGTAGAGATTCGGGACATTCGATAGCATCCTTAATTTGAACTAAGAACCCTACAGCTTCCTGCCCATCGATAATGCGATGATCATAGCTCAAAGCTACATACATCATATCTGCAATGGTTATTTCATCATTTATAACCACAGGGCGTTTCTGTATTTTATGCATGCCTAAAATCCCAACTTGAGGAGGATTAATAATTGGTGTAGATAGCAGAGATCCGTAAACACCACCATTGGTAATGGTAAAGCATCCGCCCTCTAATTCAGAAACAGAAATTTTTCCTTCACGTGCTCTCGAAGCTAAATCGGTAAGTTGTCCTTCAATATCCCCATTAGAAAGAGTATCACATCCTCGAATCACAGGGACAAGAAGGCCTCGTTCTGTTCCCACAGCTATACCAATATCATAATACTGGCGATAAACAATCTCATCCTTATCAATAAAGGCATTGATACATGGATAGGACTTGAGAGCTGCAACAACAGCTTTAACAAAAAAAGACATTAAACCTAATTTTACATGATACCGAGACAAAAACCTCTCCTGATTTTCCCTACGTAAATCCATCAATGGATTCATATGAATTTCATTAAATGTGGTTAACATAGCGGATTCATGAAGGGACGATACCAAACGACGGGAAATCGTTTTTCGTATCGAAGACATACGCTCACGAACTTCATTTTGCTTTGTTTCTTTAGGATTGTTTTGTATCTGATCACGCAAAGGAACAAAGGTCTTTCCTTTTGCTGGAGGTTCTTGGGAGGTTGTTCTTGGGAAACAAATGATTTCTGCTTCTATTGTGGTATTTTCTTCAGGAATGTGTTCTGTAGTTTCAGGAATTGCTTCATTAGCATCGTATATCTTAGCTACAAGTCCTCCTACAGAAACGCTATCTCCCTCAGAAACTTCCCAAACAATTCTTCCTGAAGCTGGAGAATAAATCAGTTGATTTACCTTATCACTTTCAATCTCTAGAATCCCTTGATTTTCTTGTACCAAACTTTCTGAAGTAACTAAAAGAGACGCTATAGTCACTGTACTTATAGATTCAGCAACATTAGGAATGCGCACTTCTGTAATCATACACTACCTAAAGAAAACAGTGTTTCCATTAATGTTAACAATTCTTGCTTGTGAAGACGTGAAGATCCTGTAGCCGGAGAACTACTTCGAGGCCGCGTTACACATAATAACTTCTTAGGAAATAGATCTTGAGTTGCCATGAATATATAATCATAGGCTCCCATATTCTGAGGCTCTTCTTGAAGCCAAACATAATGAATTACTTGAGAATACTTCCTAAGCAAATGCGATAGCTTCTCAAGATGCAAAGGATACAAACTCTCAATACGTAAACACGCAAAATCCTTTTCTCTCTTCTTCTGAGCTACAGTAGATTGAAAATCGTAATAAATTTTTCCTGAACACAAGACTAAAATTTTAGCATGATAATTCGGTTCACTATCTTCTAAAATTGCCTGAAATCCCCCATAACTAGCAAAGTCATCTATAGAACTAGTGCATTCAGGATATCGCAACAACATTTTGGGAGTGAAGACAATAAGGGGTAAGGAAAGATCCCTTTTTGTGTGCTCGCGAAGAATACGAAAATACTGAACAGGAGTCGAAGGAAGAACGATTTGAAAATTCCAATTTGCTGCCAACTGCAAATACCTTTCTATACGTGCAGAAGAATGCTCAGGCCCTTGCCCTTCATAACCATGAGGTAAAAGAACAACAAGATCGGAATGCAAATCCCATTTTTGAATAGCTGAAGAAATATACTGATCGAAAATGATCTGCGCCCCATTGGAAAAATCACCAAATTGTGCTTCCCAAATGACTAACGTACGTTCTGCTTGTTGTGCATATCCATATTCAAAACCTAAAACAGCATATTCAGACAAAGGAGAATTATAGATTTCTAAAGAACCTTGATCTGGAGACAAATGATACAAGGGCGTATACGTATCTCCGGAGTGTATATCACTCCACAACAAGTGCCTCTGACTAAAAGTTCCTCGGATCGAATCTTGACCAGAAATCCTCAAGGAAAACTTTTCTATGAGTAGTGAGGCAAAAGCCAGTTCCTCAGCCATCCCCCAGTCAAACCCTATTTCTCCACTAGCCATTTTCATTCTTTTTTCAATAAGAGATTTTATCTTAGGGTGGGGGGTGAAATTCTCTGGGAGACCACATAACTTCGAGCTAATTCCACGTACTGTATCCTGATCTAAAGAAACATCAAGAGAATTCACTAATAATTCCCCAAGATTCATACGATCACAATGTCGGCATCCCCTTGGAGAAAGTTGGAAATCTTTTTCTTTCAATAACTGAAATTCCTGATGTAAAATCTCGTGAACATCATTTTCTATCTGTACTAATTTGTCCTCAGAAATCTCTAAAAACTTTTGACTTAACAGGAATTTTCTAAAAATCTCACGAATCGAAGGTTTTTTCTTAATCTCATCATAAAGCAAAGGAGATGTGATTGAAGGATCATCACTTTCATTATGCCCATGTTTACGGTAACAACAGAAATCAATAATCACATCACATGCAAATTTCTCTCGTACCTTAAGGGAATATTCTATAGCTCGTAAACAGGAGACAACATCCTCTCCATTAACCCGAAATACGGGAATCCCAAACATCTTGGCAATATCTGTACAATAGGGTGTAGAGCGAGATTCTCGAGGTTGGGCAGTAAAGCCAATATGATTATTAATTACAATATGTAGAGTGCCTTTTGTCGCATATCCAGGGATCTGACTTAATTGTAAAGTTTCATAAACAACTCCTTGTCCTGAAAATGCGGCGTCACCATGAATCAAAATGGCTAAACAAGAATGTTCTTGATCTTCAGAATCTCTGTGTTGCAAAGCAGCGACAACTCCTTCGACCACGGGATCTACCGCTTCCAAATGGCTGGGATTAGGAAGCATAACACGAACAATTTCCTTTCCGCATCTATCCTGAGATCTCGATACATAGCCCTTGTGATACTTGACATCCCCCACATGATCAATTCCTCGAGATTGGGGATCATCTTCAAACTCCATGAACACATCTCTATAGGGTTTCCCAAAGACATTAGTTAACACATTTAATCGCCCACGATGGGCCATTCCAAACACATAATCTGTAATTCCTAGTCCCACTCCAAAATGAACAAGATGTTCCAACATGGGGATAAGGCTCTCTCCTCCCTCCAAAGAAAATCTTTTCTGACCTGTAAATTTAATCTGAAGGAACTCTTCAAAAAAGGATGCTTTACATAGATCTTGGTAACTTCTCAGCAACTCTTCTACAGATCGCGACGGTACCTTCCCCTCCATGAGCTGCCACACATATTCCTGCAATTGCGGAGAACACGTTAAAGCTTCTACTGCTAATCCACAACAATAACAGTTATCCAACTCTTGAATAAGCTCTCGAACAGAAACTTGTTCTTTAGGAAGCAACCCTAAAGAAGGCACCATTTCATTAAGATCAATTTTTTTGATTTTTTCTTGAATCAATGATGAGGGACTAGCAGAAGTCAATGGAGAAATTTGACTTTGCAAATACCCATAATACCTATAAATCATAAGAAGAAACTGAGCTTTTTTCTCCTGTAAAGTATCATGATCTTTCATCTCTTCTGATGAAGACAATGTGCTTTCAAGCCCCAATTGATATCCCTGAAAAAAGTATTTCCATGAAGAATCTATGGTTTCATTACGCAAAAATCGTTGAAACATAGACTCAATCCAAGCAATATCTAAAGAATGGACTTGTCCAGCAAACTCAGAATCCATATGATATTTGTTCTCGATAGATGCGATCAGAATTTCGTTTCATAGCAAATTTTTATTTTTCAAAAAAATAATCTTTATTTTTTTCTGTTGTTGAAAAAAAGCAGGGGATACATTACATCTGCCCTCTAGCATACAGGATGGTACCTACTAGATGAAAAGTGAACGACTTAAAAAATTAGAAGCCGAATTACATGACCTTACTCAATGGATGAAATTAGGGTTAGTCCCTAAAAAAGAAGTAGATAGGCACAAAGAAGAAATTCGTTCTTTAGAAAACAAAATCCATGAAGAAAAAGAACGCCTACAGCTACTAAAAGAAAGTGGTGAAATTGAAGAATACGTCGCTCCACGACGCTCCCCTACAAAAACCGTATATCCTGATGGCCCAAGTATGTCAGATATTGAGTTCGTAGAGTCCACAGAAACAGAAATCGAGCTGGACCCAGGGGAAACCTTAGAGATGGAATTCCACGATGAGGAACGTGAAGAAGGGGGAATAGAGGTCGATTATTCCCATGAGGATGACGAAGATCCGTTTAGTGATCGCAATCGCTGGAGACGAGGGGGAATTATTGACCCCGATGCTAATGAGTGGTAAGCAGCCTCTAGCTCTTTACATCCATATTCCTTTTTGTTCAAAAAAATGCCATTATTGTAGCTTTTATACAATTCCTTATCGCGAGGAATTAATAGAGCTCTATTGTGATCAAGTTCTTCAAGAAGGGTTACATAAGTTTGCATCCCTAAAAGAACTCTATTTTATTGATACGGTATTTTTCGGAGGAGGAACTCCTTCATTAATTCCTCCTCATTACTTAAATAAAATCCTTAATGTTTTATCTCCCTGTGCACGAGAAATTACCCTAGAAGCAAATCCTGAAAATCTATCGGAATCCTACTTATGCCAGCTAATGCAGACTCCCATCAATAGAATTAGTGTGGGAGTACAAACATTCCATGACCCCCTTTTAAAAGCTCTAGGAAGAACACATTCATCAACAACAGCTATTCAAGCTTTACATCGTTGCCATCAATATGGTTTTACAAATCTTTCTATTGATCTTATTTATGGTCTACCCACGCAAACTCTTGAGGATTTCATCTCAGACATCTACCAAGCTCTTTCTCTTCCTATTACCCATCTTTCTCTCTATAATCTCACTATAGACCCTCATACGTCGTTTTATAAACATCGACATGCTGTCCTCCCTGCCATTGCTAAGGATCAGTCCCTAGTAGCTATGAGCCTCTTTGCTGAAAACCACCTCACAGCCCAGGGATTCTTACGCTACGAACTCGCCTCCTATGCAAAACCAGGTGCAGAAGCCAAGCATAATCTCTACTACTGGACAGACCGCCCATTTCTAGGATTAGGCGTTTCTGCTTCCCAGTATCTGCACCACACGCGATCCAAAAATCTATCGAGAATCTCTCACTATCTACGTGCTGTACGTAAACATCTTCCTACTCAAGAATTCTCAGAGTGCCTCCCAGAAAAAGAACGTATTAAAGAATCCCTGGCTCTTCGACTACGACTAACTCAAGGAGCACGATGGAAAGACTTTCCCCTGGAGCTTCTGCACGCCTTGACCTCCCTACCGCATCTTCACGACCTCTTCGACAAAAACGATGAATTCCTTTTACTCAATCAACGGGGTCGTTTATTTCATGATACTATTGCAGAAGAAATCATGAATCTTTCTTTTTAATTTTAATAAAACAATAGTAATTGTTATTAGTTTCTAATAAAAAGAATTGATAATAACAACAAATTATGAAAAATAATACTGAGAATAATAAAATATATCAAAGCAATCCTTTTACTAGAAACACAAGAACCACGACCTCTGCAATCTTTACTGTCACTAGCAGCGGGATCTCATCTTCACAATCCATCAATATGAATAATCAAAATATTAGTGGACTAGGTACTCCCTCTAAGAGTTCTGATGCCGTATCTTTAGACTATCTCCAATCTAATTTCGTAGCAAAAAATGATCCTAATTCAGGATATCTTCCTACCACAGGAGGTACCTTGCAGGGGAACATTAATATGGGAGGGAATACCATTACCAACTTAACCATGTCTAGTTCTCCCCAAAATTCTGAGGCAGTAACTTTTAAGTACCTTTCCGACAAGGTAAATGAGGTTACAAATAACCAGAAACTCAATGAAGCAGTCACTCAAATGACTAACGCATTAGATACTATGTCTAACATTGAAGCCGCTCTGGGTATTGTCAATGAAGACCCCAATAATCCGGGAACTTTACCTCCAGCAAATCCTAAATTCATCAGTGTAAACGGTGGAACAATGAACGGTGATTTAAATATGAGTAATCACACCGTTACTGGCATAGCAACCCCCAAAGACACAGACACTCAAAGTGCTGTAAACGTGGAGTATGTCCAGAGTAAAACTACCCTACCTAAAGTGGGTATTCTAGGAAATACTGTGACTACAAGTGCAACTTCTTCAAGTTATCTTAACTGGAAAGAAGTCTCAACAACACCGCCTACGCCTACACCTTCCCCTTCGCCTACTTCACCTACAATACAACAACCCACATCGCTCATCTCACCAATAAAAACATCAACCTCGTCCTCCACACCGCCTTCTTCATCTACAACACCGTCATCTTCCTTAATCACCACCCCCAATTCTGAAACTTATTTAAAAATTGAAGATTCCGACACAACATCAATGAAAATTCTAGGAGCAGGAGTTCTCACACTCTGCTTTTCTGTTACCTCTACCTCACAAGACAAATCCAATATTAGTGTCATCCTAAATCCTAATACCACATCAGGTAGCGGAGGCGGATCAGGATCCTCAGGATCAACAGACACCGTGGTATACGAAGTTTCCGCCCTAGCATCAGGACAATCCGTATGTTGTCAAATTCCTGTGCAAACTGCAAACTCAACACTGAAAATCAAAGACAATGGAAACTCTACAGGAGGTTCCTCAGGGGGAGGCGGCTCATCAGGAACAGCAACAATCTCCTCATGGTCTTGGCAAGTTACCCTACTACCCGCAACATTCACTGCATCAACAAATCCATAAGAAATAAGAAAAAGGCTAAGAATATCTTAGCCTTTTTAGAAATTGTTTAATAACATGCTCTAAAAGACACACCCCACATTTTTTTAGATGCAGGAGTTGGTGTCACTTCTATAGATAAAGTCGTGGAAACTGATGGGGTATCCCCCGCGACAAAGACATAGTACTGCCCCACTAAATTCGCATCTGATTTCCCACTGCATGTATAGACTTCTGTTTTCGTTCCTCCATCTGGAGTTAACGATAGGGTACAGCTCACATCTGTTGCTGGAGATGAAGATGTCGAAGAAAAGTCATAGCAAAAGGATACGAAATACACACCCCGACGCAATAATTTTAGAGAGCTCTCATCCTGATAAGTCATAAACTTATCTGCACTTTTTGATGCCGTATGGGTATTATTTGATGAAGTAGAACTGGGGTAATTTAGACAAATAAAAGGCATATCCATGCCCGTCCACTCAGGATATGTGCTTGTCGTGGTTCCGGTTCCTGTTCCTGTAGAAGGAGTCAGAGAGGACAACGTCTTTGTAAAATCATCTACAGTAACTATTCTAGTTAGCGAAGAAGCATCCGTCCCATTAGAAATTGCTCCCAATGCCTGAGTCTTAGTTGATGTTCCTGATCCTGATCCTGAAGATGAAGTAATACACAACCCTGTAATCGTCGGGGCCTTATTTGACAGTCCATCTTCTTCCAACTGCTTAAAATTTAACGTTCCCTGCATGGTATTACCTTGAGCAATAACCAGCCATTTTGCTTCATTTGGCTTTTGTAAATCGCCACTTTTATTTGGAGATCCCAAATCCTTTGACAGCTGGTCTAATCCAGAACTAGGATCGGTCATTTTATCCATATGTTCAACTAGAGTGGTAACGTTATCCGCAATAACACCAATATCTTCTTGTACCATGCCTACAGAAACAATATCTTGTAGATTTACTTGGATATTCTTATACGAAGCGGGGAGACCGGAAATCACATGATTATTCATATTGATACCCCCTACCATAAGGCCACCACGTGTCCTTAAATAAGTACCACTAGTAGTGATATTCCCTTTGTTTAAATAATTATCTAGATCACTCTTTAGTGCAATACAGCCAGAAGGAAGAGCATCTGGTGGAGTTGTTATAGGTCGTGCTATGTTCTTAATTGTGGCATTACCTACATCCCAGGGTTTATGTATTCCTACTTCCGTCTCATTGCAGGAAACCGTAAGCTGATCATTAGGAATGGTTGTTGCAGAATTTTGTGAATTTATACTTTTTAAAGATTGTTTCATTTGTTAATCTTGAACTTATTTTTTAATAATTAACAAATAAAATAAAATGTTTTTAATTATAAACAACAAAACAAATAAAATAAATTCAATTTATATGAAAAAAGAATAGCTTCCTACTCTATAAATAACAAATTATAAACGCACCACTCTAATGAGTAAAGTTTCAATTGCTATTCGAGCATCCTGAACGTTGTTTTTAATTAAGCTCTCAATATAAAACAAATGGCTCAATGCCTGATATAAACGTTCTTTCCCATAAACAGAAAAAAGACGATTCTTCTGGTCTTTGTTATTTTCTTCCAGCGCACGCAATCCATACAAACATTGCCCACGTAAAAACATGATTAACTCTAAAGGGTCTTCTCCATGTTCATATAATAAAAAATGTAGGAATGTCTGGCTGTCCTGAACCTTTCTCTGTAATATGGCATCGCGAAATTTCCATAACGACACATGTTCTTCTTTCTCTACTCCTTCCACATCCTTATATTCTAAGACTTTCCTACTCCCAATACTACAAAGTAGCTTATGAAATTCCCCAAGAAGGTAATGCACTTCCTTCTGAGGAAATTTCTTTACAAAAGCTGATGCCAATGCAGAGGAACAAGAAATACCCAAAGACGCCGCTTTCTGAACTAGAAGAGTCGCCATACGTTTTTCCCTATCCGAAGGCCATTCTCCAAATAACGAAAGGAAAATTGCAGTAGGAAGGCATTTCTTCAAATCTTGAAAATAGGCTTGTTTAGTAGTAAATAAGACAAAGGTTAGGTGGGGATGCGGATTTTTAGCATAGTGAATCAAAAAATCTCGCATCGGTTGGGAAAATTTTTCTGCACGATAAATAGATATCGTCTCCCGAGAAGAAAATAATCCATAAGAGTCAGTCCATTGAGATACATCGCTAATGGCTAATCCGAAACCATCAAACTCTTGTATTTTCCCGGAAACTAATAACTCCATACAGACATGTTTATCTTCTTCAGAGTTAGAACCTATAACAACAAAGGAAGGGATCTTTTCCTGAAATAAGCGAACCAAATCCTCAAAGCTAGTATAATCTTGCACTCTCCCCTTAGCCTTCCCTCTATACACGATTGCCTATGGATGAACTATACCAAATTTCCTTCCTAACTGTACAGAAAGAGAGACATGCGATACCAGGAGTAAAAAAACGGCAAGAGATACCTCTTCATCTCCTACCGTTCACCCTCGCTTAATGAAACCCACTCCTAGCGAGCAACTAATTTCATTAACTGCTGACGCCAACCATGAGCTGTGCGAACACGACCTTTAGAACTGTATCTTCTTTTCGCAGAAGAAGAGCATACTTGCTTACAAGCTGCGGTATGCTTATGATTTTTGCAGCAAACAGATTTTGTTGCGCATTTTCTTGTAGCTGTTTTACTTACAACTTTTTTAGCAGCTGGCTTTTTAGTAGCAGTTTTCTTAGCTACACTCTTGCGAGATGTCGCTTTTCTTACTGTCTTACGTGCTGTCGCCTTACGAGCCGTAGACTTTTTAGCAGCTGGCTTTTTAGTAGCAGTTTTCTTAGCTACACTCTTGCGAGATGTCGCTTTTCTTACTGTCTTACGTGCTGTCGCCTTGCGAGCCGTAGACCTTTTAGCAGCTGGCTTTTTAGTAGCAGTTTTCTTAGCTACACTCTTGCGAGATGTCGCTTTTCTTACTGTCTTACGTGCTGTCGCCTTGCGAGCCGTAGACTTTTTAGCAGCTGGCTTACGTACAACCTTCGTTGCCGTTTTCTTGCTGCTACGTTTTTTTTGTACTCCTAACATTTTCATTTCCCCTAATTAGACAGGTCATTACTTACCTCATCTATCGGCAGGAAATTGAAAAACTTTAATAAAACAGCCATTTAATTTTAATAAATTAAAAACACAAATTCTCCACTAAAAAGTAAGAAACTAAAAAAACAATTACTTAGACAAAAATTTTGCTAAATAATAAGTGAGGCACCGGACGCCAAAACCCGAAGCATATTTCGGAAATAGATCTTCGTCTTTCTCACGATACGCCGTACCAGCAATATCCAAATGTGCCCAAGCTACAGAATGCTTATCTAAAAATCGTCTTAAAAAAAGCGCTGCTGTAATAGCTCCTGCACGATTATTTCCTATATTCTTCATATCGGCAATATCCGAGTTTAATGCTTTATCATACTTGTCAACGAGAGGTAATCTCCATAAAGATTCTCCTGTTTCTGCTGACGTTTCCAAAAGATCTTGAGCTAAAATATCATTATTCGAGAACAAACCTGCTACGTCCTCTCCTAAGGAAATTACCATCGCTCCCGTTAAAGTAGCAAAATCAATAATTCGTGTAGGATTACAGTATGTCAAAGCATAAGTCATTGCATCTGCAAGAATTAGTCGTCCCTCAGCATCTGTACTACCAATTTCTACAGATAGTCCTGACATCCCTATATAAACATCCCCCATCTTATACGCAGCAGCATCAATAGGGTTTTCTGTAGCAGGGATAATTCCTGTTACATTGACTGAGAGTTCCAACTCTGCTACCGCTGAAAGAATCCCTAAGACAGTCGCTGCTCCTGCCATGTCTTCCTTCATAGTTAACATAGCTTTCCCTGGCTTTAGATCGAGCCCTCCAGAATCAAAGGTTACCCCTTTACCAATCAATACAGTATGATCCTTGGATTTTGGCTTTCCCCGATAACTTAAAACAATAAAATAAGGATCTACAGCCGCGCCTTTAGCAACAGCAGCAAATAATCCCATTTTTTCCTTAAGAATTGCTTCTTTGTTAAGAATATTCACATCCAAACTAGGAAATTCCTTAGCTAGCCCTTGAGCAATACTTGCTAATTTTTTTGGAGTAATGTCGTCGGCATTCCCATTAACTAAATCTCGGGTAAGGTATACCCCCTCAAAAATACTCTCTTCTCTTCTAAAAATCGGCTCAGCAATCTTGGAGACAATACCATAGACAGTAACCTTAGTTAACAGAGGATCTGTAGAACTGTTGTCCCTACAATACTTAGGATAGCTGTAATTTAAGGATAACATTCCCGCTGCCAGATTTTTCACAAATTCCTCTGCAGAAATACGTAACGTAGAAATTGTAGGAAGAAGGACATTGATAGTCTTACACTTTGCTTTACGCAGCACGCGTGTTGCCCGAGCATAAGCTTCTAAAACCTCTTGTGAAGTTAATTCCTCATTTTTCCCTAAACCTAAAAGTAGGATACGCTTTTCAGGGACCTGCCCTAAACTATACAGCAATTCCATCCCACTACTTTTCCCTGTAAAATTATCCAAAGCTGCTTGATATACGGCTTCACAATCTTTTGTTACTGCTACAGCACATTTTGCCTTATTGTTTACCTTCCAAAAAGGCAAAATCACTGCGTCAGCCTTAACACGTTTATTACAAGACGCTTGAGAATAAAACAATACCACAGGTCACCTCTTCATAACTTTTCATTCGATTAAAAAGGAACATCTTCACAAACGTATTGCTGACCTTGTCCACAGCCAGCATACATATCCTTATCTGATAGGACTTCTGTATCTAAGCTTTCCCCTTCAAAACCTAAAGACATAGAATCTTGCTGAGAAACATTTTCCATTCCTGCTGAAAAACGCGTCTCTCCTCTGCCATTAAAAGGACTAAATTTCAAGGTATCTACACTAATTACTAAAGAAGACTGTGGTGTACCATCTTTACTCATATAGCTTTCCACAGCAATGTCTCCAGCAACAATCACTCCTGATCCTTTTTTCAAGTATGGGAGCATCTTATCATAACGATTATGCCAAATATTACATTTACACCATACTGTCTCGTCTTTTGTTCCCACACGAGACTTTACTCCTAAACGCAAAACAACAACACGTTTGCCTTTTGAAGTCATTCTTTCTTCAGGGTCAGCTCCCAGATACCCAAAAAAATAACCGCACATCATAACAACCACCTATTGCATCCTTCATTCCATTATAGATGCCCAGTAGCACTCTTAAAATTATGTAAAATTTCGATATTGGATCTATTTCCTAATCTAGAAAAAAACAGAATACACAAAACGAATGATGCTACCTAGAAGCCCCTACATGTAAGGAGTGTTATACATCTGCTAGTGAATATCGTCAATGAGTCTTCACATAGAAAAGTTAAAAACACTAGAGCAGTCAAAAAGACACCTCTTACACGTAATTCTAAAGCAGATAAAGAAAATTTAAGGCCAGCACTATAATTATGAAAAGTGCCCTTACCTATATTCAGAAAATATAAAATGATAATTTTCACAGAAAACGCGTCCTTATTTTCACCAAGCAAAAAGACGCGTTAATTTTACTAGGCGCGGATTCCTGAAGGAGGTGGTTGCATTCCTCCTCCTGTCTGAGGCATTTGAGGCATAGTATCTACAGAAGGTTCTCTACCAGCACAAATATCAGCACAAACAGTTCGCCATTTCACAACAGTTTCAATAAACAATTGAGCAAAAGCTTTTAATAGATTTGTTTCAGCATATTTCATATCAAGAACACAATGCATTA
Organism: Chlamydia gallinacea 08-1274/3; assembly: GCF_000471025.2. NCBI lineage: Bacteria > Pseudomonadati > Chlamydiota > Chlamydiia > Chlamydiales > Chlamydiaceae > Chlamydia > Chlamydia gallinacea. Next base: position 846,101 of record NZ_CP015840.1, on the reverse strand, counting down.
AAATTAATTGCTCTTTAGTTGCAACTCCAACACCACCGCCAGCCATTTGTCCACCAAGCATGGATCCCTCTAAGAGCTTTTCATATAAAAGCAACTTTCTTTGTGTATTGTCTGGCAAGCCATCTAATAAAGGAGCATAAACATACAAACGATCTGAATGCTCTTCGTAAGTGAGGTGAAGAGAAAATTCGCCATCAACAAACAAAATGCACGTATTATTTTGATCAAAAGCTACATCAGGGAGCTTGAGTTCTTTAGCAAAATTTTTTAGATTTTCCTCAGCATTTTGCCTGGACATGAGGGAATCTCCTTGTAAATGAGTTTTATTTCCTTAGGTTAACATAATGTAGATTTGTTAGTAAACGATTTCAAAGACTTAAAACCAAAAACTTTCTTGTGCTTCTGTACTAATTTTGGTATCAGATAAGTAATGTATAAAATTCATGTTTCCCCCGGTGCTCCATCACCTTTAGGAGCAACACAACTTACGTCTACACATTATCGTTTTGCTTTATTTTCATCCCATGCGGATCGCGTCGTTTTAGCTTTATCCGATCCTCAGGGGCATATACATGAAATTGCTTTATCCGATAGAGAAAATCGTACAGGAGATATATGGCATATCGAAATTGATGGAATTTCTGATCAATGGTCATACGCCTTTCGTGTTTGTGGTCCAGAAAGTACTCAAGAAAAATTCAACTTTCAGAAATATCTTGCCGATCCCTATGCGAAAAACATTCACTCCCCACACACATTCCTTTCTGAAAAAACATCAAAGGATTATGCCTTTAGTTATTTAAAACAGGAGAAATTTTCTTGGGATGGAGATCGTTGCCTTCATTTACCTAAAGAAGACCTTATCATTTACGAAATGCATGTACGTTCATTTACTTTAGCCTCTTCGTCACAAGTACGTCATCCCGGAACCTTTTTAGGAATTATTGAGAAAATCCCCTATCTAAAAAAATTAGGTGTTACCGCCATTGAGTTGCTTCCTATTTTTGAGTTTGATGAAAGTAGCAATCCATTTCGAAATTCTGATTTCTCTTCTCTTTGTAATTATTGGGGATATGCTTCTCTCAACTTTTTTTCTCCTTGTCGTCGTTATACCTATGCTTCTGATCCTTGTGCTCCTGCACGTGAATTTAAAACCCTTGTCAAAGCACTGCATAATGCAGGAATTGAGATTATCCTTGATGTTGTGTTTAATCACACAGGAATGAATGATACTCTTTGCTCCCTACCGTGGATAGATCGCTCTTCCTACTACATACTCGATTCTCAAGGCCAATTTTGTAACTATTCTGGTTGCGGGAATACAATCAATACCAACCATGTCCCCACAACACAGTGGATATTAGATGTTTTGCGTTATTGGGTACAAGAAATGCATGTGGATGGATTTCGTTTTGACTTAGCTTCAGTCTTTTCTCGCGATCCCAAAGGAAATCCTATTTCTCCTTCACCGATTTTATTAGCAATTACCTATGATCCAATTCTTGCGAACACAAAAATTATAGCAGAACCCTGGGATGCTGCAGGCTTATATCAAGTAGGATATTTTCCCACTCTTAATTCTCGATGGAGTGAATGGAATGGGTCCTACCGTGATACTGTGCGAGCTTTCTTGAATGGGAATGAAAATCTTATTGGCACTTTTGCCTCTCGTATCTCTGGATCCCAGGATCTTTATGCTCAGGGATCTCCGCACAATTCTATTAATTATATTTGCATTCACGATGGGTTTACTTTACATGACACTGTTGCTTATAATAATAAACACAATGAAGACAATGGAGAAAACAACCAAGACGGAACTGACGCCAACTATAGCTACAACTTTGGAGAAGAAGGGGCTACAGAAAACCCTAAAATTCTCGAGTTACGCCAACGCCAAATGCGGAATTTCTTTTTAACCCTTTTCTTATCCCAAGGTATTCCTATGTGGCAATCAGGAGATGAATACGGCCATACGGCAAAAGGAAATAATAATCGCTGGGCCTTAGATACACCTGCAAACTACTTTCTCTGGGATCAGTTAGAAAAACATCCCCACCTTATGGAGTTCGTTAGCCAAGCCATCAGCTTTAGAAAACAACATAAGGAACTCTTCAATCAAGGTTTCCTCACTCCTGAAAGGATCTCTTGGCTAAACTCTGAAGCACAACCTATACAATGGCAACCCAGTCACTATTTAGCTTACGAATTAAAGTACTCACGTTATAGCCTTTTCGTTGCTTTTAATTCAGGAACAACACCTATGGATATCAGGTTGCCTAAAATAAGAGAAAAGTTTCTTCCTTACCAACAAGTTGTCAATACAACAATAGGATTCGCACCACAAAAGATACTAGATAAGGTAACCTTAGATGCCTTTACGATCTTTGTAGCTATAAGTTATGCACAATAACTAACTCATATCCGCTACGTCGTTACTCCAAGATTCTATAACCACAAAATCGGCATTCTTATAAAACTTCTCAAGAATTTGGCGTGCGTTATAACCTTCTACAGCAAGCCGATCAACATTTGCTTGTAATAAACCATCTGCATCTATAATTAATCCTTCAGGGTTATCTACAATTAGCCTTGCTGTCCAATCTACAGCATCTTCTACGCCATAAAATTGCTTTGTAGCTCCGTAGCCAAAATAATGATCTTCCTCAGCAGTGACATGCCAAAATGTTTGAGGATTTTTAGATAGAAGTCTTTCATATAAAGCAGTTCTCTCTAAAATAACACAAGCAGACAAAGCTTCTTTATCTAACTCTTTTAAATATTTTGTAGAGAGAATGGATTTCAAATATTCTTCAACAGTCAACTCATTTGTGATTACAATGCAATTTCTCTCTGTTTTATAAATATAGAGAGCGCCTTTGTATTGTAATCCATTAACAAATAGCAATGCCGTATCTTCTATAGGCTCAATTTTTAAACATTGCACCCCAGAAAAATTTTCTCCCCAACGTACTCCACCATAAAGAGCATGAGCAGCACAACGCAAGCCTTGTGAAGCTGTTTGCAGCAATACATTATCTCCATATAAGCGGTAAGGTCCTTTAGCTTCGATTAAAGCTGTAGTACTTTCATCCAATAGGAGAACGCGGATTTTAGGCTCAGAAACCATAGATTGTTCTACAAAAGCATCGGAGACTTTGACTTCTGCGTAACTTGAAGCCCCTATACTCAAGGAAAGACTCAAAAGAACATACTTCCATATCTTCACTTTTCTTCTCCTAAACTCTGTAAGTTATCTGAACGCTTTTTCAAGTGATTGTAGGCGAGCGGGGTTACCATTCTTCCTCGAGAAGTTTTTTTCAACAAGCCTTTTAAAATTAAAAAGGGCTCGTACACATCTTCTAAAGTTTTAATATCCTCACCTACAGCCACGGATAAAGTCTTAATTCCTACAGGACCACCTTGATAATAATCCATTATTGTAGTGAGAAGTTTAACATCAATTTCATTTAAACCCCAATCATCTATTAATAGCATAGCTAAAGCTTTTTCTGCTACGACACGATTAATACAATTCCCTTCTCTTATTTGAGCAAAATCTCTTACCCAGCGTAAAAGATTATTCGCTAATCGAGGAGTGCCTCGTGATCGACGAGCAATCTCACATAAAGCATCTGTGTCTGCATCGACTCCTAACAAATACGCTGAACGTTTGAGAATGTTTGTCAAATCTTCATCTGAATAATACGACACCCTGCCTGTAAAAGCAAACCGTGCTCGCAAAGGTTCACTTAACATTCCTGAACGTGTTGTCGCTCCTACCAAACTAAAAGGAGCTAAATCTACTGAAACAGAACGCGCTCCTGGGCCAGAATCAATAGTAATATCAATTTTAAAATCCTCCATTGCTGAGTACAAATATTCTTCAGCTACTTTCCCCATACGATGGATTTCATCAATAAAGAAGACATCGCCTTCCTGAAGACTCGTTAATAATCCCAGTAAATCAGATGGTTTAACTAGCTGCGGGCCAGAAGCAACCACAAACCCTTTACCTAGGGTGAAAGCGATAATATGTGCCAAAGAAGTTTTCCCCAAACCCGGAGGACCAAAAAAAAGACAATGTCCAGGAACTTCCCCTCGTTGCATAGCGGCATGAAGAAATAACTCTAACCGCTCTGTCAACTGTGTTTGACCGCAAAATTCTTTTAGCCCCTTAGGGCGTAAAGAAATATCAAACTTTTTATCTTGATGTAAGACGGATACCTGATGTGTCATTACGTTACCGTTCTCTTCTCAAGTTTTTGAGAAGAGATATGAAATACTTTTTAAGAATTGTAATTCGTTTTTTGTACTTGCCTCACTTACCAGATCCCCAGCCGAAGGAGAGCTCTCTCAAAGCATGTATCACATTATCACTCCGTATGCAAGTACTAAGCTAACATAGCTTATTCATTTAAGGAATTCCTATCTACTAGAACATTAAGCCATCCTTACTATTAAAGAAATGCTCATCCCTATGCTGTAGGAAGATATCCATAGTGCTATAGACACATAGAAAATTTTCCCTTATTTAAATTCTACACGTCTCTTCTAGCCCTTTCCTAAAAGGCAAAGAAAATAAGCAGCTGCTTAGAATCTTTCCTATGAGGCATCAATAGTATTTTATAATTACTTATCATTTTCTAAATTCCACTCACTACAGTCATTAAAAATATTCCATCACAATTTATTTGAGATTTTTAGGTGTTTGCATATACACAAGAAAAGTGTATTCTAAGTCCAAAGATGATGTTTTCTAATATGTTCAGCATCTACAAGTCTAACCATAGGGTTTCTATATGAGCATTAAAGAAGATAAATGGATTCGCAAAATGGCACTTGCTTATGGCATGATTGAGCCATTTGTTGATAGGCAAATAAATACCCATGTTGAAACTGGAGAAAAGCTAATTAGTTATGGCTTATCGAGCTATGGCTATGATTTACGTCTATCTCGAGAATTCAAAGTGTTTACCAATGTATATAATTCTCTTGTAGATCCTAAACATTTCACAGAAAATACCTTTATTTCTATCACAGACGATGTCTGTATCATTCCTCCTAATTCCTTTGCTCTCGCCCATAGCGTAGAGTATTTTCGTATTCCCAGGAATGTTCTTACGATGTGTATTGGTAAGTCTACCTATGCTCGCTGCGGGCTTATCGTAAACGTTACTCCATTCGAACCAGAATGGGAGGGCTATGTTACTATAGAAATTTCCAACACGACGCCTTTGCCTGCAAAAATTTATGCTAATGAAGGGATTGCTCAAGTTTTGTTCTTTGAAGCTGATGAAACTTGCGAAGTTTCTTATGCAGAAAGGAAGGGTAAGTATCAAAAACAACAGGGCATTACTATTCCTATTGTCTAAAGTTTAGTCATGCAAAAAGTCACTTGGTCCAAGCACCTTGAAGAATTGGTATTGAATTCTTGGTGGTTAATTCTTTGTATACTTATCGGTGGATTTGTATATGATCGTGCTATTCATGAATTGCGAAAAGAAGAATTACGTTTGCAAAAACGTGCTTCCGAACTCCGGGAAAAAATTTTTCTTGCTGACAAAAAACAAAAAGAATTGCGTTTACATATCCAACATTGGAATAGTCCCTCGGTCATTGAGTCTGCGTTAATTTGCCGACTAGGATTAATCCCCCAAGGGTACACTAAGGTATGTTTTTCTCCTGTAAAAACCAAAAACACGGATTGAGATCAATATGATGATGCCTGCTGTATTAATCTTTTTCATCATATTGTTTACACTATGCTCGGGCTTCATTTCCCTATCACAAATAGCGCTTTTTTCTCTACCTACCTCGTTAATTTCCCATTACAAACGTTCGAAATATAAAAAACAGCAACTTGTCGCCTCTCTACTCTCTCATCCTCATCATTTATTAATTACATTGATTTTTCTTGATATTGGATTAAACGTTGGCATTCAGAACTGCGTGGCCATGCTAGTTGGAGATCAAGCTTCTTGGCTACTTCTTGTTGGCCTTCCTCTAGCATTAACACTATTCCTTGGGGAAATTTTGCCTAAAGCTGTTGCTCTACCTTATAACACACAAATTGCTTCTTTTGTTGCCCCACTTATTTTACTATTTACCAGGTTGCTTCGTCCTCTACTACATTGGGCAATTAGTGGTATTAACAATGTTGTACACTGGATACTTTCTACACAAAAAATGGACATTATTCAACCTCAGCAACTAAAAGAAGTCCTTCAAAGCTGTAAAGATTTCGGTGTTGTAAATCAAGAAGAAAGCCGTCTCCTCTATGGATACTTATCTCTGAGCGATTGCAGCGTTAAGGAACGAATGAAACCACGTCAAGATGTCCTTTTCTACGATATCCAAACCCCCATTAGCCAACTCTATGCTTTATTTTCTGAACAACATTGTTCCCGTGTTCCCGTATGCAATGATAATCTTCAAAATCTTTTAGGCATTTGTACAGCAAAAGCATTACTACTTCACGGTAAACCTCTACAATCTTCTGACGACCTTCTCCCACTACTTAATAAACCTTACTATATGCCAGAAACAATCTCAGCAAAAACAGCTTTATGCCACCTTGCAGCTGAAGATGAAACTTTAGGTATGATTATTGATGAATACGGTTCAATCGAAGGTTTGATTACTCAAGAAGATCTGTTTGAAATTGTTTCTGGTGAAATTATAGATCAACGAAGTGAAAAAGTTCTATATACAATGTCAGGGAAAGACGTTATTATTGCTGCAGGCACGATGGAACTTAGTGATCTAAGCGAAATTTTTAATATTAATCTCCCTACACATAATAATAGCGCTACCTTAGGAGGTTGGCTAACTGAGCAGATGGACTCTATTCCTAGTACAGGAACCAAACTCTTATGGAGGAATCTCATGTTCCAGGTCTTGGATGCTGCTCCCAATCGTATACGCAGAGTTTATATAAGGAAACTGCATGATTAATTCTTCTATTTTTTGGTTTGGGATCAATCTTCTGTGTATTATCCTGCAAGGATTCTATTCCATGATGGAAATGGCTTGTGTTTCCTTCAATCGGGTACGTTTGCAATATTATCTAACAAAAAACCATAAAAAAGCTCGTTACATTAACTTTTTGATTCGCCGACCCTATCGTTTATTCGGCACAGTAATGCTTGGAGTTAATATTTCCCTGCAAATAGGCTCCGAATCTGCAAGAAATTGTTACAAAGTATTAGGATTATCTCCAGACTATGCTCCCATAACGCAAATTATTTTGGTGGTGATTTTTGCAGAATTACTTCCTTTAACAATATCCCGAAAAATCCCCGAGAAATTAGCTCTTTGGGGAGCACCAATTCTCTATTATTCTCATTATATCGTCTATCCATTAATTCAGTTTATTGGTGGACTCACTGAAAGTTTGTATTTCCTATTAAAAATAAAAAAAGAAAAGTTAAATTCTACTTTGAGTCGGGATGAATTCCAAAAAGCTTTAGAAACTCATCACGAAGAACAAGACTTCAATGTCATTGCAACCAATATCTTTTCCTTAAGTGCGACTTCAGCAGAACAAGTATGCCAGCCCTTAGATCAAGTTGTCATGCTCCCTTCTACAGCCAATGTAAAAGACTTATGTCGTACAATTCAAAATACCGACATGGACTTTGTTCCCGTATACCACAAAGAAAGGAAGAATATTATTGGAATTGCTCTACCTAAAGACTTTGTAAATAAAAACCTTACCGACTCTTTAATTCACAACTTACATTCCCCTTGGTTTATCACAGCTAAATCCAAGCTCATACGTATACTCAAAGAGTTTCGAGATAACCGTTCTAGCGTCGCTGTCGTTCTCAATGCTTCTGGGGAGCCTATAGGGATTTTAAGTTTAAATGCCATTTTTAAAATCCTTTTCAACACATCGAATATTGCACAGTTGAAACCGAAAACCATATCGGTAATCGAAAGAACATTTCCAGGAAATACTCCACTCAAAGATATCCAAAAAGAACTTGGGATTGAACTCACACATTATGGAGCTGAGACTCTTGCTCAGCTTGTTTTACAACTTTTAGATACCCCAGCAGAAATTGGCACTTCAGTGATTACGAATAATCTATTACTTGAGGTTAAAGAAATCTCCTTATATGGAATTAAAAGCATATCCATTAAAAACTTACTTTCCTAATACTTACCAAGCCTCGTGTAACTGAGTAACCACCTTAACAACTTTTTCTATTGCTAAGTCGATTTCCTCCTGAGACAATAGGTAACTAAAGGAAAACCTCAAAGTAGACACAGCTATCTCTTGTAACACATTCATAGCAACTAGGGATTTAAATGCAGTAGTCGCTCCTGAAGAACATGCAGTACCATAACCACAGGCCACTCCTTCCATATCTAAGGCAATTTGTACTACCTCACCTTCTAAAGGGGGGAAAGCTAAAGAAGATATATTGCTAACACGTACCTGATCTTCACAATGAATCACTACCCCAGGAAGACGCTCCTTTATGTTCTTCTCAAAATAATTCCGGTACTTTATCAAGATTGTTGTAATCTCTTCTTGACGTGTCTCTAAAATAGAAAAAATATAAAATAAAGAGGCAATTCCCCAGAAATTTTCTGTTCCTGAGCGAAGGCCTCCTTGCTGCCCTCCACCAAAAAATACAGGAGAGAGCTTCGTCCCGGGAGCAATAAGCAAAACACCAATGCCAGAAAGGGCATGAAACTTATGTCCACTAAATGCCAGCATAGAAACTCCCTCAGGAACGTGCACGGCTTCTCTACCAACAATTGCCGTTGCATCTACAATAAACTGCACATGGTGATCACGAGCAATAGTCGCGATAGATGCAATATCAATCTTCGATCCTATCTCACTATTTACCCACCCTAAAATAATTGCTGAGGTAGATGGAGTGATGGCTTGCAAAATCTGTTGCGGAGAAACCACACATCTTCCGGGCTCAGGATCAATATACGATACGGATACATCAGCTTGCTTTAAAGGCTCAATAATAGCAGCGTGTTCCATACTGGATGTAACCACGTGGCTTCCCTTAGGAAGATTAGCTATAGCTAAATTTAAACTTTCCGTGGCACCCGAAGTATAGAGCACTTGTCCTGAAAAAGAAAGAACCTTTTGAATCAAGGTAGAGGTATCATATAGAAACTTCTTAGCTTTCTTCCCTGCACTATGCACGCTAGAGGGATTTGCATACACTCCTTCGGAAAATAACTGTTGTAAAAACTGAAGAAGACCGGGTTCAAGAAAAGACGTGGCATTATTATCCAAATAAATCATTACAGTTCCTGAATATCTAAACCAAGCACTACTGTATTCGGACTAACACTATAGTAACATTATCGACTCCACCACGACTATTCGCAAGGGAAATCAATAAATTTCCGCTTTCCTCTAAAGAAGAAGAACTCAATAAAATATCACGCATATCCCTATCAGAAACCATATTTGTCAAACCATCGGAGCAAAAAAGAAACAAATCTTTTTCTTCATAAGTAATATCTCGAATATCCGGAACAACGTGAGGACGACTTCCTAAAACATTAGTCAAAATATGGCGGTAAGGATACAACTTATCTAATTGTTGCGAAAGGCCATAACGATGTTTCAATCGATTTGCTAAGGAATGATCTTCCGTTAAACAACAAAATTCTTCTTCTCTCAAGCGATAAATACGACTATCCCCTACATGAAACACCCAGGCTTTACTTGCCAGAAACTGCATACAACTCAATGTTGTTCCCATTCCACGAAGATGAGATTCCATCAAACTATGGTCATAAATCAATTCATTAACTTTTGAAAGAATGTCTCGCACCGTCTTTCGATACTGATCATCTTGAAACCTGACTAATTGTGGCTGTTGCGCATCTATCATCTCCATTAAATTTATAATAGCCTCATGAGAAGCAACATCTCCTCCTAAATGCCCTCCCATACCATCAGCAATAGCCACTACTTGAGATGTAAGATTTACCTGCCAGAAATCTTCATTCCTTGATCGTACCATTCCAATGTCGCTCAACCCAAAATAATCAAAATTTACAGATTTATGCATATGAACTTAATCAGCAACCAATAAGTAGATAGAAAAAGAATCTGTTCTATTTTTCAAACAAATTAAAAACACTATTATGTAATATTCACTTGGATATAGCAGATTTCCATATTTATAGAAAAATTTATATGGTCTTCTAGATCTGATCCTAACAAGGGAACTTAAAAACGTATTTAAAGACCATAAATACCAAAATTTTAAAAGAAACTATCTAATTAGATGAAAAATATTCCCAAAATATGGCGAAAGCTTCTACAGCTTGTAGAGCCGTGCCTCCTGATGAGCAACCATGGGGTAATTGTAAAAAAGCGCGAGCGGCTAAGAACAACAATTGTGTTTGTACTGATCAAGGACATAACAATCGCGCTTTCATTCTAAAGTAAAAGAAATCTTAACCTCGTGGCATCGGTGAATCTAGCAAATGCCTCGAAGACGACCACTCGTCCCTATATCTTTACAAAACTTAAACAAAATAAAATTATCTGATGAATAAATAAATTAATGTAAATGAGTTATAATAGAGTCCTATTTTCATTTAAAATTAAAATAAGCAAATAAATTATGAACACTACAAATTATGTAAAATTTTTGGTTAAACCATTAACTAAGAGCTATTCTACTGAGAACCTCATATCAGAAAGTCAATACAATAAGAAGATACGACAACTTAAAGTCGCAGCTCTCATCATTTCCTTAGCTGCCATCCTAATTTCCACAGCAGGTATTGTCGCAGTCAGTCTAACAGGCTGTCTTCCCTTGATTGCCCTTCCTGTAGCAACAATGCTTCTTTCTATCGTATTACTTAAAGTTGTTTATCGACTCCGTCCTCGCATTTCTCCTGTTCCTATAGGTTTCTCAAACCTCGATCCTGACGATTTATTTACAGAAAATGACACAGCCCGATCTGCTGATGAAATATAAACACAAGGATCTATCTATAATCACCTAAGTAAGACCAGGATTCCAGATACTCTGCCCCGCATGAAAACGCATAAGCCATATTTTGATCACAGGCACAACCTCAAGAAAAATACAATCTATACCATTGAAATTCTTATACTTCTGATTGTTTTCAACATAACATTAAAAAATCAGAATGAAATAATCATAAACTAAAAAGACTTAAAATCATTGATTCTATAAACTGTTTCGCATCTACTACTATTTTATGGAAACGAACTATGACAACACCAATACAACAGCCATTGACACCGATAACAACGGTTCGCTGCCCTTCACAACCAACTCAATTACAACAAAGAAGACTGGCCGCAGTTCTTTGCACCATTTCCTTCATCTCCCTAGTACTCTTCTCTGCTTGCGTAGCTACAGCTATTACTTCGGGATGTCTACTTCTATGGACCTTACCTGTTACTGTAGCACTGGTCTTTGTACTAAGCGTCCTGGCTCTTCGCCGTTTATGTCCTAAATCTATTCCCGCCACTCAAGAACCAAAACCCTCCGAACCTTCCGAGAGCCCCGCTATAATAAAGTCTTAGCATAAGAAAAAACATTCAGAGTGTGGGAAACTGAATTATTTATTCATAGACAAAACGGCTTTCTATGATAAAGTAATCATTTCATCTAAAGCTTAGAGGTTTTCCTCTAAGCTTTTTTCTTTCAACGCTGTCCCTGCAGTATATTTTGACATGAAAATAATATACCTTTGCAGAAAACACGACTTATCCTATGAACTGATAGAAAAAGGCTCTAGTAAGGATACAACAGCAATGAAAACAAAATGGCTTATTTCTCTCCTTATATTCACATCACCCATGATGTTGCTCCCCGGTTGTACATTAATTCCTCAAGAATCTTGTGCCCCGACTCCTTCAAGTCTTCACGTCTAGAATAAACTTTTCAAGAGGCAATGTTTCAGTTTCTTTCATCTCTGGGACTTGTTTTTATTCTTTTCTTTGTTATAACTTAGCAGAAAGAATAAACTATTGGTGTATTCTTTTAAGGACGGGACGGGGAAACAGGATTCAGAAAATTTTCCCCAAGAAAAATAAATAAAAATATTCTGTTAAAGGACAGCGAATATGCGTAAACTCCTACTACTAGGTTTTTTGGGACTTCTGTCTATGAATTTATCTAGCTGTTCTTTTTCAGCTTCAGGAAGTTACCATCCTAAATTATATACCTCGGGAAGCAAGGCCAAAGGTGTTGTAGCCATGCTTCCCGTATTTTATCGTTCTGATAAAGTTTCTGAAGCTCTTCCTTGGAATTTACAAACGGAATTCACCCAAGAAATCAGTAAACGATTTCTCGCGTCGGATAAGCTTTTTCTTATTAAACATAATGCATCACCTCAAACCATTGCGCAATTTTATTCTGTAATTCCTCAAATCTCTTTGGACGCCTTAGGCTCCCTTCTTCCTGCAGAATTTATTGTAGCCACAGAAATTTTAGATCAAAAAACTGTGACAGATGCATTTGGAAATAATTCGATCACTGCTTCTGTACGTGTACGTGTTTTTGACATTCGTCATAATAAAGCATTGATGATCTATCAAGAAATCATTGAATCCAGCCAGGTAGCTCTAGCAGGCGCTAATAAAGATTATCATCGTTACGGATGGCAAACTAAGCATTTTGAAGCGACGCCTATGGGTCTTATGCACCAGCGACTATTTCGCGAAATCGTTGCTAGAGTCGAAGGCTATGTTTGTGCAAATTATTCGTAATCCATGATTACTTCTTTTTATTTATTGTTGTTATCCTTAGCATTAGCATGCTTTGCCTCACATAATTTTTTCTTATGGCCCAAGCCTGCAGGGAAAACTCCTCTACAACTATACCATGTTCTCTGGGGCGTAGTCCTTTTATTCCTCCCCGGTATCCTTCCATTTATCACAGGATCCTATTCAGAAGTTGTTGCCCGTTCACTACATGGCATATTCTTAGTTTGTGCTTTTATATTTTATCTTTTAGGGTTACCTATTGATGTTACCCGTAGTGTTATTTACTCAGCCAACCAACCTCTAGCAACATTCTCCTCAGCTATAGTTTCAGCCTTTCGCATGTGGATTATTTTCCTGCCAATGCCGACCATCATTGGGTACATTTTAAATGTTTTTTTAACTTTTTTATTCTCTAAAGAAATATTTCATGAGCAAATTCTTACTCAAGAAGTTCAGCAAAGTTTAACTTCAACAACATATGATCAGGGATTTTTTTTAAGTTTAAGCATCCTAGTCCCCTTTGCTGAGGAAATTTTTTTCCGAGGCTTCTTACAAACCTTTTTAAAAAATAAAATGCGGAGAGAGTATGCTCTTATCTATACCTCAATTATATTCGCACTTGCTCATTTAGAGCATTCCCTAGGATCTTTGCTCTTCGTGCCTATCCTTTTTCTTTTCTCTCTGTGCGCGGGATTTCTTTATGAAAAAGAGCGTCATATTGCCGCCCCAATTACATTTCATATTCTCTTCAATAGCACAAGTATTGTCATGCTATTCCTAAGAAATTATTAAGAAAAAGTAAGCTAGAGAAACACTTCTAGCAAAGAAAAAGACTTCTTAGGGCTGCTACTTCCCAGTCCTGACCCGGTTCAAAGGTTTTCTCTCTTAAAAGGTCCCTAGCTCACTGTTCCTTAATAATATAACTCACGAATTTTACTAAAGAGAAAATCCATAATAGTATCTTATTTTTCGCTTTTTTCTTTCAGTTTCCCTAGAAGCCATGCTTGTCGTGCTTCCTCATAAGAAATCGCTTTACTGGAAAACACATGAGGGGCTCGTCGTTGAATCTTAGAAAAAGCTTCGTGAATTACCCCATTGACAGAAGTCATTTTAAGAAATTCTAACTTAAAACACAGAACAAAAACTAACATGAGAATATCACCCGCTTCCGAAGTAATTTCTTTATTTGAATGGCCCTGATGAATAGCTTCTATAAGTTCTTCGCACTCTTTAAGAATACATTCAATTAAAGACAAAGCATCTTGCTTATCCGTCCAGGGACATACCCCATCCATGACCATTTTCCTAGATAAATCAATTAACTTAGAAAAATCATAACCTTGTGGCATTCCCTACCCCCTAGTACCATGGATTAAAGTATGTGCATTCTCTAACAACCAAGTTTTAATTTTTCGATGTCCCGAAGAAAAAGGCAATGCATCTATAGTATCTAGAGAATACAGTAATGCCGATTTCGGAAGAGATACTGCATGAAAAACCTTAGGTACTAAACGTACCCTATGATAAGTAAATGCATGGTGTTGTTCAGCTATATCACAGAAAAAAACTAATTGCGTACCTAAATGGCTCTCCATAGAGTGAACTAATGTAGCTGTATCAGAAAGCATTTCATTAGACCCTACCTCTATATAGGGAAATTCATACAAACCTGCCATCATTTCCTGAGGTTTCCTCTGCTCTAGCACAATGGCTCCTTCATAAAGGATAATGGCAACCCAACGATATAGCATAACAGTCTTTTTCCTAGCATGACGCACAGGCAGACACGCCTGTTTCCCCTCTTTAGCAGCTCCACAAACCCCGCGAATAGGACAAATCTCGCACTTAGGAGAACGCGTACACACACAAGCTCCAAGCTCTATTAAAGCTTCAGAAAATACTTCAGGATCTCTCGAAGGTAATAAAGATTGAGCTATGCGTGATATCCACGTCTTTGTAGATTCTAAATCTATAGAAGACTCAATTAAAAACACTCTACTAATCACGCGTAAAACATTGCCATCCACTGCTGCGACTTTTTTCTTGAAAGCAAAAGCTAAAATAGCATGTACAGTATAGGGTCCCAACCCATTAATCAATAATAGATCCAAATGATTATCTGGAATCTGTCCTGAAAACTCTTGCATCACCATACGAGCGCCGTACAATAAATTTCTTGCTCGCGTGTAATACCCTAACCCCTCCCAAAGCTTAATCACTTCATCTTCACTGGCTGCAGCTAAAGATTCAAGCGTAGGAAATTTTTGCATCCATTCAATAAAATAATTTACAACAACTTCTGCTCGAGTTTGCTGAAGCATAACTTCAGATACCCACACCCGATAAGGAGTAGGATTCTCTCTCCAAGGAAAACTCCGTTTATTTTCCCTAAACCACTGCTTTAATCTTTCTTTAGGAAATTTCTTTACCCTCTCAGAAAACACTATCTTTGTCATACAAATTCTCGTAAAATCTTACCTGAAGCTTTAAATATTCATGTTTTATGAAAAAGTTTACATGGATTGCCCATCATGCAGAAAGGCTATCCTCCTTTCTACGAACACAACTACCGGAATATGATAAATGTACAGTCGTGAGCTCTATACACTATCATGGATGCCGAATAAATGGCCGTGTCGAAAGATTTGAATCTTATAAAGTACAACCCGGGGATTGTGTCAGCTTAGTTATACAAGTACCTGAAGAACCTCAAATACTATGGGATCATCCCCAATGTTGTGTTTATGATAAACCTGCCTACCTATCCACAGAAAAACTTGCGAATAAATTACAACTACATATTGTCCATAGGTTAGACAGAGATACAACAGGATGTATTCTCTTTGCAAAATGCTCAGAAGCTATTTCTCCCCTCATGCAACTTTTCAAAAAACGAAAAATCACTAAACATTATACTGCTTTAGTCTTTGGCCATCCAAAAAAATCTTCAGGAACAATTATTTCTTATACAGCACCTAAATCACGCCGTTGTGGCGCTGTTCTTTTTGGAAACACCGACTCCTCTCGAGGAAAATTAACAATTACACGATGGTCTATCCTCTGCACCTATAAAAAATACTCCTTGATACACTGTGAACCCGTTACGGGAAGAACGCATCAAATTCGCTTACACATGCAAACATTGGGACATCCTATTGTAGGCGATATAGACTATGGTTCTCATAACCAACCAAAAAACATTTTTCGCCCCTTACTACATGCTCATTCCCTGAGTTTCCCCTTGCCATTCTCTAATGAAAATATTCATATCATAGCATCCTCTTCAAGAGATCCTAGAAAAGAAGCTGCCCACCTTCTAGACAAGTAACTACTACTGGTTAACAGTAGGAAAATACACGTGAATGATAGAAAGTAAACCCCACTCCCGTGAGGGAGTAGGGGAGGTGAAGTAGAATTAGAACTGGAATTTTGTTCCAAGGTCTACGGTGTAATTTCGAGAAGAACCTCGCAACTCGAAACCAAATTGAGAGAAAATTTCCATGCTAGGTGTTGGAGCTAGATGTGTTCCTGCCTGGACAATGAAGGCTTGTCTTGCAAGATTCGTTCCATAAGTTGTCCACACGCCTGTTGTAGGACTGACCAACAACGACACTAAACAATCAGGATTGCTTCTTACAAGATCGGGAGAATACGCAAGAGTAAGGTCATACGACGCTTGATTTTCATCTGAAAATCTCTCAAATTTCACACCTAAAGGCATAGCTAAATTCGTCAGATGACTACTCTCAAAATACCTACCCTCAGAACTATTGTTCTCCTTAAAGTCTTCTTGATGAGCATATACCAACTGGAACTTCAGGAAAGGAGAATAACTGTCGAAAAATCTCCATGTCTGGAATTCTATAGGTGTCTTAGCTCCTAGCTCAACAGCAAAGCAGTCATTGCCCCACTCTCCACGAATCTCTGGAAAGACTGTATTAGGGGGGGCGTATGTCGTTGTCATGTTGGTTTTCATGTCGTTGGACGCATGACTATAAGCCAACTGGGCATTAAGAACTAAAGGTGCCTGTGTCCCTAACATATTCTGAAGCAGTTGGTTCCACACATCCCAGAAAGAAATGTGTTGGTAGTAAACAGATCCTGCATATACATCCGATTTATTCTTAGAGACTAAGTAATCTTTATCTCTTCCGAACAATTGGCAGAAGGCTGCTGAGAAGATATCTTCTGTAGGGGTTGTTGCTAAGACTCCTAAAGCATAACCTGCACCTGAATGGCGGAATTTCCTTTGTGTGGGTGTTCCACTGCGATTTAGAAAGCTCGCTATTCCCGATACCCAGAACCCTCTATGGTAATCCGCACCTTGGATACTCATTTCCATAAGGTTTTGTAAAGCACGGATGTCGGCAAAAGCTCCCCAAAGGGTATTAGGAACTAAGGCACCTACACGCTCAGGGTTAGGGTTGTAGCCTGTTTGTTGCCAAGAAAGCGTAGTAGAGTTTGTGGCAGCGTTCGCTGCTTGAGACCAAGTTACCGTCCAATTTCCCTGATAACCATAATGTGCCGAAGGAATAAAATCTGTCAGGTTATCCGTAGGAATAGTTATTTGGCCGCTATTTGTCGATACTGATAATGCTGAGAAAGGAGTCGTTGTAGAAAAGACCGGTTGTTCGTAAGCGTTGCCGTCAGAATCAACTAAATTAACATTATTGATAGTGACGTTTTGACTTGCTGTCTGTGAAGAGATCTTGGCAGGAGTACCCCCCCCCCCCCCCAGAGATGCTACGTTAATCTCAAGGTTTTCTAAAGTAATCGTTTCTCCTCCAGAATTTGGAGTCTGTAGTGTCGTGCCTACATCCATAACCACCGCTGAACCCGCTGTCTGCTCAACTTTTTTAGCTTCTAAAGTCACTCCATCACGAAGAACCAAAGATCCCGCTGTCACTTTAAGTGGCTGTTTAAAGTAGGACTTTAGGTTATCATCCACTGCTCGCTCCGTTACTGATAGCCGCTCTCCTGAAAACACTATCTGACCCGTATAAGTAGCTGAGCCACTTCCTTTGTTGAGCTCTATATCTCCAGTGGTAGTTCCTGTATTAGAAATAGGATCATAAAAGTAGATCCCATAACCTTCACGAGCATTCAATGTAGTAAACTTCCCATTCGTACCCAAGTCAATCGCATTCCTTTTCGTAGTCGTAGATCCGCCTGTAGTGATAATAGTATTCCCATCAAATATTAAATCACCAAGCTCCGCTGTCAAACTACATTCGCCACTCGTACTATTAATACAAATCGCTCCTCCTGTAGGTGATGATGTCGATTTCACGGAGTTCCTCGTAAACAAAGTCGGACCTCCCGTCACTATCGTCAACTTATCCGCATAAATCGCTCCTCCACTCGTCGTAGAACTATTCCCTGAAAATATCAGCTCTTTGTTCCCCTCAAATTTCAAATCTAAATTATTGTTAGATGTATCTGTACAACAAATTGCTCCACCTTTACCATCTGTACTAGAGTTATTAGCCATGTTATCTTGAAACACAACAGAAGCATTACCAGAAAATGTCGTAGCTTTTGAAGAATGTAATGCTCCTCCTGCTTTTTCAGAGTTATTTTGAGAGAACAAAAGCTTCACATTGTTCGTTAAGTTAGTAGATTCAGTAGATTCAATGGCCCCACCATTATCTTTTGAAGTATTACCAATAAAACTTGCAGATATGGATGTCCCTTGTAATGTCAATCCTTGGCAGCTAATAGCTCCTCCCGCAGCAGTCGAGCAATTTTTCTCAAAAAGAAGCGTAGCATCATTACTAAAGGTTGTTGTCCCTGATGATTTTATTGCTCCATTTCCTGTGGCTCCAGGAGGGCACGATGTGCAAGAAAACAAAGAAAATCCAGATAAAGATAAATTCTTACTAGTATCACCTACTTCTATAACAGAGGGGGATGATGATGCATTAACATGGTCAAAACATAAGGAATACCCATTACCTACAAAAGAAAGATCTCCTTGACTTTCTTTAAAGCAGCTACTACTGAGCGCTGTGTTTGTGCCTGAACCTGTTCCTGCATACATAATGCAAACATCCCCAGTACAAATATATTGCGTTCCATTAGAATTAGAAGTCGTTAATGGACTGAAGCCTGAGCTAGCCGTATTCCCGTTATAACTCGTAGATGAATCCAAATTCTTCTCCGTAGGATTTGTAAAACCTAACGACGTAGACGCTATCATCCCCGAAGACACTAAAAACAAATAAACCGAATACTTCATTGTCATTTTCTAAAGTAAATTAAAGATAACTCAAGAAAAATCACAAAAATTATTAAAAGTAAAGATACGCTAAAGAAGTAATTAGTACTTACTAAATTAATAAAATGGGTACTACATCGAAATGTTCTTTTAAGAAGACTATGGGTAGTTCAACTTCAACTATCCTGTTATCTGCAAATTTTCAAAAAGAATATACCCTTCTCCATAGACCATAGAAATTCAACATTTTTCTACTATCCGCAAAGTATTTCTTAATAATGAAGAATCTGCTAACCTCGTTATCACTCTGCAAAATAAAGAAGGTAAGGGATGTTAAAAATTGATTTAACTGGGAAAATCGCATTCGTAGCAGGAATTGGGGATGATCAGGGTTACGGTTGGGGAATCGCTAAAGCATTAGCAGAGGCTGGCGCTACGATTCTTACAGGAACCTGGGTACCCATTTATAAAATTTTCTCCCAATCCTGGGATTTAGGAAAGTTCAATGAATCTCGGAAACTGTCTAATGGTGCTCTCTTAGAAATTGCCAAGGTCTATCCCATGGACGCAAGTTTCGACTCTCCTACAGACATTCCTCAAGAAATTGCAGAAAATAAACGCTATAAAGATGTTTCAGGATATTCGGTATCCGAAGTTGCTTCCCAAGTCACTGAAGACTTTGGACGCATTGATATCTTAGTACACTCTTTAGCAAATAGTCCTGAAATTTCTAAGCCTCTATTAGAAACCTCAAGAAAGGGTTACCTATCTGCTTTAGGAACTTCAAGTTATTCCTTAGTGAGTTTACTCCAACACTTTGGTCCCTCTATGCCTTCTGGTAGCAGCTGCATTTCTTTAACTTATCTAGCCTCGTCACGCGCTGTTCCTGGATATGGAGGAGGAATGAACGCTGCTAAAGCTGCATTAGAAAGTGATACGAAAATGCTTGCTTGGGAAGCAGGAAGAAAATGGGGTGTTCGCGTAAACACAATTTCTGCAGGCCCCCTAGCGAGTCGTGCAGGAAAAGCCATTGGCTTTATAGAACAAATGGTCGATTATTATTTGGATTGGGCTCCTATCCCCGAGCCTATGACGGCGGAACAAGTAGGAGCTGCTGCTGCATTTTTAGTTTCACCGCTAGCTTCAGCAATTACAGGAGAAACTCTTTATGTCGATCATGGAGCCAATATTATGGGAATTGGTCCTGAAATGCTTCCTAAGAATTCTGCAGACTAGAGTATTTCCCCATACCTGCCTCCCATGCTGGAAGAATCCCCAAATCTTTTGCTGGGGAGGCGAGAAAATCAGCCAAGCCATGCATATGCTTAGGTGAGGTGTTCATAACAATTTTAAAGTCCCCTCGCTCTAGTAAATCAATATCATTAACATCATCTCCAGAAGCTATAATAAAAGGCTTGTCTCCTTCGTAAAGCATATGGACAACACGATCAACAGCATAACCTTTAGACACAGATTTCTCAGTCATAAATAGTAAAGCATACTCAAAATCGAAAGGCCAACGCATTAAATTAATATTTAATCGTGATACTAGCTCTGTAGTTCCTTGTATTTTACGATATAACTCTTCGATATCGTTTTTTCTCCCAAAGACTTTCGCTACGGCTAACAAATCATAGGGATAATCTTGAGAAATTTTGTTCATTTCTACAAGACGAGAACGATCTTTAGAAGTAGGAAAGTACACAGAATCTAAACGCTTTAATAAATGATTTTCATGCGGAGAGGCAAAACGATAATATTGATCATTATGAATCACTCCAGACTCTATGCAAAATACTACAGGACTATCTTCTACATACTTTTCTAGAATAGGTAAAACATCACGAGAAATACCCTGAAAATAGAGAAACTTTTCTTGTTCAGACAACCATACACAAACCCCATTTTGGCATCCCAATAAGTAGGGAACTTGAAGAGAGGTAAATAACTGCTGTGCATAAAAAAAATATCGACCTGTCAAAAAAAATAACTCCCATCCCGATTGATATGCTTGAGTTAAAGTATTCAGCACTTGGGGAGGTAAGTGATGAGGCAAGTGAGTAATCGTTCCATCAATATCTGTAACTAATAATTTTCTCATAAAATCACCCATTTCCTCTATAACCTAGATGTATTTCCAACGATTCACAAAAAAAAATACAATGAAAAATCCTTAAACCACACTATTCCGTATTTTTGTAAAATTTAAGACCCTTGCTCTAAGTACATCATTGTTGCAGGAATAATAAAATTACAGTTTAATCTACTCTTAGCACTAGATCACATATTAACTTAATATAAATAAAAGTAATCTCTAAGATGATTTTCTAGGTAGCTTATATTGGGGTCTCAACTTATGACGCACGATTTTTTGTCTCGATTCCTTTTTCTTTCTGATGAGCTTGCCCTTTCTGATTCTCTACACGAGTCTGCCTCATTCCAAAGTATGTTCCCAGATAATATGAAAGTAGAAATGCTCAAAATGCTAGGATCCTTAGTGTTAGTCCTCACCTTATTCGGCATCGGAGTATGGATATTTAAAAAGTTCCTTAAATCTAGGGGGCAAAGTTTTGGTAATCACTCTACTATTAAAATTTTGGATAGGCGTTCTATCAACCCGAAAACCTGTATCTACCTTATCCGAGTTGTGAATAAAATCCTCGTTATTGCAGAAACTAATGATCGTATCACTATGCTATCTGAATTCCCTCCAGATACAGACATCAATGCTCTTTTAAAAAATGATGAAAACAAAAATTCCTTCTCTACTTCAGACGTATTGAGTAAGAGCATAAAAAAATTGCAAAGATCGCATAGCAATGAGCCAGTCCCTGCTCTTATAAACAAAGAGTAACAAAGTATATTTTACAAACTACTGAGAGAAAATCATATGACAACTTGGTCGTTAAATCAAAACAATCTATCCAATTTTCTAAAACAAGCTGAATTACAGCCCTTATTGGAAAGAGAAAGCCAACTTACCTACATTAATATCCAAGCGGACGACCATGAATTACCCTTGTTTTTTGTTATTCGTAATAAAGGAGAAGTCCTTCAAATGATTTGCTACTTCCCTTACCAACTACATGATGAGCACAAAGGAGCGACAGCACGCCTACTTCATTTACTTAATCGTGACTTGGATATTCCAGGGTTTGGAATGGATGAAGAACAAGGGCTGATCTTTTATCGCCTAGTTCTTCCTTGTTTAGAAGGACAGATTCATGAAACTTTATTACGCATATACATCGACACAATTAAATTAGTATGTGATAGTTTCTCACACGTTGTTGGCTTAATATCCTCAGGAAATATGAATCTTGATGAATTAAAAAAACAAGCAAAAAAAGAACAAACAAATACATAGAGATCATTATGACAGCTCTTATTTTTTATGACACTGAAACTACAGGAACACAAATAGATAAAGATCGTGTTATAGAAATTGCTGCTTTTAATAATGTCACAAAACAATCATTTGTAACCTATGTGAATCCCGAAATTCCTATTCCTGAGGAAGCTTCAAAAATTCATGGAATTACAGATTCTACAGTAGCTTCTTCTCCAAAATTTCCCGAAGCCTATAGGCAATTCCGCGACTTTTGTGGGAGCGACTCCATTCTTGTAGCTCATAATAACGATAGTTTTGATTTTCCCTTACTAGAAAAAGAATGCCGTCGGCATTCTTTAGATCCCCTAAACTTACGTACCATAGATTCCCTAAAATGGGCGCAAAAATATCGCCCGGATTTACCAAAGCATAATTTGCAGTACTTAAGACAAGTGTATGGTTTTTCTGAAAACCAGGCACATCGCGCTTTAGATGATGTCATTACCTTATACAATGTTTTTTCTTCCCTTATTGGGGATCTCTCCGCAGAGCAAGTTTTTTCTCTTATGCAAAATAACTGCCACCCTAAAGTATTTAAAATGCCTTTTGGGAAATATAAGGGTAAGCCCCTTACTGAAGTCCCCGCTTCCTATATCCAATGGTTAGAAAACCAAGGAAGTTTAGATAAAGATATGCAAGTAGCCATTCAATTAATGAAACAAATGTCCTCATGATACTCTCAGCCGCGTTTTCCCCTTGTCCCAATGATATCTTCTTATTCCGTGCTTTTTTAGAGCGTCATCCTGATATTCCGTTATTACAACAAATTACTGTTGCTGATATCTCTAGGCTAAATTCCCTAGCTTTGTACAAGAGATGCTCACTCATTAAAATTTCTGCTGCCTTACTACACCAAGTCTCTGAGCACTATCAGCTTATGGAGGTGGGAAATATTATTAGTTATGGGGTAGGGCCTTTGCTTCTATCTTCGTCTTCCCAACCTATAACTAAGATAGCTACTCCGGGAACAACAACCACAGCGCATTTATTATGTAAAATATTTTACCCTCAAGCAACTCTGATCCCCATGAAGTATGATACTATCATCCCCGCTCTGATCCGCGGAGAAGTAGAATCAGGAGTCGTGATCCATGAGGACAGATTTCATTATCCTCCACAATTATACCTTCGCGAAGACCTCGGAAACCTATGGGAAAACACTACGGGTCTTCCCTTACCTTTAGGTTGTCTTATTGTAGAAAAACATTTGCCTCAATCGACTATAGACATCCTAACATCTGCTTTACACACATCACTATCCCAAGCTCTTCAAGAAACTGAACAATCTATACAAACGGCTCTAGCTTATTCTAAAAATCCCAACGCTAACGTGATTAAAAAATTTATTGATACTTATGTAAACCAAGAAACCTTAGCATTATCCGGGTTAGGTAAACAAGCGCTGCAAAAATTATCTGAGTATGCAAATTCTTACTAACTATACTCGTCTTCTTTTCATCTTTGCCGATATGTGTGAAGCAGAGGCAGTAATTCAAGGATATCCTTTTGAGAAAAAACACCCGAATTTCTATACCTATAGAGATACAAATCACCTATGCTTTATGGATTTACTTATTCTTAAACAATGGGGAAGAGACGGGGTCATTTCTTCTTTAACCCCAGAACTCCTCTCTAACTACCATGCCTGTGTAAATATGGGTTTTGCGGGATCATCTTCATTTTGCTTTCCCCTGCATAACTGCTATACAATTACTAGAGTTGCGGAATTGAATTATGAGAATCCTCGGGATCCTTCCCCCCAACAGGAACTTACACTTCTTCCTCTGCCATCTCTTTCTTCGGCACACCTAGCATCTTCTTCCATTCCTTATAAATATGGTATGCTGGAGCACTTGCAGCTCATTGATATGGAGGGTTATACAATTGCCCAACTATGTAAAAACCATAACCTGCCATGTATAATGATAAAAATTGTTTCTGATTATACAACTCCAAAAGGTAGTGACTATCTCAAAAAAAACAAACATGCTTTAGCAGAGACTCTGTGCGTAACACTAAGAGAATGCTTAATTTCGATTATAGCTTTGGTGACCCCATCTAACGTAAAGAAGAGCTTACCAATTCTGCATTAGAATGAGAATCCTCCCGATCTTTAGCTCCAGACAATTTCCACATTTTAAAAAATGATGGGCACGTTGCTAGGAGTTCATCTTTCATTCCCTCAGCAACTTTCTCTCCATTCTCTAAATAAATTACTCGATCAACGTACTCTAGCGTAGATAACCTATGAGCAATAATGATCTGAGTACACTGTCCTTTCAGCTTGCCAATAATTTCTTTAATGTAATTTTCACTAATTGCATCTAAAGAAGAGGTCGCTTCATCTAAAATTAAAATCGAAGAATTTTTTAATAAGGCACGTGCTATTGTTAATCGCTGCTGCTGCCCTCCAGAAAGATTTTTCCCTGCTTCTTCTAATAAGCTATGGATCCCTTGCGGCATATTTTTCACAAATTCATAGGCACAGGCTTGTTTTAATGCGTCAATCACATCCTTTTCTGGGATATCTTTTCCACAAGTAAGATTATTCCAAATAGTATCGTAAAATAAAAAAGGCTTTTGTAAAACACAACCTATATGATCCCTCAACGAAGATTTACTGTAATCTTTCACAGAAAGACCGTCGAAAAGAATTTCTCCTTCAGAGACTTCATATAATCGAGGAAGCAATTGTATAATTGTTGTTTTCCCCGCCCCTGTGGGACCAACAATCCCTATAGCTTCTCCTTTCGCTATGGTAAAATTGACATCATGAAGAACCTTAGTACGTTCATCATAGGCAAACGATACATTCCGAAACTCAATACAACTTTGTAATCCACAAAATGTTTTCCCTTCATCGTCACGGTAAAGACTCGGATGAGAAAGAACCTCATAAAAACGCTCAGCGGCAGCGCAGCCTTTCATAATATTTGTATTTTCATCAGCAAATTTCTTTACAGGGTCATAAATAAGGTATAACAACCCGCAAAAAACAATTAACTCTTCAGGAGGAAGATGAAATTTATAGAGACCGATAATCACAACAAAAGCAAAAAACAAAGAAGCTATTGTATGCAATAATGGGCGAGGTAACAAAGCATAAGCAGCGCTCTTTTCTTCTAAAGCAGCAATTTGCGTATTTTGATCACAATATTTTTTAAAAGCAAATGCCTCTGTGCGAAATACTTTCACTGTAAGGATTCCTGCTAAAAAATCTAAAAGTACTGAGGAAAACTTATCCTGATTTCTTTGAATCTTTTTCGCCAGTAGTTTGATTTTCCTAGCAATCACAACAATGGGGAGTATCAATACAGGAAAAGCTACACAAAGAAGAAGAGAAAATTTCCACGATATTGATAAACAAATAATTAACGCTAGAACGAGAGTAATGGGAGCCTGCACATAATTCATCATCAGAGAATTTACTGCTAAGGCAATGGATGAAGAATCCGTAATCACACGACTACTTAAATTTCCCATATCGTGAGAATGAAAAAATGTCATGGGAAGATGCTGTAACGCAGCGAAATAATCTTTACGCAAATCACAACTCACACGAATAGAGACCACCTGAGCTAAAAACCGCTGAAAAAATAATGTCACAGCTTTGAAAATAGCTACTATTACCAAAAACAGGGCTAATGACGAAAAACGGGATAAATCCATATATTGAGAGATTTTTTTCGATAACCTAGCTGTTATTGAAGAAGATCCATTTCCATACTGGGCAATATAGGCGTTTGCCTGAGATAAGGTTATCCGATCAGAACCAGGAGAAATTTCTGACCACTTTGCTAAAATCTGTTGTTGGCTAAGCTCATACTCTTTTACGAGTCGATTATTTTTCTTATTAGCAAAAAGGACAAAGGCATCGGGACCTGTTTTAGCAATCATGCCTAGGGAAAAAATCTCTGCTTGTGAAGAGATTGTCAATCCAAGAATAGAGAGCAGAGAAAATCCCAATAAAATTAGGTGTTTTTTATGTCTGAGAACTGCTTTCAGAAGAAGTTTCATAAAGACCTATAGTCCGAAATTTCTGGTATCGTTTCTCTAATAAATTCTCTATGGACAGATCTTTTAATCGCAACCATTCCTGAAGTATGAATTTTTGCACACTGTCGTATATTGCCGCAGGATCATGGTGCGCTCCTCCCACAGGCTCTTTAATAACCACATCAACAATGGCAAACTGCTTGAGATCCTCACCATGCATTTTTAACATAGCAGCTGCTTCACTATTTTTCTTAGGATCTTTCCATAGAATGGAAGCACAACCTTCAGGAGAAATTACAGAGTAGTAGGAGTGCTCTAACATAGCAATAACATCGCCAATTGCCATGCCCAAAGCTCCTCCAGAACACCCTTCCCCAATAATAAGAACAATGATTGGCGTCTTCAATCTAGATAATTCAAAGAGATTATTAGCAATTGCCCAGCCTTGACCGCGCTCTTCAGCAGTCAATCCGGGAAACGCCCCGGGAGTATCTACAAGAAAAATAATAGGCAAATGAAATTTTTCTGCCATTTTTGCTAGACGGAGAGCCTTGCGAAATCCTTCGGGACATAGCATGCCAAAATTACGATGAACACGAGAAGCTGTGTCACATCCCTTCTCTTGGCCAATGAGCATGAACTTTTGTCCTTGAATTCTCGCTAATCCACCAACAACAGCAGGATCATCCCGAAAGGTCCTATCTCCAGCTAGTTCCATAAATTCATCACACATCCCTTCAATATAATTAACTGAACGAGGACGTGAGGGATGGCGACAAATTTGCACACGCTCCCAAGGAGTCAAATCGGAATAAATTTTTTCTTTTAACTTGTCTAGACGCCTTTCCAATTTTTGTATCTCAGAAGAGGAAAGTAAAGAATTTTTTTTGTTCTTTTCCTTAAACTCAGCGATTGTTTTCTCATACTCAACCACTTGTTTTTCGTGGGGAAGAAGCTCCATAATCACTCCTCTTACAGAAAAGGATAATTTTAATACAAATAATTCTTAAAAAACAATTATAAGATCATTTTAATGAGGATTAAAAAATGATTCTTTTTAATTACTTTTTTCAAAGACTAACGATACAGAGGAATCCTGATAAGGAATGTTAATTAAAAAATTACTTCCCCAAAAACTTTCCTTGCCTTGTAAAGAAAATATTTCCATATATCGACTAGAAGTTAAAATACGTAAAGAATCACGTTCTCCCTGGATAATGACATCATTTGCTGGCCCCTTATAAGAATCCAAAGAACCTGCTCGTAGCCGGGGCCCCTCTATCACCTGGCACATTTTTCCCTTACAAAAAATAGAAAACGTTAGGTTCCCTGTATTTTCTTCTGTTAAAAAAGAATTTACTTGACACCCCATCCCTGAAATCCGGAAATCATGACGCACCTGTATGCCCAAATGAGCGTCTTGTAAATAAGAAAATCCAGTGGACCTAGAATAAGGAAGCGAGGTTGAAGAAAGAAAAGAACAGATAACTTCTCCTATGTTCTCTACACAGGAAAACTCTTTAACTACTCCTGAAATTCCAAACCCCTGACAATCACTAATATCACCATAACAGGGACCGTAATTAACAATACCAACATCACCAAAATAATATGCCCCAACGCCACTCTTACAACCCGATCCAGAAATAAATGCAGACGACGAACATGTTCTCTGCATCCAAAAACCTAAATTCGGTTCAACAGAGGTGAATTCATTTACAATTTGTTGATCCAATTGATAAAGAAAAGATCTACTCAAAGAGGTTTTTTCCTTCGCAGGACGCGTAATCTCCTGGCTCCACAGAGAAGGAAAAATCGTTTCTTCATGCATAAACATTGACTGGTGAAAAGAACTCATCATTTCAGCAAGTTTTAAACTTGCGTCGTAAAATCTAGATATTTGTAAAAGCAATAAACCGAGCTCGGCATGCTCTCCAGGATAAGGTAGCCCTTTCCAAGGAAATCCTCCGCAACAAAATAAGCGTACAGCTCCAGAATTCTCCTGTTGTAGCTTTAAGAAATCTAACCCTAAATCCTGGCCTTCTTCTAAAGCCATCAATAGGTAAATAGCTCGAGCAATATCATGAACTTTTATCAGAGGATGATAGCGAAAAAATTTAAAGACAAAATCTCGAAGCTCTTTATTCTGACAAGCATAAATGAGCTCCTTCACTTGCGCATCAAAATTCACACGGGGAAACACTTCGATACATTCTTGTAATCTTGGCTGTAATCCCATCGTTATGCACAATTTTACTCAGAAATAGATTGCGTCCAGACAATAATAATAACAAACTTTAGAGTCAAGTCTCTAAATCATCTTAAAAACTTGACTCAAGGATTAAATACAAAAGGCACAAAAAATTAAGAATTATTCGAAGGAGTTTCAATCAAACGCTTCATCCGTTTTCCTGGTGTAAACTTTACAGCACGTCGTGCAGGAATATGGATGGGCACCGCAGCATTTTTAGGATTACGACCCACCTTAGGTTTTCTTTCTACTACCTGGAGAACACCGAAATCCCTAAATTCCAATCTATCACCTTTGACTAGAGCATCTGTCATCTTATCCAAAAAATTTTGGATTACGGTGCGCACATGATTCGGATGAATCTTATGGTCCTGAGATATTGTACTGATCAGTTTTTTCTTAGTCATGGTAGCCATATTAGCCGTTGCCTCCCTAATTAAAGTGCCCTAAAGTAACTAATTGAGTAGCCCTAAATAATAAACTTTTGAAGTATAAGCGTATCATATCTATTCATCCTTTGGATTCAAGATATTTTTTAAAATATAAAGCCCTACCATAAGTTCAATCAAGTTCAGGAGGGGAGAAAACTATACGTAACAAGAAATAAAAATTCACATGTATGCTAAATGAGGCAAGTACGTGACTTCTTTAGCCCAAATTGCTACAGTACTAATCCAAGTGTCCTCGTAGCTCAGTAGGATAGAGCGGTTGCCTCCTAAGCAACAGGTCATGCGTTCAAATCGCATCGAGGACGGTATTATAATTTTTAATTTGCACTAGTTTTGATAGATTTTTTTTTCGTATTGAATGAGCCTATCTTCTGAAAATCTGGCCCAGTAAGAAATGTATGAATCCCTTCGGCAATTCCCTTAGCTATATGCATGCGGTAACGCGCATCTAAAAGAGCAGCTCTTTCTCTAGCATTAGATAAAAATCCAGTTTCTATTAGCACAGCCGGCATCGTAGTTTCTCGAATAACAGCAAAGTTTCCTTCCTTCACTCCACGACTTTTCAATGCACCATGTTTTTTCATAGAATTTAAAAGATTTTTAGCCAAAGCTTCTGAAGCATGCGATCGTACTGCTGTTGCTTGTTTCCCACTATAAAAATAAATCTCTGTGCCAAAAGCAGATGCATTAGATGAATAATTGCAATGAATACTAATAAAAACATCTGCTGTATTTTGATTAGCTAAAGCAACTCTCTTCCCTAAATCCACATACACATCCGACGTACGAGTGAGAACAGGCCTATAACCCATACGCTTAAGATAATTCTGCACAGCAAATGCTAGTGATAAAGCAAGTGTTTTTTCTTCATAGTGGAACTCTTTACTCGCAGTTCCTTGATCCTTACCTCCATGTCCCGGATCAATAAAAATCACCTCATTACGACGCACTCGCTGCAGGGGCTCAGCACCTTCTCCACAACTTCCTCTCAACAGACAAAATATAAGTAAAGCGCAATTACTCGACCGAGGATAGAATTTCCCGAACAACTTCCCTATCATCAAAAACAATAGTTTGATGCTTAAAGACTTGGTATGTCTCATGGCCTTTCCCTGCGACTAACACTATATCCTTACCAGAGGCAATGGACAAAGCATATGTAATTGCCTGTTTTCTGTCGATTTTGATAGAAAAATTTCTTTTCACAAAGCCCGAGCAAATATCTTCAATAATTGCCTCAGGATCCTCGCTACGAGGATTATCCGAAGTCACAACAGAAAAACCATAGGCTTCGGCTACCTGTGCCATAATTTTCCTTTTACTATGATCTCGATCGCCTCCGCAGCCAAAAACAATAATCAACCTCCCTTGATTCGGAAGTATTTTCTGCAACGCCCTACAGACATTATCCAAAGCATCTGGAGTATGTGCATAATCAACATACACGGGACAAGGAGAAGTTATCACAGGCTCTAACCGTCCACGAGGAGAAGAAACATGAGCTAAAGATGCGATACATTGCTTCAAATCGCAACCTAGCCGTTGATGGACAACAGCTACTGCCGCGAGTGCATTATACATATTGTACTCACCAATTAAAGGTAAAACACAAGGGAAATGCTCTCCACGATATACTATGTCACACTGTGTTCCTAAAGGCGAACAATGCAAATTACATGCCCGATAATCTGCAGGGCTATCCACTGCATACGTAATAGGACGCGCTTTCGCCACTTCTAAAAATTGCGACTTATACGGACAATCCGCATTAACAACAGCAAGACCGTTAGAAGGTAATAAAGAGAATAATCGTAATTTCGCTTCGATATAATTCTCAAATGAACCATGAAAATCCAAATGATCCAAAGTGATGTTAGTCAAAACACCAACATCAAAATCGATACAAGCTAAACGATTCTGAACTAACCCTATGGAAGATGTTTCCATGACAGCAACAGAAAGTCTATTTTTTACCATTTCTGCTAAATATTTCTGCAACAAACAGGCTTCGGGAGTAGTAAACCCATCTTGCACAGAATTATTTCCTAAATCATGTGCAATCGTTCCTATCAACCCCGAACGATAATGAAAGGAATCAAATAAAAACTTAATTAAATGTGATACCGTAGTTTTCCCATTTGTTCCTGTAACACCCACAACAGTTAACCTACTCGAAGGATAAGCATAATATTTTGCTGATATCTCTGCCTCCAATAAAGGAACATCTGGAGACACGATTTGAACCACAGGAATAAAAGGATTATATAGAGAAGAAGCAACAGCTATGGCACCATTTTGCACAGAAAAAGAAGAAAAGGTATTCCCATCATACTTCCTTCCCCGATGAGCTATGAAAATATCTCCAACACCCACACTACGCGAATCCTTAGTGATATTCCTAATCTCTAGTGGAGAAATTTTCCCATAAACTTTCGCATTGATATTCTGTAAGAGCTGTTTTAAATTCATCGTTCACCCTAAAGTCTGCTTAAAGAGTTACCTCTAATTTATTTACAGAACTAGCACACGTAGAAGCACCATACCGTTGCCTCAATCATATGCTCCCTACATGCATTAAGGGCTCATTTCCTGATCAGAATCTATCTAATCGACGGACATCAAGGCGAAAAGCTTTATCCATCTCTTTTATAAAACTTTCTTTAAATTTCACAAGTCAAAATATAACGTATTCGATCTATTTTCTATAAACACAACCTTCTAAGACATAAAATTCTAGCCTAGATTAATCTCTAGAGCAAATCTATCTATTTCCCTAAACGATTCCACTCCTCATATAAAGACTTTATTGCAGAAACCTCACTCGTATAATCATAAGTTTTCTTATCCTCTCTCACCCCAAGGTAAGGCAAAACACGATCAGCCACACGTGCAAATATAGGAGCTGCACATCGCCCTCCCATATAATTTTTGGTTCCATCTTCTCGCAAACCATGGTCAGGATCATCAATAGAAATCAACATTACTAAAGGAACACAAGATTCTTGAGGATATAAAGGAGTGATACCAATAAATGAAGAAATATGACGCTGCTTATCATACCTACCGTGAACTAGCTTTTCTGTAGTTCCTGTTTTTCCTGCACTAGAATAATTTTTCGGAGAAGCTCTATATCCTGTGCCCCCAGGATATGTTGTAAAGCGCATTGCTCTTAAAACATGATCCACGATTTCTTGAGAAAGTAATCTTTCTCCCTTTTCCTGAGGTCTGAATCTATATTCCTCTCCAGAAGAAGAGACGATTTTTTTAATTAACGTAGGTCGTATATCATACCCTCCATTAGCAAGAATAGCATATGCTCTAACCATTTGCATTCCCGTAACTAAAAGATTATACCCCATAGCTAAAGAATAAGGAGTCGATAGCGACCATTCAGGAATACCATGAAGATGAAAGCGTTTAGGGGAAGGAACTAATCCCGAGGCTTCTCCCGGTAACTCAATACCCGTTTTTTTACCAAAACCCAGAGCGGATAATTTTTCTTCATACCAAAGATTTCCTAAATTCT
Source organism: Chlamydia gallinacea 08-1274/3 (assembly GCF_000471025.2). Taxonomy (NCBI): domain Bacteria; kingdom Pseudomonadati; phylum Chlamydiota; class Chlamydiia; order Chlamydiales; family Chlamydiaceae; genus Chlamydia; species Chlamydia gallinacea. The sequence goes on along the minus strand of NZ_CP015840.1, from coordinate 813,526 downwards.
GAACAATACGATCTGCAAGCTGAGCAACATAAACATTAGAAGACTTTTGAATCGCCATATACATATTTAAGCGACGATTTAAAGAGATATCTCTTAAAGGAAATTGTTTTCTACCTGGAAATATGGTGCGTGTAACATCAATAGGATCATTAGGATGAAAAAGAGACTTTTCCCCTCGTTTTTCCATCTCTTCATTGGCAAGCAAAGCGATAGCAACCGTGATTGGTTTCATAATAGAACCCGGTTCGAAGACATCACTGACCGATGAAACTTTGGTATATTCTATCTTTTCTTTATCATTAAAAAAAGTTTTGTAATCCGCGGGATTAAAAAAAGGATACTGGGCAAGAGCAAGAATCTCTCCTGTATAAGAGTTCATTAAAATAAGGCGTCCTCCCTTTGCCTTAGCTTCCTTAACGCCTCTCTCTAACTCTTCTTCCGCAATAGTTTGTATGCAAGGATTTACCGTGAGGTAAATATCTGCACCATCTTTAGGAATTTTTGTGATCTTGTCAACATCTAAACGATTTAAAGGAGACCGTAAAAGTTTACGTTCCCCCGGCTCTCCCTCTAAAATATGATTAAAATAGGCTTCTAACCCTCCAGTAGGGAATGCTTTCCCCGTTTTCTCATCTTTGTAATCCCTAAGTGTATGAAGAACTTGCCCTAAAAGTTTACCAAAAGGATAAGAACGTTGGTAATCAGAGATAAAAAATAGCGCATTAGAAGGCAATTTATGCTTCACAGCGTATTTTCTCCACCAACTAAGAATACGATCCCGTTCCACATGATTTAACCAAAGAACTAATTTACGATGGCGAGATCGTTTATCAAACTCCCCACGCATGCACGCATAATTCCCTTCGCCAACTAGGGAAAATATGGTTCTTGCTATCGTGTCCCGATGACATTCAGGAATAGCAACAGCATCTACACACAAATGAAATTTAGTAATATCTACAGCTAAAGGCTGAAACTGCTCCTGTTCACCAGAACGAGCATTCATCTGAGAAAAAAATGTTCCCCGACGAAAAGGATCTTTAACACGAAATTCATGTTGACCGAGAGCCTCAATGGCCCAATGCTTTCCTTCGCAAATCTGAATTTTATAATAACGTAGGATAAGAAGAGAATAAGAAAGTAGCACCCCACAAGTAATCAGAGCTAAATATTTACGATGATTCATGGATCAAAATATATTCTTTCTCTTCACTAGGATAATGTAAATATTGATACTCAGACAAACGAGCAATGTGCATCAAATGCTCGGGACTTTCTAACTTATCAATAAGAAAACCCAAAGCTACATTCTCTTGTTCTCTTTGACGCAAGGTAGACCATAAACAAGGAATTTCCAACCGAAGCTTTGTTAAATCATTTTGTTTATTCACATACGAATACAACAAACTCCCAAGAAAACAAAAACATAAAACTAATCGTAAGAAACGATACTTATTCATGAGATAGATTTTTCAAAACACCGTAATTTTGCTGATCGCGCTCTAGGATTGTTACGAATTTCTTCATAAGTTGGCATAATGACTTTCTTAGTCAAAACTCTTCCTAATCCCTGGTCCTGAGCTTTGCGGAAAAACCATTTTACAGGACGATCTTCAGAACTACAAAAAGAAATTACCAAAAAACGCCCCTGAGGAGCTAACCAATGGATAGCAGACTCTAACAATACTTGCAATTGACTATCCTCTTGATTCACATAGACACGTAACGCTTGGAATACTAAAGTAAGTGGGTGGATCTTTTTTCGAAAACGATAAGAAGGCAAAGCCTGGGTCACAGCCTCTTTTAAATCACTAACTGTAAGAATTTTCTTGCGTTTACGGAAATTGACAATTGCTTTGGCTACACTTTTCCAATGAGGTTCTTCCCCATATTCACGAAATACCTTTCCCAAAGTTTCCTCATCCAAAGTATTCAGAACTTCACTTGCTGTTATCCCCTGCGACCTATCCATACGCATATCTAAAACATGATCCTCTCCCTGAAAACTAAACCCACGGGATAATGTATCTAATTGCATAGAAGAAACTCCAAGATCAGCTAGTATCCCATCATATGCATGATTCCTTCTAAAATCTTGAGAGAGATCTTGAAAAGAAGCATGACGAATCTGCACTCGATCGCCAAATTTCCTTAAGCGTTCACGAGCTAAAGACAGAGCGGACTGATCTCTATCAGAACCATCATACAGCTGAAGTGAAGGATAAGCAGAAAGAAATGCCTCTGCATGCCCTCCCGCACCTACAGTAACATCACAAAAAAATTTTGGATGACGATCAGAAAAAAAAGATAAACACTCTTGAAGTAAAACAGGAATATGAGGAGAACGCTCACCCATGGTTACTTAAAATCTTCTATGAACCCAACATGCAGCATCAATATACATCATTAAAAAGAATGGCGAAAGAATTCTCTTCATTGCCTCCGGAATTTCCCAGAGTAACGAAGACTATTGACTTTTTCCCTCACCCTACTATGATTTAGAAGTAGGGTCTTAAAGGCTATAGTATGGTAGAAATTTTCAATTACAGTACATCCGTTTACGAAAAACACGCCTCTAACAATAAGGCAGTGAATGATTTCCGTAAGGAAGTTCATATGGAAGGTGTGGCTATTCGTGATGTTGCCAAGCATGCTCAAATTTTAGATATGACACCTAAACCTTCAGCTCTGTCATCTCTAATGCAAACAAATCAAAAAACCCACTGGGCCTTTTTCTCTCCTCCAAGAAATTTTTATAAACAACGTTTTTCTACTCCTTATCTAGCTCCCTCATTAGGATCCCCTGATCAACAAGATAGCGATATAGAAAAAATTTCTTCTTATTTAAAAGTTCTCACACGTGGAAAGTTTTCTTATCAAAGTCGTGTGACTCCTTTTCTTTCGTATAAAGATCAAGAAGAAGAAAACAACGAGAATGAGGCAAGTGAAGATTGGGAAGAAGATACTTTAATTCAAGAAGGAAAGGTCTTGCTCAAAGCCATTGATTTAGGCTTAAAATCTTCCAATGTTATGATTGACTACGTCATTTCTCGTATTTTTCAATTCGTCCAAGGCTAAGCTATGTTAGATAATGAATGGAAAGCTATTTTAGGATGGGGAGATGAAGAATTAGAAGAATTGCGTATTTCTGGATATTCCTTCCTTCGTCAAGGGCACTATCAAAAAGCTATCCTTTTTTTTGAAGCTCTCGTCATTTTAGATCCTCTTAGTATTTATGATTTTCAAACCCTTGGGGGATTATATTTACAAGTAGGAAAGAATGCTGAAGCTTTGGTAGTCTTGGATCAAGCATTGCGAATGCAAGGAGATCATCTACCCACACTACTAAACAAAACAAAAGCACTTTTTTGTTTAGGTCGCATTGAAGAAGCCTCAGCTATTGCTGTCTATCTTGCCTCATGTGACCAGCCCCTTATTGCTAATGATGCTGAAGCCCTACTGATGAGTTACGCCAATAAAACCATAAAAAGAACTACAACTCTTTCTCAATAGCTTTTCCTTAGATTTATCTTGCTCATTTTGAAATTTCCCAATGGCTTTTTATAGAAAAAGTATTGATTGCTTATCAATACCAATGGTACATTGGCAATTTCTTCCGTAGCAAGTGCAAATTACCTGTCTCGGAGAAATCCTCAGCATAGAAAAGAGAGCAGCATGTTAACCTGTAGCGAATGTAATACTTGGGAACAGTTTGTCAATTATGTGAAAACGCGTTGCTCAAAAACGGCATTTGAAAACTGGATTTCCCCTATTCACGTCATAGAGGAAACTCAAGAAAAAATTCGTTTAGAAGTTCCTAATATTTTTGTTCAGAATTACCTTCTGGATAACTATAAAAAAGACTTATGTTCTTTTGTTCCTTTAAATGCTCAAGGCGAACCCGCTTTAGAGTTTGTTATCTCAGAAATCAAAAGACCTCCTACACAATCTCTATCTCCTCGAGAATCTCAAACGCTGTCTTTAGAAAATTCTGATGAACCTAAAGACTTTGAATTAAAGCTGAATTCTCTCTATCGCTTTGATAACTTTATAGAAGGTCCTTCCAACCAATTTGTCAAATCTGCTGCCATGGGGATTGCAAGCCATCCAGGACGTTCTTACAATCCTCTATTCATTCATGGAGGTGTGGGGTTAGGAAAAACTCATCTTCTTCACGCTGTAGGACATTATGTTCGGGAACACCATAAACATCTTCGCGTACATTGCATTACAACAGAAGCCTTTATTAATGATCTTGTTCACCACTTAAGAGTAAAGTCTATTGATAAAATGAAAAATTTTTATCGCTCCTTAGATCTACTTCTCGTGGACGATATCCAATTCTTACAAAATCGACAAAACTTTGAAGAAGAATTTTGCAATACGTTTGAAACTTTAATTAATTTAAATAAGCAAATTGTCATTACTAGTGACAAACCCCCAAGCCAGTTGAAATTATCTGAACGCATTATAGCAAGAATGGAATGGGGTTTAGTTGCCCATGTAGGTATTCCTGACTTGGAAACCCGTGTAGCTATATTACAGCATAAAGCAGAACAAAAAGGCTTGAATATCCCGAATGAAATTGCTTTTTATATTGCAGATCATATTTATGGCAATGTGCGACAGTTAGAAGGAGCCATTAATAAACTCACTGCTTACTGCCGCTTGTTTGGGAAAACTCTGACAGAAAATGTTATCCGTGACACCTTAAAGGAGCTTTTTCGCTCTCCCATAAAACAAAAAGTATCCATAGAAAGCATTTTAAAAAGTGTTGCTATGGTATTTCAAGTCAAGTTACAAGATCTCAAAGGTAACTCACGGGCAAAGGAATTGGTTTTAGCCCGCCAAGTCGCTATGTACCTAGCAAAAACTTTAATTACAGACTCTTTAGTCGCTATTGGTTCTGCTTTTGGGAAAACACATTCCACCGTACTCTATGCTTGTAAAACTATAGAAGAAAAAATAGAGAAAGATGAAACTTTAACGCGTCAGATTAATTTATGTAAAAACCACATTGCTGGCTAATCTAGGAGAACTCCCATGTTTCGTAGAAGTGGAAAAAGTCCTTTTGAAGATGTGCAAACACTATATGAAGAAGAAGCTCCTTCGCATTCCAACTATTCCTACTCTCGAACTGAACACCTAGATTCCCCTCCCAATCTCTTTGATACACCAAAATCTGTAGAAACACGCCCCCTGTCTTCCTATCCTGTAAATGAAGAAACACAAAAATGGACATCATCCTCCTCAGAAATTGAACCCTCTTTCCTTGTATCAGAAGAACCAGAGACTACCTTAGGAGAAGGAGTTACTTTTAAAGGAGAATTAGCGTTTGAACGTTTACTACGTATCGACGGAACCTTTGAAGGAATTTTGGTGTCTCAGGGAAAAATTATTATTGGCCCCAAAGGTTATGTAAAAGCAGATATTCAACTTCAAGAAGCGATCATCGAAGGTGTTGTTGAAGGTAATATCACAGTTACAGGAAAAGTGGAGCTACGGGGAGAAGCTATGGTAAAAGGAGATATTCAGGCAGCTACTCTATGCGTTGATGAAGGAGTCCGCCTTCTGGGTTATGTAGCTATTTCGGGCCTTCCCGAGGATCCACAAAAAGACTGATAAGAATAACCGGTTGAGGAGCATATCTTTCTATCACGTTTTGCCACTCCCTGGGTAAGGGATACGCAGAAAGAATACAAATAGGTCCTTTCTTTACATATTTTGTTAGGCTCTGTAGAAAGTATTTTATCGGAAGGATCCCTTGGTAAGGAATTCCAGTATCTTGATGTAATTTTTTCACGCATTCTTTAGATATCTTTGAGATAATATAAAAAATCTTTGTAGGCACTACTTGGTTCCACTCCCACTCTTTTCGTATTCCTCGTGCAAAAAATCCAATAGCAAATTTTTTTCCTCTGCAAGCTTGAGAATATAAATTAAGAGCTTCTGGTACTGGAGAATATAAATGAAAAGATTTCCGGGAAAATGAAGAAAGACATTGGTCACACGTAGACGCCTCTTCAAGTCCTAACAAAGAAAAACAATGAGGACATCTCCCAGTGCTTGAATGCATTCTCAATGCTTCTATGCAATGCCGACATAGAACTTTTCCTGGAAAGCGACAACCATAACATAAAATAGGAAAGAATAAGCGCGCAAAAAATATAAAAAATTTCCAAATCACAAAAAAATTTATTCCTAAAATTTCAACTAATTTGCTACTCTCCTGAACGTGTAGAAGCCTCGATTTCCCATCTCAAATAGAATGCTTAAGCGATTTGTTCATTCGATCTGGAAAATTTGTCAAAAAGACAAACTTCAACGTTTTACTCCAGTTGCAGACGCTATTGATACGTTTTGTTTTGAACCTATTCATATTCCTTCATCCCCCCCATTTATTCGCGATGCTGTAGATATTAAACGCTGGATGATGCTCGTAGTCTTTGCTTTATTTCCAGCAGTGTTTTTTGCTATCTGGAATGCGGGAACACAATTCCTTATCTACAGCTCACGAAATCCTCAGCTAATGGAAACATTCTTACATATCTCGGGATTTCGTAAATACCTTACTTTTGTCTGTCATGACATTGGCGTGTTTTCTATTCTTTGGGCAGGATGTAAAATCTTTTTCCCCCTACTTATCATTAGCTACACTGTAGGAGGAGCTTGCGAAGTTCTTTTTGCAATAGTCCGCAAACATAAGATAGCCGAAGGCCTTTTAGTTACGGGGATTCTCTACCCACTTACATTACCTCCAACTATTCCCTATTGGATGGCAGCTCTAGGCATTGCCTTTGGAGTTATTGTGAGTAAAGAGCTCTTTGGAGGAACAGGAATGAATATTCTCAATCCTGCATTATCTGCACGTGCGTTTCTATTCTTTACCTTCCCAGCAAAAATGAGTGGAGATGTGTGGGTAGGAAGCAATCCAACACAAATCAAAGCAAGCCTTCTAACCATGAATACCACTGCTGGGAAGTCTGTAATTGATGGTTTCTCACAATCTACATGTCTACAAACTTTGAATTCCACCCCCCCTACGGTTAAAAGGGTTCATGTCGATGCCATAGCGTCAAGTATTTTACACATGTCTCATGTCCCCACGGAACAGGTACTACAAACACAATTCTCTCTATGGTCTCAGTCCCATCCAGGGCTCACACTAAATAAATTAACTCTAGCACAACTACAAGAGTTTGTTACAGCTCCCTTGAGTGAAGGTGGGCTGGGCCTTCTTCCCACACAATTTGATTCTGCGTACGCTATTACTGATGTTATCTATGGATTCCAGAAATTTTCTTCTGGGAACCTTTTTTGGGGTAATATCCTAGGTGCCTTAGGTGAAACCTCAACTTTTGCTTGTTTGCTAGGCGCCATATTTTTAATTATCACAGGTATTGCTTCTTGGAGAACCATGCTCTCCTTTGGCATAGGAGCATTCCTCACAGCTTGGCTATTTAAAATCGTTAGTATTTTTGTTGTAGGCAAGCATGGTGCTTGGGCTCCTGCTCGTTTTTTCATTCCTGCTTACCGCCATATGTTCCTTGGAGGTTTAGCTTTCGGCCTCGTGTTCATGGCTACAGATCCCGTATCTTCGCCTACAATGAAATTAGCTAAGTGGTTGTACGGACTCTTTATTGGCTTTATGACGATCATTATCCGATTAATCAACCCTGCTTATCCTGAAGGAGTTATGTTGGCTATTCTCTTAGGAAATGTTTTCGCTCCCTTGTTTGATTACTTCGCTGTCAGAAAGTACCGACAAAGGAGTATTTAAATGTCTTCTAAAAAGCTTAAAAGCTATTTAAATCAAACTTGGTACATCATCTGTTTTATTTTATTATTAAGCTTTTTATCTGGAATTCTTCTTTCTACTGTTTATTACGTCCTTTCTCCCTTTCAAGAACGTGCTGCTATCTTTGATCGTAATAAACAAATGTTAACAGCAGCACATGTTATCGATTATTCCGGGAGGTTTCAAATCTATACAGAAGGTGAGTGGAAATATGCAATTTATGATAAGCAATCCCATGTATTAAAAGCTGTGAATGCGTATCCTCCCGCAGTTACAAGTTCTGTCTTAGATGCCTATTCTAAAAATTTTGTCCGCCCTTTGCTTACAGATAGGAAAGGACAAATTTTTTCCTTTGAAGAAAAAAACATGCAACTCTCAGAGTTTTTAGATGCACAACCCCAAGGGGATCTCCAAAAACAATCATTGCTACTTTTTTATGTCATTCTATCTAATACTGAACAAGCACGTACCATGACTACCGAAGCAATTATTAAAAATCCTCTTGTTGTTCAAGCCATCGTTCTCCCAATTTCGGGATTCGGCTTATGGGGACCGATGTATGGGTATTTGAGTCTAAAAAATGACGGAAACACTGTATTGGGAACTGCATGGTATCAACAAGGAGAAACTCCAGGATTGGGGGCAAACATTACAAATCCTCAATGGCAGAAGCAATTTTATGGAAAAAAAGTTTTCCTGCAGTCTTCCTCAGGGAATACAAGTTTAGCAACAGCTCCTTTAGGGTTGGAAGTTGTTAAAGGATCTGCAGAAGCTCTATATGGCACATCCCCTAAGGTTTTGTCTACGATCGACGGCATTTCAGGAGCTACCTTAACATGTAATGGGGTAACTGAAGCCTATTCTCAATCCCTCGCTCCTTATCGCAATCTGTTGTTATATTTTGCAAAGCTTCATACCCAAAGAGATTCCTATGACAACAAGTAAATCTTATAAAAATTATTTCATAGACCCTCTATGGAACAATAATCAACCTCTGATTGCAATTTTAGGAATCTGTTCTGCTCTTGCTGTAACAACAACAATAAGCACGGCCATAACTATGGGACTAGCGGTCAGCTTTGTCACAGGATGTTCTTCCTTTTTCGTCTCCTTATTAAGAAAAGTAACTCCCGACAGCGTACGTATGATTACTCAGCTAATTATCATTAGCTTGTTTGTTATCGTTATAGACCAATTTCTTAAAGCTTTCCTATTTAACATTTCAAAGATGCTTTCTGTATTTGTAGGATTAATTATTACCAACTGCATCGTTATGGGTAGAGCAGAAAGTCTAGCAAGAAATGTCCCTCCTCTTCCCGCGTTTTTAGATGGATTTGCTTCTGGATTAGGCTATGGTTGGGTATTAGTTTTCGTAAGTATTATTCGAGAAGTTTTTGGGTTTGGAACCTTATTCGGCATACGCATAATCCCTAAATGCTTTTATGCCTCGGAAATACATCCTGATGGCTATGAGAATTTTGGTTTGATGGTTCTTGCTCCCTCAGCATTTTTTCTTTTAGGTACCATGATTTGGGTAATAAATATTCTGAGATCTAAAAAAGTGAAAAAGTAAGTATGTGGTTAGGCGAATATACATGGCTCAATGTTTTGGGTATTTTTTTACAAGCAACCTTTATCCAGAATATCCTTCTTTCGAATTTTTTAGGGATGTGTAGCTACCTAGCTTGTTCTGGAAGAGTCTCAACGGCAAATGGATTAGGCATGTCCGTAGCTTTGGTTCTCACCATTACTGGAAGCATTAATTGGTTAATTCATACTTTTATAACTAAGCCCCGTGCTTTGGCCTGGCTATCTCCAACCCTAGCGGATGTAAATTTAGGTTTTCTGGAGCTAATTATTTTTATTGTCGTGATCGCTGCTTTCACACAAATCTTAGAACTCTTCCTAGAAAAAGTTTCACGAAATCTCTACCTCTCCTTAGGAATCTTCTTACCATTAATTGCTGTAAACTGTGCCATATTAGGAGGCGTGCTTTTCGGTATTACTCGTAATTATCCTTTTATTCCCATGATGATTTTTTCCTTAGGATCTGGATGTGGCTGGTGGTTAGCCATTGTACTATTTGCCACGATTAAGGAAAAATTTGCCTATTGCGATATTCCTAAAAATCTACAAGGCACAGGCATCTCATTCATCACCACAGGCCTTATGGCCATGGCATTTATGAGCTTTACAGGAATTGATATTGCAAAACCTGCAACAATTTCCGTTTCCGTAGAAGAACAAATACCCCCAATAACAGAAATTCCTACAGATACAGAAACCATTCCATTAAAGAAAAGTCGTCTTACTCGTCCTAAGATGAAACCCTTTATTAAAAGAGGAAAAACTGCAGTAAATTAACTCGGCTCATCGTGCCTCATAACCTTCCATTGGATCCATAGCCAATTTAACGGGAGAAGAAGAGCATGAAAGCATGCTTTGCACAATAAAAATCGCCATATAAATAAGAATACAACAAGCTAAAAAAGCTGCTGTATATAAAGCTAAAGGAGTAACTACTGCCGTTTGAACAGTAAAGACTATCATGACTAATAAAGCTAAAGCAGCCATAAATACAGAAAAAGCTTTCGAAAAGACGTTTATATTTATTGTTCTTTCCGAACTTCTTTCTAATTTGCGTAATAATGCCGCTGTATTTTCACATTGCGAAGAAGAAGTTTGAAATCTACGAACATGAACAAGCATAAATCAGCTATCCTTTAACTATTGTTTATAAGATTCCCACTATCAATGACCAATTTCCCATAATGATGAAAGAAATAATACTGCACACAAGAACAAACTAGTGCTACTAACGTTATGGAAGCACTAATAATTCGTATGACAAGTTGCGTAGAAATCAAGGGAACAACGAAAAGCCCGTAAGCCGCAAGAGAAATCACAAACAAGCTCAATAATGTAATGGTAAGAGAAAGTCCCTTCAAACATCTGGATGGCATAACTTGATTACTTGCTACCTGTATTACAGGAGAAACGCAACTATTCACAGATGAAGACATAGTAAAACAAGCGTTTATTTTTCTGTTATCAGATAAAAGCTTACTACTTAAGAACAATAAATACAAACTATTGTAAAAATGCATTACTATCTTTTATAGAAAACTAATAAAAGAATTAATCCCTAGCCGATAAGTTTTCTGTATTTAGCGGCTGTCCTAAATCAACAACAACAAACCACCCTAAATCTTCAGGAGAGGTATTCAAAAGTTGGATATCATCTAAAAGGCTTTGGTTTACTTCTATAACCTTCCCAGAGACCGGACTTAAAATTTCCACTGCTGATTTTGAAGATTCTAAGATAACTAAGGGCTCGCCTTCCTTACAGGAACTTCCTAACATAGGAAGATCAATATGAAGAATCTGACCTAAATTACTACACATTTTTTTAGTTCCACCTAAGCGAACAATACTGTCATGAATAGGTAAAATCCATACATGATAATCAGAATACCACATTTATCTAACCCCTCTTGCCTGATCAATAAAACGTTCCATACAGCCAACAAGAATTTCCTCATTTAAGTGCTCCTTAGCAAGGAACAATTTTTCTATACATGCGGGATTGCCAAAGATCTCATGGGATAGACATTTATAGAAAAAAGGGCCTTCTTCCACATGAAATTCTACTTGAGATAATGCTCCCTCCTCCATAGAAGCTAGGACCTCATAAGGCTGAGGAAGCTCCTGATCACCTCGAGTAAATATTTTTATTGATTTATCTAAGTTCCAAGGCAAAGTTCCTGCTTGATATGCTCCCGATCGTTGTTCTTCTACCAAATGCCAAAGGCGTCTCTGCCATAAGTCTTTCCCATCAACCCCCGGATAACGAGACTTTAAAGCGGTTACTACCCGATCCATATGTGCAGAATCTTTATGTGCATCCACTAGAATTTTTCCTAATCCCTTACGCAAAACTTCACGATAAGGAATAATCTCTTCATCACCAAAGCACGTATCTACAATAAATGTGTAATAATGCTCTTTATCTTGGGTATAAAACTCGAGAGCTTCATTCTCAATAAGTAAGGCGGCCAACTCCCTGCCATCCAGAATTCCTTCAAGTACGCTATCTTTTCCTGAAGATAAAAACACTTCATTATTTTTACTTACACTTTGAGACAAACATGCTTGAATTTTTTCGGGACACGCACGAAGGATTTCTTTACGAGTAAATGAATGAATTTTTTCTACAAGCGAAGGCGGTAAATTCTGAAAATCTTTACTCGAAGTGCATGTTTCAATTTTAGGAAATTCTTGCAATAAGATGTGAAAATTATCAGGATTTTGCTGCCATTGATGAACCTCAATCATAGGTACTTTAGTTTCCAAATCCTGAAGACGAATTGTTTGATAAGTAAGCAAGAATCTTCTCCCCACGAGTTTAGGCTCTTTTGCTTTTATTTTTTTTATCGGCAATACAAATCGAGGGACATCAAGGCAGTCTTGAGGACTCTCACCAACTAAACGAAGATAAACTTCAAAAGCTTCTAAATCTGTAAGTGTTTTGAAATGATATTCTCGAGGAAGTTTAACTATTTCTACTGAAGTAGAATCTTTCCCCATAGAAAAAAATTCCTGCAAAGGACGATAGTCAAAGGTTACACCACCCTCTAGTTGCAAAAAAGCTCGCTTGCAAAGAAGAATTTCTCTATAAATTTTAAAGAACTCTGAAGAACTCACACCAATAAAATCAAAATAGCTAGCCACAAACTGATCAAAAGTAAGATGGACATCGGTATGCTTACTTAGCTTTGTAAATGCTTGCTTTGCTTTATCATAAAAATCTTGCTGTGCTTCTTTTATTGAGGGCATACTAATATGTTTTTTTTGCTCATTTACAAAGCGTAATAACGTTTCTACTGCTGTAGATACATAGGCATCCCCAAACCAATCACTCAGATTCCCATAACCAAATAAACGAAGGTCCTTACCTTTAAGAAGAGCCGCATCATGAGGTAAATGAAACATCTTCCTACGATACTCAAGCATTTGCTTTAAAATATAATGAGGAAATTTCTTTTCCTCCAAAAACAAACGCACACGTGCAGCAAATCCTGAGGGAGACACGGGGTCGTCTATTTGCTGAAATTGCGTAAGTGCTTCATATAAATGCGGAGCTGAAGATTTCCATACCTCTTCAGCAGAAATAAAAGGAGTATCAAAACGACGATAAGCCTGATAGTTTTTTTCTTTACTAAACGCAGGAAATTGAGAATAAACTTTTAAAAATAACTTCTCACCTAATTTATTAGTTAAAAATCGTTCAGTTAATAGACCCTCATTTAAAAAATTCCATTCTTGAGGATTGCCTGTAAAAGGATAGGCCTCATGCATGAAAAATTTTTTAAAAGCATGAAACTCTCTTTCGGAGTACTTCTTCCCTTCTATAGTAAAAACAATTTTCTTGCGTTGCTTCTTATCTATGGACTCTCCTGGATGGCGTCCCCAGCCTATGCCTATCCCCGACACACATACTGCAACAATCACAAAACCAATAAATTTTTTCTGATGCTTATAGAAAAATGCTAGCAAAGTGAACCTCAGAGGATAAACAATAAAAATTTAGTGTAAACGATTAATCAGAAAAAAACCAAGCAGGATCCCCTAAGAAACAAAGGAGATTCCCTTACCACAAAGGTTTTCTCATATTACGCAGGCATAAAATTAATCTGCAAATGACCAACAAAGTGATATATGGGATCAAAATACCACTGTAAAATCTCGTTAGAATGTACTGGTTGAGATAGTGTAAGATCCTTTTGAAATACTTGATTCGCCCGTGCTGCTATCTCAGGGCTACGAATAATCACAATACTTTCGTAATCAAAAAGATCGCTTTTTTTCCCAAAATTATAACTACCAATAACAAAAATATTGCTATCAATGATCATACATTTTTTATGTAGCTCAGTATCGGGAACTGAAAATTCGTGAACAGCAAAAGCAGTATTAGGTGGTTTAAGGAAAATATATTTTTTCCATAGAGCAGGACGTTCTCCATAACATAGGAAAAAATAATTCATCCGATTCCCCCAAGCATATACAGATGTCAAAGCAGGACTATTTTCTGTACAACCATTAGTAATGATTTCTGTAGGAATTTTCTTTTGGAAACATGCTGCTTGTAAACTCTCCATAATTTCATCTTTAGGAATGAAATACATGTTCGCAATCTTTATCGAAGTTTCTGCCTGATCAATCAAAGATACGTAAGCTTCTGTAATTTCATTCTTGGATTCATCAGGGCCGGAAATAATCATACAAATATTACTTAGATCAGTAGAAATGAGATCCGAACTTTCTTCAATTTCAGGGCAGTAGCATGCCTTAGCCTGCTCTTGAGCTAATTCAGGAAAAGGTAGACTACGAAATGTATCAAGATATTTATTCAACCAGTGCTTACTAGAAAAAAAACTCCAAAGAGAGTAGTGAGCATAAAATTCTCTTCGAAGAGATAAACCTAGCGTTTCTGAAACTATGGTAATATCTTGATCTCGAAAAGCTAGAGGACGTTTAACTCCGCTGACAATTAAACGAGGGGAATCTACAGGCTCGGGAACAACATCCCCACGAGTACACATAAAATCCTCAAAATTGGTTCCTCCAATAAAAATATATTTCCCATCAACAATCGAAAATTTCATGTGCATTTCTATAACATTTGGAGATAGAATACTCGATCCCGGCGCACACCCAGTAAACATATAAGAAAATCTTTCAGGCCATCGTGCTTTCATATCTATCAGTAGTTGCTTATCTTGATCGTCAATCATTGTTGGCTGAATAATCATGGAGGAACATAAAGTAGAGACTTGAGACATGCGTGCATCTAAATGCACGATGACCTCTTTCAAAATCTCCCCTCCTGCCATGCAAGGACAAAATTCGAAATAATATTGAGCACTATCAATGGCGGCTAATAGCTTATGGTAGACTTCAATGCTATTATCATGAACAATCACCCCTGCCTTCTCATTAGAATCAGGAAAAGCTAGGGTAATAGCTAAGGCATCTTTTGCTATAAAGGAATAAGCAAAAGTAAGAATACAGCCCCAAAACACACATTTCATAAGCACTCACGGGAGAATATTTGAATAAATTTTTCCTTAATTTCTTTTCTTGTCCCCACTAAATCTGCGGAAGAAGCAGCAATGCCTAAAGGAAAAAACGCACAACGATCAATTGCTGAGATAACGGAATCGGCGACTTCAGGTAAAAGAAACTTGTAGTAAACATCTGGAGTGCTTCCAGAAAGAAATATAGAACCTTGATGTAAAAATCCCTGCTTTACGGTGCGCTGAGCTGCTCCACCAATTTTCTTATTTCCCATTAACACGTCATATTTTGAAATCTTAGCCATGCAAAAATTGGATTCTTGAAAATGATGAAGATGTTCATCACATGACAGCATTCCGTCTATACGAAAAATTTTATTTAACACTTCTAAAACCAAAGAATTCACACTAAAATAGTTCTCCAAAATGCTACCCCGATACATAGGGTGCTCTGAAGAAACAAGCAGAGAAAAAGCAAAATCTCCGTGATGGAATACAAATCCTCCCCCGGTAGAACGTCTGGCTGCATCCATGCCTAGTTCTTCCCTATTACTTACTAAAAACTTTTCTGGGCGCATAAACACTCCATACGTAAGGGGATAGGCACTCCTCCATTCATAAAGATGAAGAATTGCCTCTCCCTTCTTTAGGTGGGCAAGGAGTTCTTGATCCCTAGTCATATGCTCACTTGCACTTGCTTTTCCTGAGTCTATAATACGGATATTCGTTGCCATAATAGAAAAGGTTTCAAAAATTTAAAGAGATTATTTTATTAAACGTTATTGTATTCACAAAGATTTATGATTAAATCATTAATAGTTTTAAAATGTTAGCATCTTAATTATAGATTACACAGCAGTAGAAAACGTATCTCAGAATAACTAAAAATAAAAAAGAGGGCTGCCAGAATAAATAGACGTAAGCTCAAGAATGGCTGGATCTCCTACACTAAAATCTGCGTGAATACTGTATAACAACAAATTCTTAACTACTTTTGTGCAACTTTGTATTACTTTAATCTAGATGATCGAAAAGTTGCATCATTATTTTAAATTTCGTATATGCTTAAGGAAAGTTCTAGCGAATCTTTTAGGTTTCTATGTTTGAGAAGTTTACTAATAGAGCAAAGCAAGTGATCAAACTCGCGAAAAAAGAAGCTCAAAGATTAAATCATAATTATCTAGGCACTGAACACATACTCTTAGGCTTACTCAAACTAGGTCAGGGCGTCGCTGTTAATGTCCTCCGTAATCTAGGTATTGACTTTGATACCGCCAGGCAAGAAGTGGAAAGATTAATTGGTTATGGACCGGAAATTCAGGTCTATGGTGACCCGGCTCTTACAGGAAGAGTGAAAAAATCTTTTGAATCAGCAAATGAAGAAGCCAGCATTTTAGAACACAATTATGTAGGCACTGAACACCTTTTACTAGGTATTTTAAACCAATCTGACGGAGTGGCCTTACAAGTGTTGGAAAATTTGCATGTCGACCCTCGAGAAGTTCGCAAAGAAATTCTCAAAGAACTGGAGACTTTTAATCTACAACTCCCTCCTTCTTCGTCCTCTCATTCCCGAGGTTCTTCCTCTACATCCAAATCCTCCTCTCTAGGACATACCTTAGGTAGTGATAGAAGTGATAAATTATCTGCTTTAAAGGCCTACGGCTATGATTTAACAGAAATGTTTAAAGAGTCTCGCTTAGATCCTGTGATTGGCCGATCCACAGAAGTAGAGAGATTAATTTTAATTCTTTGCCGTCGTAGGAAAAATAATCCTGTGCTAATTGGTGAAGCAGGTGTAGGGAAAACAGCTATCGTTGAAGGTTTAGCTCAAAAAATTGTTTCTAATGAAGTTCCTGATGCTTTACGTAAAAAACGTCTAATTACTCTAGATCTTGCATTAATGATTGCAGGAACAAAGTACCGCGGACAGTTTGAAGAGCGCATTAAAGCCGTTATGGACGAAGTGCGCAAACATGGAAATATTCTTTTATTTATCGATGAATTACATACTATTGTTGGTGCTGGTGCTGCTGAAGGAGCAATTGATGCTTCTAATATCCTAAAACCTGCGCTTGCTCGTGGAGAAATTCAATGTATTGGAGCTACAACTATTGATGAGTACCGCAAACACATTGAAAAAGATGCTGCCTTAGAACGTAGATTTCAAAAAATTATTGTTCAGCCCCCCAGTGTAGAAGAAACGATAGAAATCTTACGTGGGTTAAAAAAGAAATATGAAGAACACCACAATGTAGCGATCACAGAGGAAGCATTGAAAGCTGCAGCTACATTATCAGATCAATATGTACATGGGCGTTTTCTTCCAGATAAAGCTATTGATTTACTTGATGAGGCTGGAGCTCGCGTACGCGTTAACACTATGGGGCAGCCTACAGAACTTATGAAGTTAGAGGCTGAAATTGAAAGTACTAAACAAGCCAAAGAACAGGCTATTGGCACTCAGGAATATGAAAAAGCAGCTGGGCTACGTGACGAAGAGAAAAAGCTCCGTGAACGCCTTGCAAATATGAAGCAAGAATGGGAAAATCATAAGGAAGAACATCAAATTCCGGTTGATGAAGAAGCTGTAGCCCAAGTTGTCTCTTTACAAACGGGGATTCCTTCTGCAAGATTAACAGAGGCAGAAAGTAACAAGCTCTTAAAACTGGAAGATACTCTTCGTAAAAAAGTTATTGGTCAAGATCAAGCTGTGAAAAGCATTTGCCGCGCCATTCGTCGCTCCCGCACAGGAATTAAAGATCCTAATCGACCTACAGGATCCTTCCTATTTCTTGGTCCTACAGGAGTAGGAAAAACCCTATTAGCTCAGCAAATCGCTATTGAAATGTTTGGTGGTGAAGACGCCTTAATTCAAGTCGACATGTCCGAATATATGGAAAAATTTGCTGCAACAAAAATGATGGGATCTCCTCCAGGATATGTTGGTCATGAAGAAGGAGGCCATCTTACTGAGCAAGTCCGACGTCGTCCTTATTGTGTAGTCCTGTTCGATGAGATTGAAAAAGCGCATCCAGACATTATGGATTTAATGTTGCAAATTTTAGAACAGGGCCGTCTCACAGACTCCTTTGGTCGCAAGGTGGACTTCCGTCACGCCATTATTATCATGACTTCGAATTTGGGAGCAGATTTAATTAAAAAAAGTGGAGAAATTGGCTTCGGTTTACGATCTAATTTCGATTATAAAGTCATGCAAGAAAAAATCGAAGCTGCAGTAAAAAAACATTTAAAACCAGAGTTTATTAATCGTTTGGATGAAAGCGTAATCTTCCGGCCTTTAGAAAAAGAAGCCCTTTCTGAAATCATCCATCTAGAAATTAATAAGCTCGATTCCCGATTAAAAAATTATCAAATGGCGCTCAATATTCCCGATTCTGTGATTTCTTTTCTGGTTACGAAAGGACACTCTCCAGAAATGGGGGCTCGGCCCCTACGTCGTGTTATTGAACAATATCTCGAAGACCCTCTTGCCGAGCTATTACTTAAAGAGTCTTGTCGCCAGGAAGTCAGGAAATTACGTGCTCATCTGATAGAAGATCGCGTTACTTTCGAACGTGATGAAGAACATGCTGAAGACACGGGAGAAAAACCAGCAATTACTACGTCTGAGGAAGCATAGGGACATCGATAATCCCTCCTCCCAAGCAGGTATCTCCTTGGTAGAAGGCTATGGTTTGGCCTGGTGTAACGGCCTTGACAGGTGACATAAATTGTACGTGAGCCCTTCCCTCGCTGTCAAGAGAAACTGCGCACTCCTCATCATCACTACGGTAACGCACTTTTGCGCTGCATTTCATAACAGGATCTGGAGATACTAGCCAGTTGATTTCTCTCGCTACGAGTTCTTTTCTGTATAAGAGTGGGTGATCTTCACCACGAACAACATAAACTAGATTTTTTTCCATATCCTTACCCACTACATAGCATGGCCTGGGTGATCCTCCTAAGTTCAATCCACGACGTTGTCCTACAGTATAATAATGAGCTCCCTCATGTTGGCCCACCACACATTGAGAGTCATAATCGATAATGTTTCCTGGAGCATTAGGGACAAATTTCTCAAGAAAATTTCTGAAAGGACGTTTACCTATAAAGCAAATACCTGTGCTATCTTTTTTCTCTGCGGTCACCAAACCTGCTTCTCTAGCAATAGAACGTACTTGACTTTTTGTCATTTCACCCAAAGGAAAAAGCACATTGTTCAAAAACTTTCTTCGCGTACCGCAAAGAAAATAACTTTGATCTTTCTGAGAATCTTTTCCTCGTAACAGCTGCGCGCCCTCAGCAGTTGTGTGCAGACGACAGTAGTGCCCTGTAGCAAGATAATCTCCACCAAGTTCACGAACTTTCTTTTGTAATAAATCAAATTTAATTTCCCGATTGCACAGGATATCTGGATTTGGTGTGTATCCCTGGGAATACTCTTTAAGGAAATGGGAAAATACCCGATCTCGATACTCACGGGCAAAAGATACTGTATAATAGGGAATATTTAACTGTTCTGCTACGCGCTCAACATCTTCATAATCTTTAGCAGCAGAACACCTACCATTGCTATCCTCTTCTTCCCAATTCTTCATATAAATTCCTATAAGACGATAGGAAGTATATTTTTTCAGAAGATAAGCGGCTACTGAAGAATCAACTCCGCCGGACATCGCAATAATAACTATTATATTCATAATCAACTATAAATAATACAATACTGCAATACTGTATATTAAACATTGAATAAAATGAATATTTTCTTTAATTTTATTTTCCTATGATTTTAAGGAATGGCGTGGCGCATTACACTTCTACTTCCCTTTCTCCCGATCTGCTTTCTCTACCCAGCCAATACTCTCTTTTATTTAATGCCGATAGAGAGGATACAACTATACAAACTAAAGTTGCTGTACTGATTAAACAAAGTTCTTTTGCTTATATTCTAGCTATCATTCTTTTAGTTGGAGTAGTCGCCGGCAGTGCAGCATTGCTAGCTTCAGGATTTATTTATTCGAGTCTGCCTGAAATAGTGGCAGGAATTTTACTTATGATTGTTTCTTGTGCCTGCATTACTTTATTAATTAACGCCATTCGCCTACTGAAGTGTCTTCCTTCTAAAGTGCAAGAAACAATTACACAATTGAAAAGCAAAACCTCTTCACTATCCTCCTTTCAATTACTTCAGAAAGCGTATTCTCAATTAATTTCTACAATTATAAGAAATGAAACGCACTTAGAACAATTAAAACAAGAAGAACAATTACTCAAGGAATATTTTAATAAATGGCAAGAACTTACTCTCCCTCCTCAATTCCTTGATAAAATGCAACCACCCCCTCTAGCTTGAGCAGTCTCTATGACGTTACCTATATCCCCCCTTCCTTCGCCTACTATAAACACCCACGAACCCAGACGAAAAAAAACTGTAATTTTTCTTCTCCCTTGGGATACCTACCGTGCGAACTTAGTATTCTATAATACGATATGCCTAGCCTTAACTCTTCTTGCTTGTCTAGGGATGACCGCCCTGATGAGCTATGCTGTACTATATAATCACTGGTCACTATTTGGAATCAATTTAGGAATCATCGTTCTTTTGACTGCCGTAGCAACTATTTTAAATTTCCCTTTAAAAAATAAAATCCTCGGTTCTCAACTCATAAATGAAATTTCCCAGGATATCCTAGAGTCTGGTAGGGACTCTGCAGAAAAGTTTCGTTCTACGTTTATTAACATACGGAAAAATTTTATTCCTAAAATGGAAACATGGTATAACCAAATACAAAATATGCAAGAGAATATCGTCTCCAAAGAAACTCACATTCGTGAATTATCACATACTCTGGATACCATGGTACAAGAGAAACGCAAAGAATTTAATCTAATTCAAGAAATACATCCGTCTACCCCACAAATGGAAGCATTACATAAGCTCATTCAGTTCTGGGAACAATTTAAGAATACAAATTAGCTATTCCTTAGCAAGGAAAGACATCACTCACGATTTCCTTCGGACTCCATCAATTTCTGCAAAGTGAACTGCAAATTCTTTAAAACAGTTAAACAAGCATACGTAGAAGACTGCACATTATACCAAATAGCTATTAGAGCCTCGGATCCCTGTCCTGCTTGCAATTTAATCTCCTTAGCCCGGCGTAACTGTTCTAATGTCTTTTGTATTTCTTGTTTAATCGCATGGATTTCTTTTTTTAATGTGACAAGCTCTCCCGCTATTCCTTCAGTTAATAAAATCTGATCTTCTCTTTCTAAATCCACATGGGCACTCCAGAAGTTTTCTAACTGGCGCGAGCCTCTAGGGTGCCAGGAATCACCAAAACTCTGTTCTTCAACAGAAAGCATTGAGTAATCACCTATCACGAGAGATTCTTCGCGATCTCTTCTACGTCTTTCTTGTGCAGCACGTTTACCTTGAGTAATGAGATCATCAAAGCCTTCTGATCTATCCTCCTGTTCTCCTACTCTTGGTACTCTTTCATTGTCCGATAGCTGGCTCAATCCTTTTTCTAACATTGCAGCACGCCGATCATAACCCCGATGCATAAATCGCAATTTAAATTCCATCTCTTGAAGCTGTTCTTGAAGATATCGAAGCTGTTCCTCTATAGAGGTATATTTTTTGTAAATAGGCTGAGATAATTTGGCAACCTTGATTTCTGAATGCAATGTCTTTGCTAATAACTGTAAAAGAGTGTCTTGATATTTTGTCATATCCTTTAACAATCGAATATCTATGATCCCTATCAACTCGCGATACAACTGTTGCTTGTTTGTTTTTGTTCGTTTAAGAATTTCACGCAATCCATAGGATAATCCCATCACAGCAAGACCGATACCTAATGTAGCAGAAACAAGTAAAGGAAGAGCAAGAATACCTCCAGGAAGGAGAGCAGCAATGATAGCGATACAGGCAATACCCCCAACAGCCAACCCTACAGTAACCCACTTATGAATTCTCTCCATACCTTTGCTTAAATCTTTGAATTTTAAAGATAGCGCGCCTCCTGCTCGTGGTAATGCATTCGCAATACTCATTCCTATGTTGACTAGAAAAGCATTTTTCACCTTGTAACTTTCAATGTTATCCTTGCTTTCTACTATAATTTCTTCTTGATGCGCTTCTTGACGCTCTTTCAATAGATCAATACTTGCGCGATAATTTTTAGAAATTCTCTCTATTCCTTGTAGAATTTCCTCTCCGTCCTTTCCTGCATTTTTAAAAACTTCACGAGTATGACTACTGAGTGTTATGTCCAATGCTTGCAATCTCTCTACCATGGCATCGTAAGAAGCCCTAGATCCTAATTTTTCTTTATTCTCAGAGATAGCTGTATGCATAGAAGACAAGTAAAGTTGATCCTGGTTCTTTTTCTGAGAATGTTCTTTAATACTATCTACCAAGGCTCGTACAGAAGAAAATAGAAGAGCACTTCCTACACCCAGGAATAATCCGACTACTCCCATAACGATAGGCAATCCTGCAGGAAATGCCACAAAAGCAGCAGATGCAACTAGTACTGCAAGTACACCAAGAATAACTGCTGTAATCTGCAAAGCACGAACAGCTTGAGGATGCTTATTAAGAAAGGATTTCCCCACATCCACATTTAAAAAACTTGGTGTATTTTGTACAGGCTTCATATTTAATAAGAAAAAATAATTAATTATCTTATTTAAATAATAGACTATACTAACTATTAATTCTAAAAACTAAATATATGAATGAGAAAAAACCATAAGAGACAAAAAAACAGAACCCCTTTAGATTCTGCTTTTTACACTACCCTATACTCTGCCAAAAAAGAAATTAAGGAGTTGTTGTCCCCCCGGACTGTGTTGTCGAATCAGCCGAGGCATTACAAATAATAATGGCACCAATAATAATAGCGAGTACTGTTACTGCCATCGTACATATGGATATACTTGAGTTAGCACGTCGTTTAGAAACACAAGAGTCGCATGGCCAGTCAGTTTCTCTAGAATCACATCGATATTGTTTAGCTTTTATATAACTATTAACATTAGTATTTCCGGCTGAGGAAGCCTCCTGGAAATAATTTTCTGTAATATCTTGTTTTTCTGATCGTTCCCTAGAACCCGTTTTTTCTTGTTTTCCTGGTTCTCCTGCAAGATGAGTTGTTTCTAATTTTGCTGCTTTAAGAGCTGCTGCAGAGGCGCGACGAGAATGCGCTGTTTTTTGCTCGCGTAGATGAGAATTCACAGATGCATTGCGTTTCACCTTAAGAGCTGCTGCTTTTTCCACATCGTAGCGTAGTGTAGAAGTCACACTGCCCCCACGAGGAATTTTGCTATCCTTTAAACGCGTTTCAAGCGCACTGCGAGAGGATTTTCTTTTGGAAATCCTTTGTTCTCTAGCGAGTTCCTGAAAAAGCCTTTCTTTTTCTTCTTTAGAAATCTTACTAATATCGAAATGCGTTAGAGCAGCATCTACACATTTATCCACTTGAGATGGTTCCTCTTGAGATACCTTGTGCTGAGGCTGGACTTCCCTTTGTTTAACAAAAATAGTCTGTAAAAATGAAGAATTTGGTGTTTTCTGCGCTTCTTTTACACAAGATTTTTGCTTTACTCGCTTCAGACGAAGCTTTCCTTTCTTAGAGGACCCTTTGCAGGACTTATTTTCAGCGGCATGAGCTTGAGCCTGTAGGACCTTTTGTTTCTTTGATTTAACTTGAGCCTGTAGGACCTTTTGTTTCTTTGATTTAACTAGTGAAACCTCTTCTTTTTGAGAACCTACACTCTTTACTTCACTATCTAAACTGCATAGAGGTTGCGAAGAAGCTATAGAACAAACCTTAGCAGGAACCGTAAGGTTAGCGTGGCTTACAGTATGAGTAAAAATTAATAAAATAGAAAGCATTGCCAGTTGCGAAACACGCTTAGAGCTCATCATGCTGCTACTATCTCCTAGATCAGCCTATGAGATCACCATAACAACAATGGGACTTTTTTCACAACTTGGACTTACAAATCTTTTATAGAGATTGATTATCAATGAATTTGCGATTCCCAATTCTTAATATAGGCTAAAAGTTGGTCCTTGTCTGGGTAATTTGTTAGAAAACTTCGTGCTTCTAAAGACATAGCCAGGTGCACAATTTTATTAACTAAATTCAAATGACTTTTGTCTTGTGAAGCAAAAAGAAAAAAAAGAACATAAACGGGTTTATTATCAAGAGCTCCAAAATCAATGCTTTCAGAAAGAAACATGGGAACGACAATGTCGTAATGGGAATTAATTAAAAAATCCTTAGTATGGGGAAGAGCAATACCCTCTCCGATACCTGTAGACATCAGATTTTCTCTGTAAGTCAACATATCGAAAAGCACATCCGCATCTAAATTAAATTTCTCTGCAATGTAAGAGGAAGCATAGTATAAAGCCTCTTTCTTATTCTTCACAGAAATATCGCGGATTACTCCCCCACGATAAATTGCTTTATATAGACTATATTTTAAAGAAAGATCACGAAACTCGGGGTGTACGAGAGCCCTTTCTCCTTCTAAAAACGCAGGATTATTAAGAATCCAATCTTCAATTTCTTCACGATTAAAGCGATGCTCATTATTCATGCTATAGCTAGGTATCGTGCCTTCATCCATCCAGCGCCGCACAGTATTTTCAGAAACATCTAATAAAGAAGCAAGTTCCTCTAATTTTAAATCCATAACCCTATATTCCTAAAAATACGTTCATGACTTCTTCTATTGTCTGTACCTGTAACAACTTTTGACGCCGAGATTCATCTTTTAAAGAAAGAGTAAGAGCAGATAGTAACTGTAAATATTCTGTTTGGGCATTATCGGGCCCTCCGATTAAAAATATTAAACGTACTAAAGCTTCATCTATAGCATCCCAGAGAATCCCTTGAGGATGAATACCTATGACAATGAAAAAGTTAGAACAACTAGCTAACTTCCCATGAGGTATAGCAATACCCATGCCAATACCTGTGGACATGATATTTTCACGCGTCAGTAAAGCTTGGAAAAATTCTTCTTTACTTTCAAGAAAACCTGCAGAACTCGCAAGATCAGTAAGATCTTGAAGAATCTCATCTCGCGAACTTTTATTCAGAAACATAACCAGCTTGGGAGATAACAGAGAAAATAACGAAAAATCAGATTGGTGCTTACAATAGCAAGGCATATTACTTTTCTCCAGTATGCCCAAAACCCCTGCTTCCTCTAGCTGTTTCTGCTAATTCCTCAGCGGTATCTATAGCTATAAATTTAGCTTGCACTACAGGAGCCATAACTGCTTGGGCAATACGCATTTTTGGTTCGATAATAAATGTGCTCTCACCCATATTTGCTAGGACAACACAAACTTCTCCACGATAATCCGAATCAATCGTTCCTGGAGAATTAAGAACCGTAACACCATACTTTAAGGCTAATCCACTTCGAGGACGCACTTGCACTTCATAACCTGAGGGAATTTGCATTTTTATCCCTGTAGGAATTAATAAACGTTGGCCTGGAAGCAAAGCTATGGGTTCTTTAATATTTGCTCGAAGATCTGCTCCCGATGCACCTTCTGTAGCATACTCTGGAAGATCGACTCCAGACTCTAGTTCACAAAATATAGCCATAAAAAGCAGCCGTTGTTACATAAGTAACGGTTATGATGTTTTATTCACAGTCATCTGTCAATAAAAAATTTCTTTTAGGAATAAGGGATAAAATTCTTAGAAATTTTACTCTTGGCTACCCAGTGTATTCTCAGGAAGAAAAGTAATCAAGCAAACTCTGCACAGTACTTTTTAATTGTTTTCTTTCGACTACTTTATCAATCATCCCATGCTCTAATAGAAATTCAGACTTCTGTGCACCTTCTGGCAGGTCTTCACCAATCACTTGAGCAACAACTCGAGGACCTGCAAAACAAATAAGAGCCTTAGGTTCTGCAATAATCACATCGCCTAAAGAAGCAAAAGACGCAGTAACTCCTCCGGATGTGGGGTTAGTTAATATAGAGATATAAGGTAGTCCTGCCTCATGAAGTTTGGCTAGTGCCGCCGATGTTTTAGCCATTTGCATAAGTGAAAATACCGACTCTTGCATTCGCGCTCCACCTGAAGCACAAACTATAATCACGGGAAGTTGGGATACAATTGCCCTTTCTATCAGACGTGTGAGTTTTTCACCTACAACAGCCCCCATGGAACCTGCCATAAAATTAAAATCCATGACTCCTAGAGACACGGGATGATCTCCTATCGTACAAAGACCAACTAAAATCCCCTCGCTTTCTGTATTATCTTTACGGGCTTTTGCTAAGCGACTTTGGTACGTTGCAGTATCCACAAACTTCAAAGGATCCTTAGACTTCAAGTTGGTATACAGAGGACGCCAGGAATCCTTATCTGCAAGCAATTGAATTCTTTCTGTTGCAGTAATACGATAGTGGTAGGAACATTTAGGACAGCAATTGAAATTCTGGCCTAATTCATTAGCATGAATCATCTCATGACAATGCGTACACTTTAACCAACCACTAAAACCGTCAGCTTTAATTTTTTGCACTTTAATCTTAGGTTTGTCGTAAGAAAATAAACGCACACACCACCTAAATCCAATTTTCTAAAGAAATAATTTTAAATTAAAGCTATTAACTATACAATTAAAATCATTTTTTAATTAGTCATATCAGAAAATCTTTCTTCAATATATCCCCAATTAATTATTTGAGGAATTGCTTTCAAATAATCTAATCTAACATTTTTATATTGGAGATAGTAAGCATGTTCCCATACATCTACTCCCAATAGAGGAAGTTTCCCAGTCGTTGCCTCTAGGGGATCTTGGTTTACTGTTGCATGTAGCATAAGCTCTCGTTTTTTGGGACAAAAAGCTAACCATGCCCAACCTGATCCCTGAATAGGAGCGGCGAATTCAATAAAATTTTTTAAAAAGTTATCAAAAGTTCCCCAAAATCTTTCAATAAGCTTGAGTAGCTCATGCTTAGGAGGAGTACCCCCTCCCTGACCTATGGGAGCTAACATTTCCCAAAACAGAGAATGATTAATGTGTCCCCCCCCATTAAAGCGTAATGCAGGCTCAAGAGAAATGATTCGTGTAAGGTCCTGCTGCTGATTGGCAAGATCCATCTTCTTCAAAGCATCATTCAAATTATTCACATAACCTTGGTGATGCTTTTGGTGATGTAAAAACATAATTTCTTCACTAAGTACCGGCTCCAAATCGGCATAATCATAGGGAAGTTCGGGTAGAGAATAGGAAAGGGTCATGAGGAAATCCTTCGTGTTTATTCAGAAACTTTTAAGAATATAATTTAAGAAATTATTTTTCTATAAGCAGCATAGACGCTTAAAATTAAGAAAATGCAAAAGGGGCTCACTCGAGCTACCAAGTCCATGAAGATATTCTCTCAAGAAAAGATATCCAGAAACCCTAGAGAGGTAAATTTCTCTTGAAACTCTTCAATAAAGGCATTGAGCAGATGCAGACTCTCACGTTCCCTATGAACCTGCAATTGCTTATTCTTTTCAATCGTGGGGTAATGATTTACTATTTCAAAATAAAATTTCACCTTCGATTCTGTCCCTGAAGGGCGAATGATAATTCTGCCTCCATTCTGATAATAATAACAAAACATCGAAGTCTTAGGAAGAGACAGGGAATATGTGGTATTCTCTGCTATATTTTTCCCCTCCCCCTGAGAATAATTTTCAAATCTTTGTACTGAATAACTTTTTAAAGAGATCGTTGAAGGATGACTTTCTATAAGCTTCCCTAGGCGCAGGGTGATTTCTTCATTTTCATATTTATTTAAAGACACGGCAAGAGTCTTATTCATAAAATATCCATGTACTTCGTACAAATCTAGAATCGCATCGCGCAGTGTTTTCCCTTGCAACTTCTGCTGCAATGCTGCTTCTGCAATAAGCGCAGCAGAACTCACAGCATCTTTATCTTCCACTTGGGTTCCGTACAAATAACCGTACGATTCTTCAGCTCCAAAAATATAGTGGGCTTCACTACCTCTCCACGCCTCAATTTTCTCTCCTATATATTTAAATCCCGTAGCAACATTAACAATACTTCCCCCATAAGAATGGGTAATTGCTGTCAGCATTTCTGTAGTCACTAAACTTTTCACTACTCTATCCTCCTTAGTCAGAGGAGAGCGTGCTGCCAATGCACTGAAAATATGATCAACAAGTAAACATGCGATTTGATTCCCATTGAATATATAAGCTTCATTACCATCTAAACACACAACTCCCAAACGATCAGCATCAGGATCTGTGGCAATAAAAATATCATCACGATTGCTAAGCATTTGGGAGATTCCTAATTGCAAAGCCTCTGGATCCTCCGGATTGGGAATAGATACAGTAGGAAAATCCCCATCAGGGACTGCTTGTTGTTCTACAAGATGCACTTGACTAAATCCCCAATCTTTCAATACCTGGGGAATAAGAGTAACTCCTGTTCCATGTAATGGAGAGTAACTTACGTGCATCGCGGGTCCTGAAAGACGGTTATCTTCGGGAAACAAAGATAAAGCTTTCACCACTTCTCTATAATGGTTTTCCTGTTCTTTTCCTATACTATGGATATACGCATTCTCCAAAGAATCAGCGACCAGGACCTGATCCACACAAGCTACCTCTTCGATAATCTCCTGATCCAACGGAGGGAGAACTTGTCCTCCGGAAGCCATATAGACTTTATACCCGTTATATTCTGGGGGGTTGTGCGAAGCAGTAATCATGACTCCTGCTAGAGCTCGTTCTTCTCTAACAGTAAAAGAAACTAAAGCTAAAGGCTCGGGATCTTGAAACAGCAATGCGTGAATATGATTTGCTGCTAATACTTTTGCTGTTTCCTGAGCAAAGTCTAGAGAATTCTTACGTGTATCAAAACCAACCACAACACGAATAGGATCCCCTGAATGAGGGTTTTTTCGTTTCAATACTTGAGATAGCCCTTGGGTGGCCCTCCTAACTGTAAAAGCATTCATTCTATTCGTCCCTAATCCCATAGGGCTACGTAATCCCCCTGTGCCAAAAACCAGAGTTTTTCCAAATAATTCATCAAGAGATTGAGGATCCTTTTCCACTAGGAAATGAATTTCTTGCTTGTCCTCAGGATTACAAGACAGCCAGGCAAGGATGTTTTTTACAGTTACGGGGTTAGGGAGAGCTTCTATTTTCTCTTGCAGATCTTTCATGAAAGTTCCTAAAACATACTTCCTGATATTTTTTACTTGTCATAGCATAAAAATATCTCTAGGCAAACAATTTCGTTCCATTACTTGAAGAAATATAAATTTTTACTGAATAGGAATTCCCGCAGATGAAAAAATAAAAAGAAGAGCGGGTTCTTGTAATTGGGCAGAATATTGCTCAGGATACGTTCCTACAAAAAAAACTCCCTGACCACAGGCATTCCCTGATAAACAAAGTAATAATTGGCAGTCCTCTGTGCTTTCTGGAAGCTTTTCTCCAGGGAACACCCAAAAATCCCCTACTAAAGAAACTTTGGGACGATGGATAAGTTCTGCAGCAAAAGCCGCTAAACGCCGCTTCTTTACTAAAGCAGAAACTTCGGGAACTGAGCGAAAAACATTTTTTCTCCACCGAAGACTCTGTACATCTTTGGCAACTGTTTTTATAAACTCTTTTAATTTTATTTCTAAGGCAAGACAATCCTCAGAAGAAACAAGATCTTCAAATATTATGCTGCCTTGACGTTGAAAATGGCGTAAGTGTTCTAGATGCAGAACAAACTTCATGTTCACTAATTTTGGAGAATGTAATTAAAAAGTACTATAGACTTTAAGCCATTTTCCTCCTATAAAAAAGCTCTAGCAATCAAGTACGTAACTCTGAAGCTACCCTATGGACATACCAATCAATATCAAACAAGTTGAAGCTAAATTAAATTTTACTTTTACACAGCCAAAACTATTGATCACCGCGCTCACGCACCCTTCGTATAAGAATGAGTCTCCAGAAAAAATTGAGGATAATGAACGTTTAGAATTCTTAGGAGACGCTATTTTATGCTTAATAGTTACGGAACACTTATTCCTACTGTTCCCTTCTTTGGATGAAGGAACACTATCAACAGCAAGATCTGCCCTAATTAATGCCCATTCGTGTTGCCAATATACCGACGCCCTAGGCCTAGGTGATTATCTTCTCATCGGGAAAGGAGAAAAGCTGCAAAATACACGAGGCAGAATCTCAGCATATGCAAATCTATTTGAAGCTATTTTAGGAGCCGTGTATCTTGATGGAGGCTTAGCTCCTGCAAGGCAAATCACTGTTCCCCTATTACCTGAAAAAGCAGATATCCTTCCCCTAATGCTTGGAAACCCTAAAAACCGTTTACAACAATTGACGCAAAAATACCAACGTATCCTACCTGTATACCAATGTTCTTCTTCTCAAAATTCTCCGGGATATCACGTGCAAGTCTTCGTTAATAATGAGATTTGGGGAGAAGGGTATGCCTTATCAAAAAAAGAAGCTGAAAAACTCGCAGCACAAAAAGCACTAGAAACTCATGAGTACAAAACTAAAAATACAATGGACATGTAATGTTTGTGGCGCACATACACCTAAATGGTTGGGGCAATGCCCCGGGTGTTTGCAATGGAATACTTTAAGTGAGGAAAAAGTATCCCCCTCGTTTCAAAGAAAAAAAACATTGTCTCAAACTACAGCTATTTCTTTAAACCATGTGGAACTGTGTGAACAAGAACGTTTACCTATAGGAGAACCCGGCTGGGATCGCCTTTTAGGTGGGGGAGCTGTGCGCGGAAGCCTCTCCTTGTTAGGGGGGGATCCTGGAATTGGGAAATCTACGCTTTTATTACAGATATCAGCAAAATTTGCTCACCACAATTACAAAGTATTGTATGTCTGTGGAGAAGAATCGGTAACGCAGACATCTCTACGTGCACGACGTTTAGGAATTTCTGATGCCAATATCTATCTTTTTCCCGAAACGAACTTCGATGATATTAAACAGCAAATTTCTTCCTTACATCCAGATATATTAATCATTGATTCCATACAAATTTTATTTCATCCAGGTGTTCAAGCTTCTCCTGGATCTGTAGTCCAGGTTCGTGAAATTACTACAGAACTTATGCATATTGCTAAACAATCACAAATCACTACTTTTATTATTGGTCATGTAACGAAGTCTGGAGAAATTGCCGGTCCCAAAGTTTTAGAACATCTTGTCGATACCGTACTGTATTTTGAAGGAAACTCTCATGCAAACTACCGCATGGTTCGTTCTGTAAAAAACCGTTTTGGCCCAACAAATGAGTTGGTCATTCTATCTATGCATGCTGATGGATTGAAAGAAGTTCTGAATCCTTCAGGATTATTCTTACAAGAGAAAATTACTGAAACCTCGGGTTCTATAATTATTCCTATTGTCGAGGGATCTGAAACCTTTCTCATTGAAATGCAAGCTCTAGTCTCCCCATCTCCTTTTTCTAACCCCATAAGAAAAACCTCTGGATTTGATGCGAACCGTTTCCTCCTCCTCTTAGCCGTTTTAGAAAAACGCGCTAAAATTAAGTGCCACACAGCAGATGTGTTTCTTTCTATAGCAGGAGGATTAAAAATTACAGAACCAGCTGCTGATTTAGGAGCAGCTTTATCAGTGACTTCATCCTTATACAACCGCTTAGCGCCTACAAACGCGACTTTTATGGGGGAAATTGGTTTAGGAGGAGAAATCCGTCACGTCACCCATTTAGAAAGACGTTTAAAAGAAAGTAAACTTATGGG
Organism: Chlamydia gallinacea 08-1274/3; assembly: GCF_000471025.2. Classification (NCBI taxonomy): domain Bacteria; kingdom Pseudomonadati; phylum Chlamydiota; class Chlamydiia; order Chlamydiales; family Chlamydiaceae; genus Chlamydia; species Chlamydia gallinacea. Next base: position 781,811 of record NZ_CP015840.1, on the reverse strand, counting down.
ATTTGAACAAGCGATTATCCCTAAAGGACAAATAGCCAGCCTTTCTTCAGAAATTAAGGAACAATTAACTATTCGAGGAGTAGCCACAATTCAAGATGCTATCCGCATGTTACTCTGACCCTTTTTTATCGGATTTCTGTTTGGGAAAGCGCCCCCTACGTCTAGCCTCTCGAAAATCTGCTTTAGCTAAAGCTCAAGTACAGGAGTGTGTCTACTTATTACGCTCCTGGTACCCCAAATTATGGATTCAGGATTATACCGTGGATACTCAAGGAGATGAAGATAAAACCACACCTCTATACTGTGTAGAAAATTCTAATTTTTTTACTGATTCAGTGGATGATCTCGTACTCCGCGGTATTTGTCATCTTGGCATTCATTCTGCCAAAGACCTCCCCTCTCCTCCAGAACTACCTGTTGTCGCGATTACTCGTAGTCTTGATCCTGCAGATATGCTGGTATACAAAGAAGAGTATGTAAAAAAACCTTTTCCTAAGAACCCCAAACTCGGCAGCTCCTCTCCCCGACGCAGTGCCATACTAAAATCAATATTTCCACGGGGACAGATCTTAGATATCCGCGGTACCATAGAAGAAAGACTCTACCAACTAGAATCAGGAAAATATGATGCAATTATCGTTGCTAAAGCAGCTCTACTGCGCTTACATATTACTCCTCCGTATGTCCAAAAATGCCCTCCCCCCTACCATCCTCTCCAAGGATGCCTAGGTATAACAGCATCAAAACATATAGCTGCTTGGAAAAAGTTTCTTTCCCCTATTCATGTACCGAATCCTTTTCTACCTCAGGTAGGTTTGTTACTAGAGAATACACCATCTACTTTCAAAAAACGTGTAGGACAAACTCTCTGATCTAATCCGAAGAAAGGGGGATTCGTGTTCTTGCTTAATCAATTTATTTCTGTCTTTATAACGAATTTGCCTAATCTAAAATTCGATTATTCTCTACCTTGTCTTATAGGTAAAGGATGCACCATCCTTCTTTTAGCTATAAATAATAGAAATTAAAATGAGGGACAATTTCCAAGACTTTGTACTATAATCAACTTAGAAAAAGCTTTCTTAGGCTCTCATAAATTTATGCATGCACATTGGAAATATTTCATCTAAAAATTCTGAAAAGAAACTAGTCAACTAAATTAAATAAATACTATCGTGCAAGAGTACATTTAAGGTATCCATCTATGTCGGCATCCTCCTATCAAGTCTCTTCTAGAAAATATCGTCCTCAAACCTTTGCTGAAATCTTGGGACAAGACTCTGTGGTCACTGTCTTAAAAAACTCTCTTCAGTTTCACCGTGTGGCTCATGCCTATTTATTTTCGGGGATTCGCGGAACGGGGAAAACAACAGTAGCAAGAATTTTTGCCAAAGCTCTGAACTGTACCTCCCTAACAGAGAATTATGAACCCTGTAACTCCTGCTGCCAATGCCAAGAAATCTCTTCAGGCACCTCCTTAGATGTAGTAGAAATCGATGGTGCTTCCCATCGAGGTATAGAAGATATCCGCCAAATTAATGAAACTGTGCTTTTTACTCCTGCCAAATCCCAATATAAAATTTATATTATTGATGAAGTGCACATGCTTACTAAAGAAGCTTTTAACTCCCTACTAAAAACTTTAGAAGAGCCTCCTCGTCATGTAAAATTCTTCCTTGCCACAACAGAAACTCACAAGATCCCAGGAACCATTTTAAGCCGTTGTCAAAAAATGCAACTAAAAAGAATTCCTGAACTCCTTATTGTGGATAAACTCCTTTCTATTGCAAAAGAAAATCATATAGAAGCTTCTCGAGAAGCTCTTCTACCTATTGCACGATCTTCTCAAGGAAGCTTACGTGATGCAGAATCTCTTTATGACTATGTCACGAGTTTATTTCCTCAAACACTGTCTCCTTCTTCAGTAGCAGATGCTTTGGGATTATTACCCCAAGATGCTCTGACTTCTCTAACAGAAGCGATTCGAACTAAAAATTATACCGAAGCTCTGCTTCCAGTAACCAAAGCAATCAACTCTGGAGTTGCTCCCATTACCTTTTTACACGATCTCACGATGTTTTATCGTGACTTGTTAGTGTATAAAGAGGATACCAACTCTCCTCTAGCTCTACTAAGTCAACACTATTCCTATGAATGCTTACTAGAAATTATTGATTTTCTGGGAGAGTCTGCAAAATATCTGCAGCAAACAATTTTTGAAAAAACCTTTTTAGAAACAGTCATTATTCATCTTATTCGCATATACCATCGACCCTCTCTTGAAAATCTGTTATCCCAATTAAAGACAGAAGTATCTCCCAAGTCAACTCCCAGTACCTCTTTCCAACCGTATCCACCCGAAGATCTCACACAACCCAAAGCTCATTACAAAAACCAAAGTTTTCTATCCCCTCCCGCACCAACAAAAGAACCTCTTTCTTCCCCCACAGGAGGAGCAGCTATAGATACATTATTACAATTTGCCGTTGTCGAATTTTCTGGAATTTTAACCAAGGAGTAAACCATGGGCAGTGGATATGCTAAAAAGAAAAAAGAAGCCAAAATCATGGAACAACAATTTCTTGAAATGGAGGCAGCTCTAGAAGAAAAACGTTATGAAGGACAAGCAGGAAACGGCTTAATTTCTGTAATCATTAATGGCAAATGCGACCTCATTTCTGTAAAAGTTCAGCCACAATGTTTAGATCCTGAAGAACCTGAAGTTGTCGAAGATCTCTTTCGAGCTGCTTTTAAAGAAGCGAAATCTGCTATGGATAAAGAAATGTCCTTAATGCGAGCTGGAATGCCTTTTTAAATTAATAGCGTTCGAACTTCCTCACAAGTCCGAGCTCTTAAAAGCTTTTCCGCACACTCAATACAATCACTTAAATTTAATGAGGCTATCCTCATACGTAATTCTGGAACTACGGGTATAGCCACGGATAATTCTTCAACTCCCAGTCCTAAAAAGAAGGGAGTTAAAGAAAGATCCGCTGCGGCTTCTCCACAAATAGAAACAGAAATCTCTCGTTGTTTTGCACTACAAACTACACGACGAATCATGCGCATGACTGCAGGGTGTAGAGGTGTATTCAAATACGGAGGGGGCACCAACTCTCGAAGATTCCCTAAAGTATACTGCATTAAATCATTCGTTCCTATAGAAAGGAAATCACATTCAGAAAGGATTTCATCTATCATCATTACTGCCGAAGGAAACTCAATCATACATCCCAAGGAAATATTATCAAAAACATACTCCTCTACAGAATGGCGTAGCATATCTATGCGGCGTTTAACCTCTAGAATTTCTGCCACATCAGCCACACCTGGAATAAGTATTTTTAAGGGGCCGCATGATGACGCAGCTAAAATTGCTAATAGTTGTTGATCCAGTACTCCCGTATTTTTTAACAAGTACTGTACAGAACGCTCAGGTACCACATCTTCCCCCGGACAGGGCTTATCCTCACTAAAATCAAACAAACGTAATACTGGGCTTCGTTCGGAACATACAGCTAATTCCTGATAAACATGTACTTGCTCTGCATATGTAGGTAACCTATCTTCCGCAATCGCTAGAAACTCAGACCGAAATAATCCTATGGGTGTTTTCGGAAGGCTACCTGCAAGCATATGAATTTCTTCAAGGCTAGCTGCATGCGCAGACACTATAGTAGAGGATTCTTCTTGCCGTGCATAGAATAGCGTTGCATTGCACAAAGTACTTTTCTTATTATAATAGCTTTCCAAGGTTTGCGCTTTCGGATTAAAAATGATTTCCCCACGAATCCCATCGATAAATACCAGTTTGCCAATATATTCTTGGATCTTATCCCAATTTTCCTGAGAAAGATTGGCCAAATAAGGAATATTCTTTGCTCGAGATACAATTGCTGTATGCGATGTAGGGGCTCCTACTAAAGAAACAAAGCCACGAATATAGGCGGGATTCGCACTTGCAACTTGTGAAGGAGCTAACTCTTTAGAAAAAACAATAATATTTTGATCTAACTCTCCTAGTGGACTCTTACGTTGGCAGCGCAAATATCCCAGAACACGATTGGAAATATCATGAATATCTTGAACACGATCTAAAACTGCGGAAACTCCCTGAACAGCTGTTAAAGATTCTTCTATCTTCCCCATCACAGAAGAAAACACATACTCAGCATTTTTACGATCTTTCCTAATCGTATTGACAACCTCTTCTGTCAAAATAGGATCTTTAATAATTTCTAAATGGGCCTGTAAAATAGAAGTAATTTCTTGTTGATCCTGCTTACTATGTGCTTCCTGTTCTAAAGCAACAATATCCAACTTAGAACGATTAAGTGCTTTGTAATAACGATGTATCTCATGTTCTACCTCCTCTTGAGGTAGAGTGAGTTCATGAATTTGCAATGGAGAAGAGCCTAAGAAAAAAGCCTTACCTATAGCCACTCCTGAAACTATAGCCATACCAGGAATCCGCCATTCCTCTGTTGTTTCTATAGAACGTGCTGGCATATTCATCTACAATTCTCCAAATCCCGAATCAAAAGCGTTCTGTAATTTCTGCAATACACGATAAGCATTCTTCCCACGAATGCGCACATAAATCTTTCCATTTTGTGGAGCACCTAATATAAGGATACTCATGATACTCTTGGCATTCACCGTTTTCTCAGCATAGGTAAAACTCACCTCACAATCTTCGCCAGCTAATAACTTAACAATAGCACTTGCAGGACGCACGTGAACCCCCGAAGCATTCTTTACCACACACGTGCCTGTGCACTCTTCTTCAGGATCATAACAAGTTGTGGCTATTTCTTGTCTCTCACCAATATCTAAACTATGCTCTTTAAATTCTCCCACTATCAAGTCCTTCACTATATAAGCAAATAATTCTCTAACCATAAAAGGAAAGAAGCATACTGACTTGTAGTTAAATGCAAAAGCTCTAAACTTTCTAAATTTCTATAAGTTAAACTTTCTTCGCTTAATAATATATTGGGTGAAGGAAAACCTCTACGCACTTCATTATCAACAAGAAAACACTGATAGGTTAAAGGAGCGGCATAACCGTAAAAAGGAAATAGTCCAAGAGATGTGCAATTGTCTTCAGGAGAAATCTTTTCTAAACGTATTAACAATTCACGTAGCTTATACTGAGCCTTAGCTAAGGAACGATAAGAAAAAATACCCTCATCTTCCCATTTCCCAAAACCATTGTGAATACTAAAAAAGCGAATATAATCTCTGTCCCCTAAATTAGGGAAAAACAAATTTTCGGCGTCTATTAAAGGGGGATTGCCTTGAAATCCATAGCGTCCGTGATTAAACGTATAAAACATCCTGACATGATAAGGTTCGTTAGCATAACGGTAAACATAGATATCTAAGCTATCTAAGAAAGAAAAAAAACGACAAATACCAGGATAATGGTTATTATTGATCCCTAAAGCTGTAATCCAATACTCTTGGAAAAAATCTATACGATCTTTTTGTGTTAACCCTACAAGTTCATACCAACCTCTGGGTAAACGCGGAACTTTGTGAGAAATAGCTTCCCAAGACATTTCCTCTCGCAACTGTTCAACAGAATACACTTCTAACTCAGAAGAACACAATATTGATGTCAATGCGTTTGAGAGATTTTTCATATCCTACTCTTCAATATATACATTCCCTATGGTTAGGGTTAACTAATAAATGCCAGTGTTTCCAAAAACATCACCCCTTCTGTATTTGCTCTCTTTATTGGCTATCAGGGCTCCTATCCCGTCCCTACCCCGCATGTGGTGCTATCCTTTTAATCATCCTTCATCTTTTTACACCAAAAAAACAACCTAAATACCAAATTCTTCTCGGGATCTGTTTTCTTGTTCCTTTGTTTACCTGTTCTCCTCCCCCTCTGCATCACGCAGGACCAGCTTCTGGAAAATTTTTTATTAAATATAAATACAAAAGAGAAAATTCCTACTTAGGAGAAGCTTTAGTTCTTAACTATCCTTGTGGAACAACCTACCGCCAACTTCCTTCTTGCATCATTCTTAGCGCTACCCCTCTAGAAATTGGCAAGAAATACTATCTACAAGGAGCAAGAGTACACCATACATCTCAATTTATTTTTCAGTCTAATGATCGGCCACGCGCCATACTCCCGTCTAAAATCTCTCAATGTCACAGCTATTTGCGACACTTATGTGAAAAAAGACTTCTTCATCTTTTCTCTTCTCAAGATGTAGGAAAATTCGCTTCTAGTTTGGTTCTAGGAACCCCCCTCCCTTCCCAAATAAAGAAACACTTCCAAAATAAAGGACTTGCTCATCTATTTGCAATTTCTGGTTGGCATTTCTCCTTACTTTCCTCAGGAGTGTTTATCCTACTTTCCTTTTTCCCTACAAAAATAAAGTGTGGACTAGCTTTACCCATTCTTTCTCTTTTCACTCTACTCTTTCCCTTTTCCCCCTCAGTATGGCGTTCCTGGGTCTCTTTTGTTCTTTTTTGTATCTCTCCCTATTTTTCAGGAAGCTGCTCCTCTCTTAACCGTCTAGGTGTAGGTTTTATAGTATGTTCTTCTATATTCTCTATCTATCTTCCAGACTTCTCTCTAAGTTTTCTAGCTACTTTAGGCATTCTTCTTTTTTTCTCCCGTTTATTTTACTTCCTCTACTCTCCTTGGGAACAGATGGCACCTTCCTATTGTCAACCTATTTTGCGCTATATTCTTGGATCTATTTCCTTATCAATTTCTTCACAAATTTTCCTAATATTTCCCATAATGAAATTTTTTGGTTCCCTACCCTTAGAAGGTTATCTTTATAATCTCTTCGTTCCCCTAATCCTTCTGCCCCTATTTTTTCTTATTTGCTTTTCCTTTTTTCTTCCTTTTTTTGCGCCCATAACAGAATTGTACATTCACTACATTCTTTCCTTTCCCTGGCTATATTCTTCTAATATTTTTCTTTCACTCTCACTTCCTTTTCTATCCCCACTACCTTTAACTCTCCTATTCTCTATCCTTTTCTTAATTGGAATAGGTTTAGAAAAAACACAAACTACAAATATCACGCAATAAATCTTAAGAAGATAGGTATTTTCTATTGTGAATTCTCTGAATTTCTTTTAAAATTTTTTTGCAATCATTTCCTAACCTATAAAAAATAATGATTCCATCTCCAACAAGTCCAACAAGCTATTTGCCCTGCCAAACATCCCAGAATTCCCCTAGAACATCTTACGTTATGATCCATAATATTATTGCCCTGATCTTTACGGGCATATTGATGATGCTAGTTGCCATAACTTCCTGGCTTTGTGGATTTTCCTTGCCTATTACTCTACCCTATATTGTGTTTGGCCTCATCATATTAGCAATAGGCTATGCCTGGTTAATCTCTTATAAATGCGCGTGCAGAAAGCAGGACTCCTTATCCACTCTTGAAATCCATCCTTCTACCCCCCTCCCTTCCCCACAGCCTATAGAACTCTTTCCCACACAAAACTTGCTGCGAATCCCTACATTATCCGAGCTTAAAGGACAACCTGTTTCCTACATGTTAAACACGCATTTTCATCATTTCCTTACGGAACCCAAGGGGTTGATTAAATCCACTACCCGGCTTGTGACTATAACGAATAACAGCACAGGAAAACAACTGAACTTCTTTCGCGGCCATCCCTCTGATGATAGCTCTATAAAAGTTCCACGATCTGCGATTCTCATATTCACTAATTCATCAAAAGAGTATGGTCTAGCTGTAGGAAGGACACTAGCCGTCACTGCTCTGATAGATAAATCCTGCTGGGCACAAATTACGGGGGATTCTAGTGTCTCCTTCTCTCCAGGATCTATTGCTATAGGTCCTTGGATACGGTCTGCAGGAAATCCACCGGCTTCTCACCTCATCATTATGAATCCTTTAAGTCTGGAACATTTGGTGGATCTCCGCCAAGAACGGCGTGCGATTACTTTCAGAGATTTTTGTCATCGACAAGCATTTATCCAACTTGTAAATATGTACCAACAATGTTTCTTCCAGTGTCAACAAGAAGGAATCACTGCATTACAAATCGAGTGTTTGGGACTGACAAATTTAGGGGAATGTCAAGAAGAGTACCCTCAATGGGAAGCTATGTGCCAACTGGCTCTACTAGAAGCAGTACGTCTTTTAGAGTCTACACACCCACTAACATGTGTGACTATAAATCATCAAAAAAGTCTTCCCTTCCTTAAAGCACTGCAAAACGCTTTTAACTAAAATTCTGCCAAACTTTTAGCAGCCTGGAAAATCTTTCCTTTTTGAGGTAGAACCTCATTTTCAAGTATCTTAGAGTAGGGTACTGGTGCGTGTAGACCAGCAATACGTCGAATGGGGGCATCAAGATACATATAGGCTTGCTCCGCTATTGTTGCAGAAAGCTCCCCACCAAAACCACAAAACTCTGAAGCTTCATGAGTAATTAATAACTTACCAGTTTTCTTTACTGACTCCAATACAGTAGCGTAATCCCAAGGAACTATCGTACGCAAATCAATCACTTCTACGGAGATGCCTAAATCTTCAAGCTCTTTAGCGGCTTCGACGCTTAATACTAGAGTCATTCCCCAAGAAACAATCGTTAGGTCTGATCCTGGACGCACAATCTTTGCTTTCCCAAAGGGAAGTATGTATTCAGAAGAAAACACGGGACAGGAGCTAAAAGCCCGGCGTTGGTATAATGCCTTATGCTCTAAGAATACTACAGGATTTGGATCACGAATTGCTGATTTCAATAATGCTTTTGCATCGGCAGCATTAGAGGGGTAAACAACCTTAATTCCTGGGCAATGAGCAAGAAACGCTTCTATACTCTGCGAATGGTAGGGGCCTCCCTGAATATACCCGCCACAGGGAGCGCGAATCACTAAAGGAACCTCCCATTCTCCAGCAGAACGATAGTATATACTCGAAGCTTCTGAAAATAGCTGGTTGATACCCGGCCAAATATAATCAGCAAATTGAATTTCAGCTACGGGTTTGTGGATACCATCTAGTGCCATTCCTATAGCTGTACCAATAATTGTTGCCTCTGCTAAAGGCGTGTTAAAACAACGATGGGAGCCAAATTTACGGGTAAAATCTCGTGTGACGCCAAAAACCCCTCCTTTATCCCCAGCAACATCTTCACCAAAAATAACTACACCGGAATCTCTATACATTTCTTCCATCAAAGCCTCAGTAATGGCATCACGCATTACCTTAGGTGGAGCATCGCTTAGACGCGCAACATCTAAAGAATCCTCATAATCAATTAATGCTGGTGTATAGGGAGCAAAGACTTCATGGTTTGTTGATCCTTTACTCGGGAAAGGTGTTGACTCTGCAAGAGAACATGCATAACCTACTTCTTCTTCTGCTGTAGCCTTAATTTCTAAAATTTCTTCAGGAGTAATACCGTACTCCACTATCAGTTGCTCCTCTAAACGCAGTAAAGGATCCTTGCTTTCACAACTATGTAAATCTTCGGGAGTACGGTATTTCTCATGATTATCAGAGTTGCTATGAGGTTGTAAACGCACTACATTAATCAAAAGTAAGGATGGTACTGAAGCAACTCTTGCCTGCTCAACAGCTTGAGAAAAAGCTTTTGTAAGAGCTAGATAGTCTCCTCCATCAACTTCATATACTTCCAGACCACGATAACTTTTTCCTAAACACGATAAATCTGCCGAACATTGTTCAGAGAAAGGAACAGAAATAGCCCAGCCATTGTTTTGTATTGCAGTCACTAGGGGAAGCTGATGTAGGGCCGCGTAATTTAGCATTTCGTGAAACTCCCCTTGAGAGGTAGCACCATCCCCTCCAGAGACATAAACAACTTCATTTGCTTGCGTGTGCTTAACAGCCCATGCACGCCCAGCAGCTTGAAGGAATTGCGTCCCTACAACACTAGACTGACAACAAATACGTAATTTTTTATGAGAATAATGATAGGGCATCATTCTTCCAGCAGAATGATTGGTAGTCGGGCGTGCAAGAAAAGCTGCTAGAATCTCATGAAGATCACAACCTAGGCCTAGGGGGAAGCCTTGATCTCTATAATAAGGAAATGACCAATCTTTCTCAGGCAGCAAACTCTTTCCAGCAACAATTCCTGCTAGCTCATGACCAGCACAAGATAACTGAAACGTACCTCCAGAATCACTCTGTCTAGACAACAAGAGCATTTTGGATTCAGCAAACCTTAGACTCCATGAAAGTCTTAAAACCTCTTTTACTGAAGCTACTAATTCATACCTTGTTGTTGTCATGACTTCTCCTTATAAAGAAAAGAATAGACCGCTCTATTCCCTATTTCTATACAGCGAAATCAGAAAAAAAACCTTTAATTTTATCTAAAAAACTCCGCTTCTTAGGAAAGTTATCTTCTTTTTCTATAGCAGAAAACTTACGAAGAACCTCTTTTTGTTCCTCTGATAAATTTTGGGGAGTCTCTACTGAAACTCGTACCAGTAGGTCTCCTCTGCCTCGTCCACGAACGTTGGGAAATCCTTGATTTTTTACTTTAAGAACAGTTCCACTTTGAATACCTTCAGGAATAGTAATGCGGCACATCCCTTCTTTTAATAAAGTAGGAATCTCCTTCTTCATTCCTAAAGCAGCATCAACTAAACTAATGGGAAGCTCTAATATTAAATCATCACCCTTACGTTCAAAAACAGGATGTGGTTCAACATCGATAAACACATAAAGATCTCCTGCAGGGGCACCATTTTGTCCCGCATCTCCATACCCCTCCATTTTCAAACGCATACCAGAGTCCACACCAGCAGGTATCTCGACACGAACATTACGTTTATCTTTTACTCTTCCCTGACCGCGACAATTGGTGCAAGGATCCGTAATAATGCGCCCCTCACCTCCGCATTCGGGGCACGTAGATGCCATAGAAAAAAAACCCCGACTTTGCACTACTTGGCCAGAACCCTTACAGCGCTCACAACACTTAATCCCTTTCTCACTAGCAACACCACTACCAGAACAAGTTTCACATGTCTTATATCCAGAAATGATTAATTCCTTTTCAGTGCCGTGTGCGGCTTCTTCGAATGATAGGGTAATATGGACTTTTTTACTCGCTCCTTGACGTGCGCCTGCGGGATCACCACGCATGCCAAAAGCTTCTCCTAAGCCACCAAATAAGCCTTCGAAAAAGCTTCCCCCACTAAATTCTCCTCCAAAGGCCCCCATAAACGTACGAAGAGCATCTTCCATGTTGCCCATTCCTGCGCCGCCAAAGCCTCCGGCTCCAGCAAAGGGTCCATCTTTACCATAACGATCGTAAGATTCGCGTTTTTGTGCATTACTTAGCACTTCATAAGCCTCGGAAACTTCTTTAAAGCGTTTCTCTGCTTCAGCATCTCCTGGATTTTTATCAGGATGATATTTCACCGCTAACTTACGATAAGCTTTTTTAATTTCCTCTGGAGAAGCAGTTTTAGAAACCCCTAAAACATCATAGTAATCCATATGCCAACACCGATAGAGACATTTTAACGACTGCGATATTTTGCTGCCGCTTTAGACTTAGCCCGTTTCTTTACCGAAGGCTTATCATAGAACCTATGTGACTTAGCAGCCTTTAAGATTCCCTCTTTGTCAATTTTCTTTTTTAAAATTCTTAAAGCACGATCTACAGGCTCACCAACTCTAACTTTAACACTGGGCATGCACCACCTAATTCACATCAATTAAATTTAACCCTAAACATTAAGGCTACTTATGGTAACCTACATATTCTAAGGCACCTTGATTGTAGCATCCCAATTATTACCCTTCAAGAGTTAGTTAGTATCGACTAGAATAACCAATAAAAGACTAAAAGACTCTTATCTACTAACAATATTTAGGTAAAACTGGCTATACAACTAAAAAAAACAGGAGCAACTGCGATAATCAGGAACCAGTTGCTGACTACACTCTACAAACATAAGTTGGGCAACAATATTTCTTCTAATGTGATCAACAGCGGGCGCGGTTTTCTCTAAACGAATTCTGCTTGAAAAACTATGACGAAACAGATCGGGATTCGGAGAAACTACGTGATAACATTCATGAGATAAACAGTAGGCTGATGCTTCATCATAAGATAATAAGACTCCAGGACCAACACCGTTATTCGCAAAAATAAACCCTTCTTCCGAAAGATCCGAGCTTAGGGTCACTACTCCGCCCTTTCTCCCCAAAGGAAGGACAAGAGCCTTTCCCTTATCCTGTGGAGTGAGGTATCCTTCCAATGACGAGTAGCCGACCACAGGAATACTTCTAGATAAGGCCAAACCTTGAGCAAAAGATAAACCAACACGAGTTGCAGAAAAATTTCCAGGACCAACAGCTACACCAATCCCCTGAAAAAATAAATTACTATTTTTTAAAATAAATTCTAATACCATCCCTTGATCAGGACCAGTAGGAAGACTCCATTGCTGTATTATCTTCTGATGGTCTACATAAGCTAAAAATGGTTGATACCCTGAGGTATCAATAATGATATACCTATAAAAATGCATAATCAAAAATAGAAAAAAAACAGCTGAGCAATAAAACTATAACATTTAATTTTTTTTAATCAAAAAATAATAATAAATAATGGGCCATCATTATTATAAAACTATGCACAGAGAAATACGCAGAGGCAAATCTTATAAAAAAAATTTGAATAACGCTGACTCAAACACTGTCAACATCAATCATAAAAAATTTTCTTTCTCCCTCCCAGCTAGTCTGCAAGTATAATGCTTTTTCTTTGAATTAACTTCTTCTCTAGTTGTGTAGATGCACGAATTTCTCTAATTTTGTAGTATAGTGAAATAGGTTGAAATGGGGTTTTCTTTACCCAAAATCTGTGTAACTGTAGTTACCATAACTTAGACTAAAGTATCTAACAATTATAAGGACCATTGTGGATTCTACGACAAATAATGACCCTCAAATCTTGGATCCTCATCCCGAAGAAGTAGAAAAAATATTAGATTCATCTGAAGAAGTTGAAGAAAAATCTAACGATGACCGCTCCCTACCTTCAGATCTATTTATCCTTCCCTTAAACAAGCGTCCCTTTTTCCCAGGAATGGCGGCACCAATTCTTATTGAGTCTGGGCCTTATTATGAAGTCTTAAAATTATTAGCAAAATCTTCTCAAAAATATATCGGCTTAATTCTTACTAAAAAAGAAGACGCTGACATTTTAAAAGTTGGATTTAATCAACTCTATCGTGTGGGCGTGGTAGCTCGTATTCTTCGCATCATGCCGATAGAAGGAGGAAGTGCTCAAGTTCTATTAAGTATTGAAGAGCGCATTCGCATTATTACACCAATTAAAGATAAATATCTTAAAGCACGGGTCTCCTATCATAAGGATAATAAAGAACTAACTGAGGAATTAAAAGCGTACTCTATCAGTATTGTTTCAGTAATTAAGGATCTTTTAAAACTCAACCCCTTATTCAAAGAAGAATTACAAATCTTCCTTGGTCATTCTGATTTTACAGAACCAGGGAAACTTGCAGATTTTTCCGTAGCTTTGACAACAGCGACAAGAGAAGAGCTTCAAGAAGTTTTAGAAACTACAAATATGCATGATCGTATCGACAAAGCACTGATTCTATTAAAAAAGGAATTAGATCTTAGTCGATTACAAAGTAGCATTAACCAAAAAATTGAAGCTACAATCACAAAAAGCCAAAAAGAATTCTTTTTAAAAGAACAACTAAAAACAATCAAAAAAGAACTCGGCCTAGAAAAAGAAGATCGCGCCATCGACTTAGAAAAATTCACGGAACGTTTAAAAAAACGTGAAGTGCCGGAATATGCTATGGAGGTTATTCAAGATGAAATTGAGAAATTGCAAACCCTAGAAACCTCCTCTGCAGAGTATACAGTTTGTCGTAATTACCTTGATTGGTTAACAATTATTCCTTGGGGAATTTACAGCAAAGAATATCATGATTTAAAAAAAGCAGAAGTCATACTGAATAAAGACCATTATGGACTTGAGGAGATTAAACAACGTATTCTCGAACTCATTAGCGTAGGAAAGCTTTCTAAAGGTCTTAAAGGAAGTATTATTTGTCTTGTAGGCCCTCCGGGAGTAGGAAAAACTAGTATTGGACGTAGCATTGCAAAGGTTTTGCATCGAAAATTTTTCCGCTTCTCTGTAGGAGGAATGCGTGATGAAGCAGAAATTAAAGGACATCGTCGTACCTACATTGGCGCCATGCCAGGAAAAATGGTCCAAGCTTTGAAACAAAGTCAAGCAATGAATCCTGTAATTATGATTGATGAAGTAGACAAAATTGGCGCCAGCTACCACGGTGATCCAGCTTCTGCTTTACTTGAAGTTCTAGATCCTGAACAGAATAAAGACTTTTTAGATCATTATCTAGATGTACGTGTAGATCTATCTAATGTATTGTTCATACTTACAGCCAATGTATTAGATTCCATTCCTGACCCTCTTTTGGATCGTATGGAGATATTGCGCTTATCGGGTTATATTCTTGAGGAAAAACTCCAAATAGCGACAAAATACTTGATCCCAAGAGCGCGTAAAGAAACAGGATTAACAGCTCGTGAGATTACTTTTCAACCGGAAGCTCTTAAGCATATGATTAATCATTATGCTCGCGAAGCTGGGGTCAGGACCCTGAATAATAACATTAAAAAAGTCCTAAGAAAAGTTGCTTTAAAAATAGTTAAAAACCAAGAAAAAGCTCATCCTAAACACATCCAATATAAGATCAATACAAAAAATCTTCAGGATTATCTTGGGAAACCTATTTTTTCTACTGATCGCTTTTATGATGCAACACCTGTGGGTGTGGCTACAGGTTTAGCATGGACATCTTTAGGAGGAGCAACTCTTTACATCGAGAGCGTTCAGGTTCCCTCACTCAAAACAGATATGCATCTTACAGGACAAGCGGGAGATGTTATGAAGGAATCTTCCCAAATTGCTTGGACCTATCTACACAGTGCCTTAGAAAATTATGCTCCGGGTTATAGCTTTTTCCCAAAATCTCAAGTACATATCCATATTCCTGAAGGGGCGACCCCTAAAGACGGGCCTTCTGCAGGAATTACTATGGTAACTTCCTTGCTTTCTCTGCTTTTAGAGACACCCGTGCTAGACAATCTAGGTATGACAGGAGAAATCACTCTAACAGGTCGCGTATTGAGCGTGGGAGGCATCCGAGAAAAACTTATTGCAGCTCGCCGTTCTCACCTAAATGTATTGATCTTTCCCGAAGACAATCGTCGCGATTATGAAGAACTTCCTTCTTACTTAAAAAAGGGTCTTAAGGTGCACTTTGTAGCACATTATGATGATGTGTTTAAAGTCGCTTTCCCCAATTTAAATTAACTGCTTACAACATAGTATAGAGCCATTTTTAAATAGTACGCATGGCTCTACTATGATATCTAAAAAAAACTGTATATTTACAAACGTCTTGAAAGTTTCTAAACTGCACGTATTTTAATTAATGCTGCAATCACTATGGCTCTCTCTCCCATTCACAAACGCATAGACACTGCTACACGACCTCATTCATCTAAAAGTACACCAATACAAAAGAACAAGATATTCGCCTGGATTACTTTACTTCTACTCACCTCACTTCCCTTAGTTGCTATTGGTAGCATTCTGGCCACTCCATTTATCCCTCAAGCCATATTTATTGGCCTTAGTTCTCTTGCTATCTTCCTCGTCTCTATCTTTGCTCTTTCTATCGTCGTAAACTATGTATCCACATCTCTCTCCACTCCATCCCCCTCATTACAACCCACAACACGTCCTCGAGATCTTGATCTTTCTAAACTAGATACGAGACATAACCGGTTGCTTCACCATGTGATTCAAAGAGATGAACAACAATACCAACTGAAAACAAAACCTAAATCCAGGAGAAAAGCAGCGCGACCTTATGATCCATCTTCAGACACCTCGCCAAATACGACACCCTCAACTAAAAAACGATCCTCTGTTCTTCAATTTTTACAGCATAAACTCTCTTCATCCAGTCTATCTAGTGATTCTGATAGCTCTGCGAAAACGATCCATGCAAAAAATCCTGAGGTGCGTAATCAACCTTGGACTTCTGCTTCATCAAAGAGAACCCCAACTGATTGAGCAATTTCTTTTTACAAAGATGATTCTAGTAGAGTATTTTACTTCATTACGCTACCCTATACTTTTCTCCAGAAAAATCTCCTTAATTTTATGAGCTGTAGAGAGTTAGTTATTTTAGGTTGCTCCAGCCAACAACCTACACGTATGCGAAATCAAGGTGCTTATTTATTTCGTTGGAATAATGAAGGGTTACTTTTCGATCCGGGGGAAGGAACGCAAAGACAATTTATTTTTGCCAATATTGCACCCACAGTTGTTTCTCGAATTTTTATCAGCCATTTTCATGGAGACCATTGCCTAGGTTTAGGCTCTATGCTCATGCGACTTAACTTAGATAAAGTGACCCATCCTATACATTGCTACTATCCCGCTTCTGGAAAAAAATATTTTGATAGATTGCGATTTGGAACAATTTATCACGAAACAATTAATGTTGTTGAACATCCTATAGATAAAGAGGGCATTGTTGAAGATTTTGGGAATTTTCGTATTGAAGCTCTATACTTAAATCATCTTGTTGATACCTTAGGATGGCGCATCACAGAACCTGATACGATCAAGTTCATTCCAGAAAAAATCCAAGCCTTAGGATTGCGTGGAATGATCATGCAAGATCTCTTGAAAAATGAGCTAATCACATTAAATGGCAAAACCATTTATCTTAAAGATGTTAGCTACATTCGTAAAGGAGATAGTGTCTCTATTATTGCCGATACTTTACCCTGCCAGGCTGTCGTAGATTTATCTAAAAATGCACGCATCATGCTCTGTGAAAGCACCTATTTAGAGCAACACCGGCATTTAGCAGAAAGTCACTACCATATGACAGCAAAACAAGCGGCTACACAAGCATTAATGGCAGGAGCACAACAGCTAGTGCTTACGCATTTTTCTGCACGTTATTTAAATACTCGAGATTTTGAAATCGAAGCTGGGAAGGTTTTCCCTAATGTCATGGCTGCAGAAGAATTTCGTAGTTACCCCTTTCCTAAAAACTCTTCTAAATAAATCTATTGAACGAGATAATTGAGAAAAGCAACGGAGAAGCCATGATCTCTGCCTTTTATGAATTTCTAAATTATCTAAAAACAATTAAAGTGGCCTCTCCTCATACATTAAGAAATTACTGTGCCGATCTTAACTATTTTAAAAATTTTTTAGAATCTCATGAAGGATTAGATTCTTCCCCCTCTCTGAATCCCTCTAGAGAAAATCAGACAAAACAAAACATTTCTTTCTCTCTATTTACCAAAGATACTCTTCGTATCTATATTCTCCAACTGATGAAAAAAAATAAGGCTAAACGTACAATAAAGCGCCACCTTTCTACCTTAAAAAGCTTTTCTCGCTACTGCATACAAAAGGGTATCCTTACTGAAGACCCTACAGAAGGCCTTTCTGGGCCTCGCTTACCTAAAGAAATCCCTTCTCCTATTACTTACGAGCAAGTGGAAATTCTCATGGCTACCCCAGATCTATCTACATATACAGGGTTTCGCGATCGCTGTCTGTTAGAATTATTTTACAGCTCAGGATTACGTATTAGTGAAATTGTCGCTATCAATCACGAAGATATTGATTTTGATACAAATCTAATCCGCATTCGAGGGAAAGGGAAAAAAGAACGCTTGGTCCCTATGACGCCTCATGCTGCGCAATGGCTACAAAACTACCTTCATCATCCTCAAAGGGCGCACATAGAAAAAGACAGTAGAGCCGTTTTCTTAAATCGTTTTGGGAAAAGACTGACAACGCGGTCTATTGATAGAAAATTTCAAAAATATTTAACTCTTTCTGGTTTATCTGGAACAATTACTCCTCATACCATCCGTCATACCATAGCCACGCATTGGCTAGAAAATGGCATGGACCTAAAAACAATCCAAACTCTTCTTGGCCATAGCTCTCTAGAAACTACGACAATATACACTCGAGTATCCATCAAGCTAAAAAAACAAACCTACGATCAAGCTCATCCTCACAGTTGATGCTGAGGCAAACCTCTTGTGCTCTAAGCCTTTCTTTGTTATGCTGGTCCCTATGAGTATCGTACTTGATAAAATTAGTAAAACTGTAGGCACACGCGTACTATTTGATGATGTATCCGTAGTTTTTAATCCGGGAAATCGTTATGGACTCACAGGACCTAACGGTGCGGGAAAATCTACGTTACTCAAAATTATTACAGGAGCTATTGAGCCTACACGGGGTTCTATTTCTTTACCTAAAAAAGTAGGTATCTTACGTCAAAACATTGATAGTTTTAGTGAGCATACAGTTTTAGATTGCGTTATCATGGGGAATTCTCGATTATGGGATGCTCTCCAACAACGAGATGCTTTATATTTAGAAGAGTTTACTGACGCTATTGGCATTCGCTTAGGAGAAATTGAAGAGATTATTGGCGAAGAGAATGGGTACCGTGCTGAAGCAGAAGCAGAAGAACTCTTAACAGGTATTGGGGTTCCCGAAGAATTTTTCTATCAAAAGATGTCAACGATTCCCATTGACCTCCAGTTTCGAGTTCTCTTATGCCAAGCACTCTTTGGCAATCCCGAAGCCCTTCTTCTTGATGAACCTACAAACCATTTGGATATTCATTCGATTAATTGGCTGGGGAATTTTTTAAAAGACTATGATGGCACAGTGGTTGTTGTCAGTCATGATAGGCACTTTCTAAATACCATTACAACACATATTGCCGACATTGATTATGATACCATAATTATCTATCCTGGAAATTATGATGTTATGGTGGAGATGAAAACAGCTTCCAGAGAGCAAGAAAAAGCAGATATTAAATCAAAAGAAAAAAAAATTGCTCAACTTAAGGAGTTTGTTGCTAAATTTGGAGCGGGGTCTCGAGCAAGTCAAGTACAGTCTCGTTTAAGAGAAATTAAAAAACTCCAGCCTCAAGAATTAAAGAAAAGTAACATCCAGCGTCCCTATATCCGCTTCCCTGTGACAGAAAAATCCCCAGGAAAAGTTGTTTTTTCTTTAGAGAACTTGAGTAAAAGTTATCACGATCATAATGTGTTTCAACCGTTTTCCTTAGAGATATACCAGGGAGATAAGCTAGGAATTATTGGAAACAATGGTCTTGGGAAAACTACGCTAATGAAACTACTGGCAGGAGTAGAAGATCCCTCTCAAGGATCCATAAAACTTGGCCATCAAGTAGCTCTTTCTTATTTCCCTCAAAACCACTCTGATGTGCTAAAGCATTGTAAAGAAGAAACCTTATTTGAATGGTTGCGTAATCGTAAAACAGGGATTAGTGATCAAGATATTCGCAGTGTCTTAGGTAAAATGTTGTTTGGAGGTGACGACGCTTTTAAACAAATTCACACATTATCAGGAGGAGAAACAGCACGGTTATTAATGGCAGGAATCATGTTAGAAAATCACAATGTATTGCTTCTTGACGAAGCAAATAATCATTTAGATCTAGAGTCGGTTTCTGCTCTATCCTGGGCTATTAATGACTATAAAGGCACAGCAATATTTGTTTCTCACGATCGCACTCTAATTGACGAATGCGCAAATAAATTACTTATCTTTGAAAAAGGAAAAATTATCTTCTTTGATGGCACTATGGCGGACTATACAAAAAGTAAATCATAAAAACGATAACAATTGAGAATATTCTTGTGAGGACGCATGGAGCCGTATCTCATTCTTGGTTCTTCTTCTCCACGAAGAAAATCTATTTTGCAGTACTTTCGTATTCCCTTTACGTGCATTTCATCAGATTTTGATGAACAATCAATTCCTTATTGTGGTGATCCTATAGCTTATTCCGAAAAATTAGCCCTTGGTAAAGCTAAAACTATACAAGCAATTCACAACCCCAAAGGATTGATTCTCACCGCAGATACTATTGTTGTTTATCAAGGAAAAATCTTTAATAAACCCACTTCTCTTGAACATGCAGTTGCTATGTTAAAGACATTAAGCAACCAAACACACTCTGTAATTACTAGTTTGGCCTTACTTCAAAACGATCAACTCATTACAGGAAATGAGACTACCCAAGTCACTTTCTCACAACTTCCAGAAACATATCTCAGGAAATACGTACAAGCTTTTTCTTCTTTAGATAAATGTGGGGGGTATAGCATTCAGGATGGTGGAGGACTCATTGTCCACAGTATTACCGGTTGTACCTATAATGTACAGGGACTTCCTATTAACACACTACGACGTCTTCTTTTAAAGTTTGGTATTAACTTATGGGATCATCTCGTTTAATTGTAACTTTGGGATTCCTATTAAGTTCGAGCATAGTATTGGGTAATTTCCCAGAATCCGTAAGCCATAGAATTCTTTATACTAGTCAAAAATCTATAGAACAAGCTCTTACTTCTTATCTAGATGCTTTGGATACCCATGGAGAACATGACTTTAGATTATTAAGAACCATTTCTGTAAATTGTTTAAAACAGGGCCTATATTCCCCTGACCCTTATATTCGTAAAAGTACTATTGTTGGGGCAGGCCTCGTGGGATCATCAGAAGCTTTGGATATTCTCTCACAAGCTATGCATACAGAAGATCCTTTACAACAGTTACTAGTTTTATCTGCAGTTTCCCAACATCTAGGCAATGCTGCCGATGAACTTTTATTTCAAGCGTTATCCTCTCCTTACCCGGTGATTCGTTTAGAAGCTGCCTATCGTCTTGCTGGTCGTAAAAATATTAAAGTCATTGACCACTTACACGCCTTTATTCATAAACTTCCAGAAGAAATTCAATGCATTGCATCAGCGATCTTTTTAAAATTAGAAACCGAAGAATCTGATACCTATATTCGTCAACTACTGGCCTCTCCTAAAAGTTCAATACGCAATTATGTAACACTACTCATCGGAGAATACCGTCAAAAGCGTTTTCTCCCTACGTTAAGAAATCTGTTAACAAGTGCATCACCTTTAGATCGTGAAGGCGCGCTCTATGCTTTAGGCCTACTCAAAGATGGTCAAAGTTATCACGTGATCCAACAGCTTTCCGAACACCCCCACCCAGATATCTCTCTAGCTGCAGCGCAAGCACTCCTTGCTTTAGGGAAAGAAGAAGAAGCCCTTCCTATTTTCATAAAACAAATCCAAGAAAAACGTTGCCACGCTATCTACACAGCTCGCCTATTATCCAAAGAGTTAGGAACTCCTCTGATTCTTCCCTTATTCTTAACAACGTCAAATCTCGAGGTTAAGTTTAATGCGGCTTTAGCATTAATTCATTTAGGATGCACTCACCCGCATCTACTAGATTTTATGACAGAGTGGCTCATACAACCACACTATAGCCAAGTTCTCCTTCCAACGTTTTCCCCAGGTCACGCTACACAAGCATGGAAATATAGAAACTTAATTCTTCCTACTAACCCTGGAGAGCGAGCAAAAGCATTAACTACAATTCAATCTACTGAAGAACAAATTCTTGTTTCTTTACTCGAGCTCCCTAAAGAAGCGTATCTTGCCTACATAGAAAAAATACTTAAAAGTCAAAAAACTTCCCTTGCAGCCAAAGCCATTACTTTTCTATCCCATTCTTCTCATCAGCACGCATTAGAAATTCTCCAGCAAGCTTCTCAGCTTCCTGGAGAACCCATTATTCGTGCTTACGCGCACCTTGCTTTATATAATCTGACTAAAGACCCTCAACATAAATTCTTTTTACATCATTATGCGCAACGACTCATTACAGAAACTCTCCTATTTATTGATACAGAAGAGGAACAACCTCATCCGAACTCTCCTTACCTACGTTACCAAATCTCTCCTGAAACACGAACTAAACTCATGCTCGATATTCTGGAATCCTTGGTGACATCAAAAAATCACGAAGACATTCGTTTATTGATTCAGTTAATGACACAAATACAAGCTAAAAACCGTCATATTTTAGCCGGATTACTTATGAAAATCATCGAATAAAGGCAAAATATGAAACGTAGTCTCTCTTGTGTTCTTTTAGCTCTTCTACTGTCCTATAATTTCTATTCAGAAGCACTTACACATAAAGAAGCAGCAAAAAAAAAGGTATCTTACTTAAGTCATTTTAAAGGACTATCTGGAACGTTAGATATTGAAGATGGTGTGCTCAACATCCATAATAATCTCCGCATACAAGCAAACCGTGCTTATGTAGATAATGTTCCAGACCGGGGGTTAAAGCTCATTGCCCATGGCAATATCATGGTCAATTATCGAGGAAAAACCTTAATCTGTGATTATTTAGAGTATTATGAAGATACAGATTCTTGCTTATTAACCAATGGAAGATTCGCCTTATATCCTTGGTTTTTAGGCGGCTCTATGATGACTCTCACTCCTGAAACCATTATCATTCACAAAGGGTACATCTCTACCTCTGAAGGTCCTGATAAACACATTTGTCTATCAGGAGATTATTTAGAATACTCTTCCGACGGAGTATTATCTATTGGGAAAACAACATTTAGTCTCTGTAATATTCCCCTCATGTTTTTCCCTAAGTTTTCCATTATGCCTATGGAAATTCCTAAACCTCCTATTAACTTTCGTGGAGGAACTGGGGGATTTTTAGGTTCTTACTTGGGGATCAGTTACTCTCCTATCTCTAAAAAACATTTCTCATCTACGTTCTTTTTAGATAGCTTTTTTAAGCACGGCATTGGCATCGGCTATAACATACATTTCTCTCAAAAAGAACATCCTGAAAATGTCTTCAACATAAAAAGCTATTATGCACACCGATTAGCTATTGACATGCCAGAACCTCGAGATCGCTATCGTTTTCATGGAGATTTCTCGCTAGAAAAATATCGAGCTAAGCTCTCTGGAGAATACCATGTAAGTGATAGTTGGGAAACAGTTGCCGATATCTTCCCAAATAATTTTTCTTTAAAAAATACAGGTCCTACACAGGTTTGTCTTTCCTGGAGAGATCCTATGTTTTATGGGAACATATTCTCATCCGTAAAAGTCAATTCCTTTCAAAATGTCAATCAAGCACTCCCCTGCGTATCTCTACATCAGCACCCGAAAAACATCAAAAATACGAAAGTATATTTTGAAAATTTCTTAGAATGCGGGTACTTTAACTTTGCCTTCAGTAATAATATCCCTGGAGAAAATTTTTCTTCATTACGTGCGGCTATTTCTCCTAAACTCTACCGCGCATTTCCTTTAATTTGGGGGACGATCACACCAACTCTCTTAGCTTCTGCTATTTACTATAGCTCTGTCCCTAAAGAATCTACGCACCATACTCAAGCTTCGGCCCAAATACATGTAGATTACCGGTTTTCAGCATATAAAAATTACCTACAGACAAAACACATTGTTGAGCCTTTTATCTCTTATACCCTGGCTTCACGGCCTGTAATGAAAAATGATGAGCATTATATTTTTTCGATTCACGATGCCTTTTCTTCACTACATCTAATGAAGTTAGGAGTAGAATCCTTCCTGTCTCACAGAATGTCTCCTCATGCACCTCAAATAACTGCAAAACTCTGGACAACCCATATTTTTAGAAATGCATTTGCAAAAACTACATTTCCTAAAACCGCATGTACCCTTTCTTTACCTTTAGGATCAAAAAATACTTTCTCCTTAGATGCAGAATGGATTTGGAAAAAACACTGCTGGGACCACATGAACCTTTTTTGGCAATGGGTGGGCAGCGAACATATGGCTATTACTCTAGAGTTCCTGCATCGAAGTAAGTACGGACTACGTAAATGTGATAAGGAGAACTACATTCTTGATGTTAGCCGCCCTATAGAAGAACTTCTGGACTCTCCTTTATCCGCTCGTCGTAATTTTCTTTTAGGTAAGGTATTTCTACGCCCCCACCCCTGCTGGCACTATCACCTGATCTTGAGGTATGGATGGCACCACACCAATATGCCTAACTATTTAGAATACCAAATGACTTTGGGGACTAAAATTTTTGAGCATTGGCGACTATATTCTGTATATGAAAAGCGTGAGGCGGACAAACGATTCTTCTTCTATCTTAAATTAGACAAATCTAAACACAATTAATGCACGCCTTATCATTAGGGTTGTTCCTATAGGATATAAAAAATCTACTCAATCTAATCCCAAGCACCCTACTAACTAAACTGAAAAACCCGTTGTCAATGAAGTAGCATAGAAATGGAATAAACTTCCTTCGTAATGGGTAGGAAGATTCGAAGAACACGCTTAGACAAATGATACAATCACTTTACTCTTGTGGAGCTTCTTTTCCTTCATAAGGGGTTTCTTCTACAGTAGAAAAATTATCGTGAAAATTTTTTCCTAGATAATTTGTAGCAAAAGATAAAAACAAACACCCACAACAAAAGATAAGAGCTAGCCAGGCTGTTATTTTTTTTAAGATGTCCGGAGTAGAAACTCCAAACATGGAATCACCAGAATCCACTCCAAAGGAAGACCCTAGGCCCATACTCTTGCTTTCTTGAATTAAAATCAAACCACAAAGAAATACACATAAAACAAGAAAAACAAATAAAAATGTATAAAACAAGCCAATCACGGTGTTCTCCTAAAATTCTTTATGCACTACCCACTTCATAGAAAGATAATGGGCAAAGAGCTGTGTGCTTTGCATCAATAATAAAAAAATCCTAAAAAAGCACATAGCACATTCTCATGTTCTTACAAGAATAGAAAAAAATCTATATCTAATAATAAAGTTATTTTTCACATTCTTAGACTACATGGAATTGTTCAATTACATGAGAAAACTCTTTAGGGTTCATAGAAGCTCCCCCTACTAATAAACCATCAACATCAGGACAGCTTGCAAAGCTCCTAGCATTATCTGCTTTAATAGAACCTCCGTAAAGGATAGGTACTGTCTCGGCTTTTTCTTTAGAAAAAATTTGTGACAGTACCTGACGACAAAAAGAATGGACTTCCTGCACATCAGTAATGGAGGCTGCCTTTCCTGTTCCGATAGCCCAAACAGGTTCATAAGCGAGGATAATAGATGCGGTCTCTGTAAGTCGTGACAACCCAGACACTAATTGGTTGGACAACATTTCTTGTGTTCTTCCCCCTTCCTTAACTTCTAATGTCTCTCCTATACACAAAATGGGAATGATCCCCCCGCGAGCCGCTCTTTCTATTTTTAGTGCTATTGTTTCGTCGTCTTCGTGGAAAATATGTCGGCGCTCCGAATGGCCAAGCAAAACAAACCGCACACCGAATTCCTGAAGCATAGGAAGAGCCACTTCCCCTGTAAACGCTCCGGATAACTCCTGATGAAGATTCTGAGCTCCTAACCAAATAGGAAAATTATGAACCTGTATGCTCTCAGAGCACGCAGACAAAGCAGTAAATGGTGGTGCTATACCAATGACAGAAGTAGAAGAACTATCCCGAACTAAAGGGCAAAAAATGGACAAAAACTCTCTAGCCTCCCGAGAAGTCTTATTCATTTTCCAATTACCAAAAATATAACGCTTGCGTTTCATCTGTTCATCCTTACATTCTTTGTGCTATGCTTGGCGGGGAAAATCCTAGGAAAATTACGATTCTCCCTAGTTTTCTAAACAAAGGTTAAAGTATTTTTTCAATAAATAAAACGCGAAACCACAATGTTTTGTTGCTCATGCTGATGTCATCTTCTCCTCAAACAGTAGCCTCTCTCACAAAATCCATAAAAAATCTTTTAGAATCTAATTTTTGCCACATTGTGGTTAAAGGAGAACTGAGTAATGTCTCTTTACAACCCAGCGGGCATTTATATTTCGGTATTAAAGATAGTACCGCCTTTCTGCACGGAGCCTTTTTTCATTTTAAAAGTCAATATTTTGATCGTTATCCCAAGGACGGAGATTCGGTGATTCTTCATGGAAAACTTGCTGTCTATGCTCCGCGAGGACAATACCAAATCATTGCTCATGCGTTAATTTATGCAGGAGAAGGAGACCTTTTACATAAACTTGAGGAAACAAAAAAGCGGTTAGCAGCTGAAGGATACTTTTCTAAAGAGAGAAAACAACCCTTACCGCATTTACCCCAATGCATTGGTGTGATTACTAGTCCCACAGGAGCTGTGATTCAAGATATTCTACGCATTCTTTCTCGTCGTTGTCATCAATATAAAGTACTCCTCTATCCTGTCACGGTACAGGGAGAAACTGCAGCAAAAGAAATTGTGAAAGCTATTGAAGTTATGAATACTGAGAAATTAGCTGATGTTCTCATCCTAGCTCGCGGTGGAGGGAATATTGAAGACCTTTGGGCATTCAACGAAGAAATCCTTGTAAAAGCAGTAGCTACAAGCTCGCTTCCCATTATCTCTGCTGTAGGCCATGAAACCGACTACACACTTTGCGATTTTGCCGCTGATGTCCGAGCACCTACTCCTTCAGCAGCAGCAGAAATTGTCTGCCAAAGTAGTGAGCAGCTTCTTCACACACTGCAAAGTTCCTTAACTCACCTGCATACGCACGCACAACAATTTCTGTCTGCAAAAAAACAACAGCTCCTACAATGGAGACGCCACCTAACTCGTATTGATCTATTCCACTCCGCCCAACAATCGTTAGACTACCTAAGACTCTCTATCGAGAGGTTAATGCAAACAAAACTTTCCCAAGCACTGCAGCACTACAAACAATCTTCTCGTTGGCTACGAAGCAATTTCTTACACCGCACATCCCAACGTCTTTGTAATATTGCTCACCTGCTTTATATGGGTTTATGTAACCAACTATCTGCTTGGAAACATCGGTATTTTCATATCAAAAAAAATCTTACTATCCCCTATACACAGCCGTTTTCCCAAAAGCTTTTTCTCTGGAAACTCCAAGTCTTACGCGTCTTACGTCAACGCATACAAAGCTCTCTTTACTTTTTTAATCATAAACAAAAAAGGTTAGCTTACGGGGCGCACTCTTTAAATCAAAAAATTTTTCAAGAAAAACAATCTCTACTCAATATAAACAAGCGGATAATTAGCCTTACTTCCCATCAACTCCATGCCTACAAAGAGAACATGATTACCTATGACAATACTCTCTATCAGGCGTTACGCCGGATCATAGAAAGAAATCAAGAAAAGTACCATACTTTATACAAACAGCTGCTTTCACTAAATCCCAAACACGTTTTACAACGTGGCTACGCTATGCTCTTTGATTTTAATAAACATTGCGCTATTATTTCAGTTAAAAATCTGCAGAAACATCATCAAATCAAAGTGCGATTGCACGATGGAGAAGCGATTCTCTCTGTAGAAGATGTGCAGTATTTGTAAATTTAAGAGTCTTAAAATTATGGAAGAAATTTCCTTTGAAAAGGCTATGGATAGGTTAGAAGAGATTGTGGATTTAATGAGTCAACCCACAACATCGTTAGATGCCTCTCTACAACTCTACGAAGAAGCAGAATCCTTAATGCGTATTTGTGAGTCACGCATTCGTCAAGCTGAAGAACGCGTACGTCAACTATCAGAAAAGCATAAAGAAGAGTTTCCTGCTTTAGAAGAAGTGCCTACGCATTAAATTAACCAGATGAGGAGTCTAGTGACCCTTTCCCAAGATCTTAGCTCTATACTTCAGGAACTTTCCATTACTGAACAACACCTAGAAACTTTAGAGTCTTTTGATGCTATTGTATCTACTTATGAAAAAGTGTTTTCTTTAATTCATCAGGGAATGGCATTACTATCTGTTAAAAATCAGCAATGCTATATTCTTTCTATACAACCTAACGGCGCAGTGACAAAAAATACTCTAGGACAAGTTGCTCTACAACCATTTGTACCGGCTAAACAGCAATGACTTCAGCTTTTCTTTTAGACCAAATTTCTTCTCCTGAAGACTTAAAAAAACTGTCCTACGCAGATCTTTCTCTTCTTGCGGAACAAATGCGCCATAAAATTATTGCAGTTTTGAAACAAACGGGAGGGCATCTTGCTTCAAATCTGGGAATTATTGAGTTAACGATTGCCTTACACTATGTTTTCTCTTCTCCCGAGGATAAATTTATTTTCGATGTGGGCCATCAAGCCTATCCTCATAAGCTAATCACGGGAAGAAATGATGCGCAGTTTGACCGTATTCGTCATGATCACGGGTTGAGTGGTTTTACTTCTCCCTTAGAAAGTCCGCATGACCTCTTTTTTTCAGGACATGCAGGAAATGCTTTATCCCTAGCCTTGGGTATGGCAAAAGCAACTCCACCAGAATCCCGATCTCATATTCTTCCCATTCTAGGCGATGCGGCATTTTCCTGCGGTTTAACTTTGGAAGCCCTAAATAATATCCGTTCTGACTTGTCAAAATTTATTGTGATTTTAAACGACAACAATATGTCGATTTCTCAAAATGTGGGAGTAATGTCTCAAAGCTTTTCTCGATGGATACACCATCCGAAAATGAGCTCGTTTTCTAAAAAAATGGATAAATGGCTAGTTCGTATTCCCCGCTATGGTACGGGCATTGCTAAGCAATGGCATCGCTTATCTCTATGTTTAAAGTCGTTATTTTGTCCTATTCCTATTTTTGAACAATTTGGTTTAGCTTACGTGGGCCCTATTGACGGGCATAACATTAAAAAATTAATCTCTGTATTACGCATCGTACGGGATTTACCTTTCCCTATTCTTTTACACGTATGTACAACCAAAGGAAAGGGTTTAGAAATTGCTCAAGAAAATCCTTCAAAATACCATGGGGTTTCCGCCAATTTCACAACCCATGAAGAAAATACTCAACTTCCCGTAGTTAAACAACCACCAACGTATCCCGATATTTTTGGTGAAACCCTCTGTCAGTTGGGAACAATGATTCCTAATTTACATGTAGTGACCCCAGCAATGTCTTTAGGATCACGCCTAGAAAAATTTAAAACAAACTTCCCTGAGCGTTTTATTGATGTGGGTATTGCGGAAGGTCATGCCGTCACTCTATCCGCAGGAATATCCAAAGCCCAAGTTCCTGTAATTTGCTCTATTTATTCCACATTTTTACAACGTGCTATCGACAATGTCTTCCACGATGTGTGCATGCAAAATCTCCCCGTAATCCTTGCTATTGATCGTGCAGGATTAGCCTATGCTGATGGATGCAGTCATCATGGGATTTATGATCTAGGTATTTTACGGATGATGCCTAATATGGTAATCTGCCAACCTCGCAGTGCTGTCGTCCTCCAACAATTACTATTTTCTGCTATTTCTTGGAATTCCCCAACAGCTATTCGTTATCCCAACATACCTGCTCTTCAAAAAGATCCTCTCTCTGTGGATGTCCAGGCTCACCGTACTCCAGGGGTAGGAGAGATCCTAACTCAAGGAGAGGATATTTTAATTATTGCCCTAGGGCATATGTGTAGCGCTGCACTTTCTATACAGGCACAATTGTTAAAGCATGGAATTTCCGCTACTGTTGTTGATCCTGTGTTTATTAAACCTTTCGATAACAATCTATTTGGTGTTTTGCTCATGCATCATACAAGAGTTGTCGTCATTGAAGAGCATGCAATTCGGGGGGGACTGGGATCGGAATTTAATGACTTCCTAGCTACATATAGCTTTAAAATTGATGTTTTACATTTTGCCATTCCCGATACATTTGTTTACCATGGAGATAAGGAAAGTTTACAAAAAAAGACGGGTTTACATGTAGAAACTATGGTCAAACGTATTCTGACACATTTTAACTTCAGAGCAATACCATCTTTTTCTAGTCATTTGAGTACACTGTAATCAAAGATACTTCGTATGTTTCCAGGTATTACCCAATTACAGAAGCTACAAAAATCTTACTATCAGAACACCGACTAAATGGGGATAAATAAAGAGTGGGAAGGCATTGATCTGCTTGTAGCATTACGGGAGAGAGTATAGGTAAACAGGCAATAGGAGTTTTCTTACTCAGCGAAAGACAATATAACCAGGTCTCCATTTCAACACCCCTGCATTAGAAAACAGCCGTTATAAATAAGCAATAAAAGCTTTTCCTGTGGTTTATCTCAATAAGATACTACCAGGTTCTTTTTTCTATTTCTTTCTTTTTTTCGAGAAAGTAGTCTAAAAATAAATTAAAAATTCAATTTTAATTTACTCTTCAATAAGACCCCCTCTCTCCTCAAGACTGTGAGAGCAAATGAAACAGACGGATATAGTCATGCAATGATAAAGTTTCCGGACGCGTTTTGTCAGAAAAATGGAGTTCCTGTAAAGCAAGTAAAACCTTTGCTTTGGGGTAAAGATCTTTTAATGCATTAGCTAAGAATTTCCTTCTTTTCCCAAATGCTGTTCTTGTAAGAGTAAAAAATGCATCGTGATCTTGATCTTTTAGAGGGAAAGTATCTTTAACAACCATATGGACAACAGCCGAACCAACGTTAGGTTTTGGGAAAAAACAGCTAGGACTTACCTTAAAGGCATAACGCACATCAGAAAAAAAATTAAGGAACACCGTGAGGGCACTGTATTCTTTCCCCCCAGGCTGTGCCGTAATCCGGCGAGCAACTTCATCCTGAACCATTACTGTAACTGTTTTCCATAGATTTGGAGTTTCAGTAAAAAATTTTACTAGTAAAGGCGTAGTAATATGGTACGGAAGATTAGCAACAATACGTCCTTTCCCTCGATAGCCCTCCTGAGGTAAACTAGCTAAAGGATATTTACAAGCATCTGTAATGTGTACATTTATAGGCAAGAGACGAAGAGTCGATGCAAACATACTATCCTTCTCCAAGGCGATAACTCGAGCTCCTCTATTGACCAAAACCTCAGTAAGAGCTCCATACCCAGGACCAACTTCTAATACCCAATCTTCTGGTTGCACACAGGAAATCTCAAGAATCTTTTTGAGAATATTCCCATCAATTAAAAAATTTTGCGACAACCCCTTTTTGGGATAGCCCCGAACTTCTTTTAAAAATTGTATGAGCTGTTCCGGGGAGCTGCGGGACACAAGATCTCCTAAAGTAGAGAAAATAGTGGGGGTGCTTCTTGAGAAAGCAATGTAGAAATTATAGAAGGATCGAAGCCATAACGCAAACGTAATTTTTCTTTATACTGAGCTTCTATTCCCTCCGCATAACGCATAAATAACATATGTTTGATCTGCATTTCCATATCTTCGAGAGATCGCATTACCATAGAAGACTTATCCAAAAGTACGTGAATTTTATATCCTGATTTGCATAGTTTCGGTTGACCACAAATACATTCCGGATAGTTCACTTGGAGCAATTCATTCTTATGAGCCTCGGAAAGTTCCTTATCATTACGAACGAATTCTTCGGAATACATCAACTCCCCTCCCTGAGAAAGAACAAAAGCGGAAAGTCGTTCTCTATTCCACACACGTGCTTCATTTAGTTGCGCACACACGTTACTCGCAATTTGACTAGCTAAAGACTCTGTAGCTGCCTTCACTGTGACTACGCGATATTTCCATACCGATGTTTTCGCTGCCTCCTCAGCTAACGCATCATAATGCTCTCGGATTTTCCCCGGGGTGACTTTTAACATAACTTTAGAGCGTACCATCATTCCCATAACTCTTTGGGCAACTAATGTACGATGAATAACCCTAAAAATATCCTCAGCTGTCATATCGAAATGCTCATAAAACGGAGATAGATCTCTACCAAACATAGCTTCAATTTCTTGATTGACTGTTGTTGGATCTATAAAAATTTTTTTAGATTTTGCATCAGCAACCATAAGAAATTCATCAATAACAGACTCTAACACTACAGGCCACATAGAAGCATAGTATTGTGAGCGCGCAGAAACAGAATCTAAAAGATGAGGATACGAAGAAGCAAAAAGAAGATTCAATTTTTGTATAACATCTAAAGTGGTCACAACAATGTCTTCATCGACCTTAAATAAAACTCGATCATGAATAGCAATCCCTGACGGATCTTCTGGAACTTTCTCTAAGTAGCTGGAAGGCGAGGAAAGTAAAGAAGAATTTCCCATTAGCGGTACTGAGAAACACAAACAGCTGGTAAGAGAAAAAATACTCAGGATTCTACTCTTCATGATTTGCTACTCCTAATAGTTCCCGATACTGGGATTCACTATAAGAAATTCCCCAAATTTTAGCCACTTTGAGAAAAACCTTGACAAAACACGCAGAAATACATTTATAAAGTATATTCTTTCAAATAGTTATAAAAATCTTCTAGATTCGAAAATTTCCTTCCTACTTCCGGTTCAATGACACAAACAATAGATAACTTCTGGCCCTCCTTGGGGATTAACGAATGTTCATGTTCCGGAAGAAGACGTTCTAATAATTCTCTCTCACCTTGTTTCATCCACACTAAAGATACATAAGGAAGAAAGCGACCAGAAAAATAAGATAAAATGATTCTACGATCTTCTTCATGAGCAAGAGAAATAAGAATTTTTTTGTGGTTACGAGAAAAATAAGTCTGAGCAGCAATTAAGCTTCCCATAGACGAAAATTTATGCGTATGCCATCGGGCCTGAGCTAACTGTAATGTATCTTCAGCATAGGTTAGATAGTGTTTCTTTTCCGTAAGCATGTGTAACTTGATTAAGGTTTGACAAATCAAAGCACTTCCGGAAATACTTTCCCCATCGGATAAGCTCTCTTGCTGAAAAAGCAAATAGGAATCACGTCCATCTGTAGTATAAAATCCCCCGCTCTCCGAACGGAAAAAAATGAGAACCTCCTTCATGAGCTCCTCAGCATATACTAGCCATTTCGCGCCACATCCAACTTCGTATAGGGAAAGGAACCCTAAAATAACAGCACCATAATCTTCCAGTCCTGCAGAATATTTTGCTTCTCCTTCCCTCCATCTGCGTAATAATGTCGTCTTCACACACAAATGATTACGAATAAACTCACCACACTTCATAGCTATAGAAATATAATGATTCTCTCCTAAAGTTCTCCCTGCAATCACAAGAGCATGAATCATCCATCCGTTATGAAAAGCCAAACATTGGTCATCTTTAAATAATTGTAGCTTTGTTTCTCTATGCAAACGTAACTTATCTTTTAGGCAATCTAAAATCTCAAAAAATTCTTCAACTGAGCAATGATATTTCTCTGCAATTTCTTCTAAGTTAATATGGTCAGGAATATGGAGGATATTCTTCCCATTGCAAAATCCTTCTCGAGAAATGCCATAATACTCACAAAATAAATCTGCTCTTTCTCCTAAAATCTCACGAATTTCCTCTCCTGACCAGGCTAAGCACTTCCCTGAGGCTCCCCAAGATTCCCCGTGTTCTGAAGTATAGAAAGCCCCCACATCGGGATAGTACAGTGCTGATAACATGTAATGAAGTATCTGTTTTGCAATCTCTAGGTACTGAGGATTTTTTAAACAGACTCCAGCATCAAGATAGTCTAACAGTAAAAACGCATTGTCTATGAGTTGTTTTTCAAAACAAGGAATTAACCATTTATCATCTATAGTATAGCAATAAAAACCTCCTCCTAGATGATCAAAAATCCCTCCCTTAGCCATCATCTGCAATGAACGATCCACAAAAAACAGACTACGACTATCTTGATATTCTATGCTGTAACGTAATAAGAATTGAATGAGTAAGTAAGGCGGGGTTTTAGGAAAAGATTTGATTCCTCCGTAATGAGGATCAATATCATGATAAATTGCAGATACCGTTTGCAAAAGGACCTGCTCTTCTAGGAGTTCTTTTTTAAAACACTTCTCTATAAAAGAGGCGATTTCCATAACCTTATGAGCCTGACGGACAAGAACCTCTCTCTCTTCACAGTCTTTCCACATGGCATATAACTTTTCTATCATTTGAGAAAATGAAGGCATGCCTAACTTCTCTTCAGCACTTAAATAATTCACAGAAAAAAAGGGAAGCAAATCCGGGGTTAAAAATACATTCAAAGGCCAGGAAGAAATGCTCTGTCCTTCTCCCGATACAGAAAGCAACTGAGCGAGATCAAAATAGAGATGAGCTACATGGGGCAACTCTTCCTTATCTATTTTAACATTAACAAAATATTCATTGAGCATGGCTGCCACTTCAGGATTTACAAAACTCTCCTGAAGCATAACACGGCACCCCCGAGAATGAGCGCACCCTATAGAAAGAAAGATAGGTTTATCTTGAGATTTTGCTAAATCAAAAGCCTCACTACCCCACGGATACCAATTCACCGGCGTATGAGCATAAAGAAGTAGGTAAGGAGATTTCTCGTTAATCAGTTTATTTGTATACAGAGGCTGTGACATAATAAAATAAAAAAAACAAAAGCCTTTAATTTATTTTAAAACAAACAGACTACTTTTAGCATAATTTATTATTATCATTTTACCTAACATACTCATATAGAAATGGAATCTCCCAAGGACCCCTAAACCAAGCTAATGAATACATCAGCATATTTTAATCTTTCTTATTCTTAAGGAGATCGTGCTGAAGATCTTCTGAGATAACGCGGAGTTTTTACAGAAATTAATTTCTGATTATCAAAGAGATGGGTTACACAAGAAAATTATCATTGAGGAGCTTGATTTCCTAATTAAGAAAACCTAAACTGGTTACGTACGGAAGAGTGGCAGAGTGGTCGAATGCATCTGATTCGAAATCAGAAGTTCCCTTAAAGGAACCAGGGGTTCGAATCCCTTCTCTTCCGTTTTCACACTATTTCTTCTCCCCAAATAGAAACCCACACTGTTCAAGACAGCATTAGCATCTCTTCATATCTAAAAGTAAAATTAACGACTACGACAGTGTTGATCACACATACTTCTTTTCGTAATCAACAATCCCTAAATAAATCCAAGACCGCAAATTATAGGATTTCAAGATAGAAATAGAATATGTCCTGCTGTACCAGATATATCTCAATACAGTCTAAATAGATGGAGTTAACCTATAGAGAAGCAATGTTTAAAATATATTACCCTAATATACAAGTATAAGCATAAGCAAGCAAAGCTAGTGCACCACAAACTTCAACGAAGATTTAGATAGAAACCCAATTTAACTATTGAAGAAATTTGTAGGTAATAAAAAGATCCCACCTATTTCTATAGGTAGGTAGAGGTGGGTAAAGGATAGCAACAAAGAATCATGTTAGAAAACAAAATAAAAAATTGCCCTCACCACACTCTCAGGGGGATTGAGATTGTGCTGAAGGCTACGGAGTATGTTAACTTTTTTCATTAAGAGAATCTAGATTTAATTATACTTTAAAACAACCTCTTCCTCATTTCCCTACATGCACAAAAGCAAAAACATGACAATTAAGAAACAACTTTTCCATGGTTAAATCATGGTACATCTGAAGAAATCCTTTGCCTTACCTGCATCAAAAAGAGAGCTTTCTTAGCCGTTACTACAAAAATAAACAACGAAAAAGACTCTTCAACTACACCAAAAAAGATAAAAACTACACGTCATTCTATGACTAAAGCAAATACAAAATCTTCCTTATCTCCAAAGACGTGAATTCTCTCAATTTACATTCCATAAACACGAAAAAATTTCGTGGCTCTGGCAATTCCTGCACTCTGCAAGTGTAAAAAAAAATTTAAAAAATGGATGTTTTAAAAAAATTTCTTTACATTGCTTTCCCAAATTTTCTGATGAAAAACAAAATATGCTCATTTTTTACATCAGAATCTTGGAGAAAAATTCAAAAATCTACGGAGGCCATGTATGGCATTTAGTTTTCCTAGTTTTCAGTTTTCTCGAGTACGCTCAGGATCTATTGATACTTCTCAAAATCCATCCACCTCTGGTGTTGTCACTAAACAACCACAAGCACGATCGGAAATCCGACTACAACTTGGCGGTGAAAGTGACTTAGCAAGCCAAGTGAGTCAAATTGCTGGGATAGTAAGCTCTATCATTGAACACCCAAGAACCCAAAAAGGATGCGTTGTCTGCTACGAACAATGCTCTAATCCCTGTGAAAGACGTTTTGGAAGTTGCGGCAGGTGGTTTTGCACTTGTTTCCAAGCTTGTTGCATTGTGGAAACTACAAGCACAAGCAATATTCCCCAATTTATTGATGGGATGAATCAAAGTTATGGCCCAATTTCATTAGGGTTAGCACTTAACACGTTAGAATGGAATGTATTAAGCATGGTACAAAGTGGTGCAAATTTTACTGAAGAACAAAAACAAGAACTCGAAGCAGCTTGTCAAGAAGCCAAAAATCAATGCTCTGGAGGTATGCGAGAAATTTCTCAGTCATTTTTTTATGATGCTAGCCTATCTATCACCAGTGATGATGATGAAGTCCAGCAAACATTACCTATCCTTTTAGGAATCATTGGATCACAGGCATGGCTAAATCCTGAGCAAACACCTACTCCTCCCCCATGCTGGCTGATTGATAACTCGGATAACATGATTTTCAATGCAACAAATCCCAACTCTGGACGCAGGGATTCTATTGTCTGTTCTGGAATACAATCATCAGCATCAGCATCGAAATACAAACAATCTGTTACACAGAAATTTCTTTCCCAGCTAATAGTAAAATCTTTAACTACCGGACAGGTAGGAATCCTGGGGTTTGAAAAAGCTCATCTAGTCACCTGGATATTTGAAAAATTTCTCTGTATATCCGCCGGCCCAAATTCTCCTTTAATTAAAAGTGGAGCCTGCCCTTCTTACGAAATAAAGAGTTTCATACGACTATTAATGTTAATTTTGCTTTGTTGTGGCTACGTACCTGTGGACTCTTCTGAGCAATCTCCAGTAGATATTTCTCAGGCTGATGATCCATTTATGAAAATTTTCCTACGTTCACAACGAGTGTATTTAGCAAAATCACAAACATCGAAAGCACCCACTAAACGACAGTTAACCCGCCAGGTAAGCATTAGTTCTGCAGATAGTACGTCAAATGCCCCTGCTGATGACTACCATCTACCTGATGGTGTTGAATGTCCCCCTGATGATGAAAATGATGAAATTATAAGACAGAAAGAGCTACTCAGTAGCTCAAGTAATTTGACAGAACTTTTTTCAGTGATGAAAATTGCTCAAGCTAAAACCCAATAAATAGCGAGCAAAACATGTGGGGATCGAGAAAATACCACAACTAGACATCTACTCTGTTGAGTAAATTCTAATCCTAGTCTGGATATCTCGACCCCATTGTCTATACTTAAAAAATCCTATAGAAAAACGATCAATACTCGAAGATATGAATACAATAAAAATAGGTTGAAGACTAGCAACCCATAGAATGAGTAGAAACAACTAATATGCCCGATTACACATCGTTGGACAGAAAAACAATTTGAACTTATCGAAAAATTTTTCCTTATAAACATTTATCTAAAACTAAAACACTTTTTTATAAAAAACTAAAAATCAGCATCTTAGAATCAAATTCATAGACAAAATTGCTTGCCTTATCAACAATGAACCAGAAAAAATACCAACGATCCTTTCGTCTCTAAACATTTTAACATCAGAGGAATTTTATGTGCTTTCCTGTCCCTAAATGTGACTGTTTCTGGTCTACAACATCAACCAACTCCCCTGAACAATTTCCCCTACAAGAAACAGGAGCAGCGTCTCAACACCCAATAACTACCCAACCAAGATCCTCTCACACAGTGTCTATAGGAATCTCTCTAGGGACTAATGACGATGTTGTTCTGCAAACATTAAAAGATGCAGCTAATTTATTTACTCAAATTCTTGATAGTCCACATACACAGCAAGGAGCCAGATTCTGCAGAGATCGCTGCCAACCCTGGTGTGAGTCTCACTGTCCCAATTGGTTAGCTTTATGTTTCCAATGTTTATGCACTTGTGTGATTAATGAAGAAGACGGTGCAACTCCCGAAGATCATCCAGATCGCGCATTTTTTAAAGATTTATCTTCAGCACACGGACCTATTGTAGCTGGTATTGGTGTACAATCCTCCGGAATCGATGTCTCATCGCTGATGATCACTGGAAAAAGTTTAAGTGAAAATGATAAAGAGCATATACAAACATGTTGCAGAGAAGCTCAAGCTAAGATACAAGCATTTTTCCATCAATACCTACAAAAAGAACTCTTCCAAACTGCTGACATAGAATCTTCTCTTCCTAAAACAGATGGTGAAGAAGTGTCTGCTATAAGACAAGGATTTCATAGTCCATCCACGCACAATCCGCCTACCATTTGGATCTCCCCTAACCACTCTCCAGGTGAAGCTCCTGAGTTAATGAAACAAGTGAATTGGACTAAATTAGAACAGCAACTAAAGGGAGTCCTTTGCCGTAATGCAAGATCGGGAAGAAATGAAAAGGTGGATGGACGCGCCGAATCAGTCATGCGCACTATAAAAAATGCTTTCTATTATTTACTCAAAGGAAGCCCTTGTTTCCAACCCCAAATAGGTAGAGGGAACTACAGTCTCACAGTATCCCATCCCACCTTCCTACAATTCCTTCTTTGCGGTTTACTCACAGTCAACCTTATTCCTGTAGACGAAGAGGGCAATCCTCCTAAAGACACGTGGTGGAAACTGATTGACCTCATATCCTTGCTACACAGAGACCCTAATCAGCATATTGCTCCTCCTGCTTTTCCCGATCCCTGGGATGATTCTGAAGTAGACGGAGGACTAGAAAGTGACCGTGGAGATGATCCTGATAATTCCACAGGTGGAGCTACTGGGGGAACAACCGTTGACCCGACCTCAGAAGCAGGTGATGAATCTGATGGCATATGGTTTGGCCCAAAAGAACAACAGCAACTTTTAAACACAGCAGAGAAAACGAGCCAGCTTGCACAGTTATTCTTCTAGTGGATACATTAAAACTTTTCCAAGCTTTATATTTAAATAGCTTAGAAAAAATTATAAAAATAATAAACAAAAGGCAGAGAACATCTGCCTTTTGTAGTTTTCATACAAAGAAAGACTGTTTGTATTTACAATACTTCTTTAGAATACTTTTAAATTTATTCAATAGAAAAGCTAAGAATTAAACAACCTATGAGGTGCGATCATCCCTGCTGAAAAAATTCACCCCTAAGGAAATATAATCGAGAAAATATATAAATTTAAAAAATAGAAAGCCGAGAACCCAACCACCAAATGGTCACAATGCTACCAACAATAAGCGCTGCCCACCAAAGATTTGACCAACCACGAATAATCTGTTCCGGAGAATTTCTCCCCCCCATAGATTCTAAATCCAACAACATCTCCATATTATGTTCTGAAAATTCTTTAAAAATTTTAATAACATAAGGATGTTCTTGAAGAATACGTTCGCTATCTAAGCCTAAATACGCAGCATACTTCTTTATAAATCCTTGAGCATACACTGGAGAAATCAACTTTCCCAAGCACCCATTTTCTATTGCTTCTAAACACGAGCAACGAATAGCAGTTGCGGTTTCTACATCTTTTAATGATAGGGATTTTTCTTCACGTTTATTACGAAAAATTTCGCCTAAATGAACTAATTCTTGATGAATATGTTCTGTCATAGAAATTGTTGCTTCTCAAGGGTCCGTAGATTATCTTTTCAATCTCAAGTCCATCTTAAAATTGAAATTTCCTTCTTTATAAACTCAAGTCCTGTCTTATTGCAAGACTATACAAAATTAACGTTTAATTTGTATTTTAAAATCCATAAAATGACGAACTCCACATTAGAAATGCGTAAAAACATGAAAAACATATAAAGTTTCCTATTCAAATTCTTACGCAAAGTGAATTTCTGTATTATGTCAGTACCATTTGTTACCCAACTATCTCCTTCACTATATGGCTTACTTAAATCCCGACTAGAAGAAAAAGGCTTTGAGTTTTCCTATCCCCCTCATACAATTTTTTTAGCACGCTCATCTTCAGTAAGCTGCGCATTATATTCTTCAGGAAAGCTTGTTGTTCAAGGAAAAGGATCACAAGAATTCATTGAATTTTTCTTAGAACCAGAAATCTTGCTTACATTTTCTTGCCCTGATACGCAAAAAGATCTCCGTCCTCGTTTAGGAGTAGATGAATCCGGAAAGGGAGACTTTTTTGGTCCGCTGTGTATTGCAGGGGTATTCGCTTCCAGTAAAGAAATTCTTCAAAAACTTTACAACACAGGAATTCGAGATTCTAAACTACTTAAGGATACTCAAATTATCTCACTAGCTAAAAATATCCGCTCTTTATGTACGTATAAACTCTTGGTGCTTTATCCACAAAAATACAATGAACTCTATCAAAAGTTTCAAAACTTAAATCTTCTTTTGGCTTGGGCACACGCAACAATTATTGATGAATTATCTCCGCATCCTGCAGAAAACGTATTTGCTATCTCGGATCAATTTGCTTCATCTGAAAGTATCTTGCTCAATGCTTTGAAAAAAAAACATGTAAGCATCCCTGTAGTACAAACAACCCATGCCGAACAAGATATCGTTGTTGCAGCAGCTTCTATACTGGCTCGAGAAGCTTTTATCTCTGCCATAGAACAACTAGAAAAGCAATTTTCCGTAAAATTACCTAAAGGAGCATCGGCTCAAGTCAAAGCAGCAGGAAAATCTATTGTTCACTCCTTAGGAAAAGACATTTTACCTCTTGTATGCAAAACACACTTTAAAACATTTCATGAAATTCTCTCTTGCACATAGCTATGAGAAGGTATGTATTGTTAACTCATCAGATACAGAATATGAAAATCAGTAGTAATCTATCCTATAAATGGTTTAGTCTATTGTTAGGCAAAATACTCAGCGCTTCTAGCTATGAAAACTTTTGTGTCCTCTGAAACAGAGTTTCGAAGAAATTCTTCTAGTGAGAGTTAATGAATATAGTGACGGGAATATGTTGAAATTGTTTTTCCATTTACTGACTCTTTCTGGTCAGCTCATTTCCACCCCGATCTACATGATCCATGATGCTTTAGGGATCGATAAAGAAGCGCGTGAAGCATCCTCTCAACCTCGTCTTTTTTCTTTGCAAATGCAATATTTGCAAGTTGAAAATGCTGAATTTAAAAAACTATCCCATCAATCTTTAGGTTTACGCCAATCTGATGCTTCTCTTCTTTTTACCCTACCCCTGAACCCACAATTTGGATTACTTCTATCCACAGGGTATGTAGGCGTTAATGTTCTCTGGGACCACACACAACCTAAAGTAGGGGATCCTCAATCATTATTGGGCTATGCAACGTTTCAAGATAAGTCCTTCTATAATTATCTTATGCTTTCCTTAGGAGCTTATACAGTATCCTTAACAAATTGGCAGTGGTCCGTAATGTTTTCTTCTCTTGTAGATCCCGAAAACCTTGAGATTGGCTACAGCCTGCATCAGGCAGTACTGTCGGGAAAATATCAAGCGACACGACAGCTTTCCGTAGTATTCGGAATGATCAATGAAACAGGATTACATCAAGAAAAAGCCTGGCCTCTAATTGGAGCCTCCTATAAACCGAATGATCAAGTCACTATTCATTGCATTTATCCTCTGAACTTCTCATTAGAATACAAATGCACTTCGGTATGTGATTTTGGAGCTGCTTATCGTTTAACGCGATTTCGAAAAAAACTTCCCAAAAACCATTTAGCTTCTTCCGAAGGTATTTTTGAGTACCAAGGACGAGAAATCGAAGGAAATATCAAACTCTCTCCTTGGCCTGGAAGCTTTATCAAAGCATTTTATGGCTGGTCCCTCGGTAACGATATTTCTCTAGCAGACAGCCATAACACCCAAAGTACTAGTTATCCTTTTAAGACTTCAGTATTTTTTGGAGGGTCTGCTATAATTTCGTTTTAAATGATTATTTTAAAACGATCTACAAAGGATTTATTATTGTACTAAAAATTGTCCCTTCCTAAAATTTTGTTTCTAAGTAATGGGAATCTCTTGTCTAAAATGGATTGTCGTGAATTGTATCAAAAGGGCACACGCATTTATATTGACTTGACGTTCCCAGAGAGAGTTCTGGCTCGTTGTTGTCAGCGTCAAGCTCTTCTGCATCCAAAATTAGCTATATTGATTGAAGTTGTTATTTCCACAGTTCTTGGAACAATAAAAATACTTAGCTTTCCTCTAATGTCTCTTGTAGGCACCGTCTTACTCCCCACGATCTGCCTAATGAAATGTGTCTCCGGAAAGGGTATTCGTCATGTTCCTTCCTACTTGATAGCATGGATAATGAGTATTCTAGTAACCGCTCTCATTGTTGCTTCAATATTTTGTCTTATTATGATTTCTCCTGAAGTAGTATTTTTAACGATTGGCATTTTGGGAGCTGCAGGAACTAGCACCACTCTTCTGCATATCCATAGGGAACTATTTTCTCCACGAGCTAACCCACAATTCTCCTAAAATTCTTCTCCGTGTTTCATATTTTTATTGTCTCTTTTATCACTTCTTCTAGAGCACGCAATACGCCAATTAACGTTGACTCGAAAGATAGGAACATAGGCGCACATGTTAATAAATTTCTTAATCTTTATAAGAAATTAACATAAATATAAAACAAAATAATCCAA
This sequence comes from Chlamydia gallinacea 08-1274/3, assembly GCF_000471025.2. NCBI lineage: Bacteria > Pseudomonadati > Chlamydiota > Chlamydiia > Chlamydiales > Chlamydiaceae > Chlamydia > Chlamydia gallinacea. The sequence goes on along the minus strand of NZ_CP015840.1, from coordinate 739,195 downwards.
ATAAACAATGTAAGAAATTATAATAAAAGCAACTAAGTCAAAAATTAGGGTATAGCATGAGTAAAGTCTTAAGTTCCACCCTGTCGGGCCCTAATCCTAAGTCACAGACTATGTATGGGCGTCTTCCGAAACCATCTAATCCTCTAGAGAGACTGATTTCTCTTCCTGATCGCTACCCTTGTATGCGCTATGTCTATGATATCACCATTATTGCAATTGCTATCATTGCTATTGTATCCATTCTAATAGTATCACAAGGACAGGGATTACTGTTATTTGGTTTAATTCCTGGTTTTGTTCTCAGTACTCTGGGACTAGCTATGCTCATTTCTGACGCTGCGTCAACTTCCAAAGCACAAAAAATTGCCGACACCCTAACAGCTATTTTCCTACCCTTTATCTTGTTGGGAATGGCGTCATTACTTTTAGCAACTGCTTCTGTAGCTTCTGGAGGGAGCATATTAATTGTTGCTAATCCTTTATTCTCCATGGGGGTAATGACAATAGGTTTATCCCTAATTTCACTGCATAAGGTGACTTTCCAACATTTTAAAACCGAAGCCCTCATCAAAGAACAGAAAAAAATTTCCCAATTTACTGATCAGTCTTCTACTCCACTAGGACCTTCTAAGCAATATCTAAGTGATGAGAAGCTTCTTACTACTGAAAGAAAAAGCCCAGCATCTATAAAATCTCAACAAACCCACCAAGCACAACAAGCACGGCTAGCTGCTCGCCAAAAACGGATACGCCATAGCAGTCAAGGAAATATTGTTCTTCACAAGAAAAATTCTATACATACACTACTTTCAAACGGCTATGAACCCGACTTCTCAAGCGATATTGATTCTCCTAGCCAAGAAGAGGAAGTCATTGGAGTTCCTAACTTCACTCCTCCAAGCTTACCCCACGAATCGTGCTCCAACTCAAATCTATCTTTAATTATTGCTCCCTTAGGGAATGTTTCTTCCCCCCTGATTAAAAGTAGGAAACTAGGCCAAGAAAACAGCCCACTACTACGTAAAGTAAACCGAACAGAATCTTCTAAACACTCAGGACGAGAGAAACATAAAAGAGAAGACGAACAATCCTCTCCAGAAGAAGAAAAGCATAGGAAAAAGAAATCCAAAAGAAGGAAAAAGTAACCCCTGCTGTGTTACACGCTTGTGCCACTTGTGATAACAGTCCTCTTTAAGACTAGATCTTTTCTCATAAGAATTTCAAAAGAACTGGTCCCAATATAAGAGAGATAGGCCAGCTTTTATTAACTCTTCAATTCTATGCATAACAAAGCATTTACTCGGTTAGGAGGAGCTTTCCCCTGAGTACGCTTCATAACTTGTCCTACTAAAAATCCTAGGGCTTTTGTTTTACCACTATGATAATCCGCTACGGATTGAGGGTTTTCCTGAACAACTTCCTTGATAATAGTTAGTAAAGCCTCTTCATCTGTCATAGGAAGCAGATCAGGATTTTCCTTAAGGATATCTTCAGGGCTTTTATGTGGAGAATCCATCATCATATCTGCTACATCTTTAGCGATTTTTCCTGTGATGACTCCGCTATCAATAAAATTCACTAACTGAGCAACGTGTTCAGGAAGAACCCCTGAACAAACTAATTTTTTTCCTAAGTTTTTACACCGTCCTATGAATTCTACAGTCACCCAATTAGAAAGAGCACGATAATTCGCACACTGTGCAGCGGCAACCTCAAAAAATTGAGCGATGTATTTATCGCTAATCAAAATAGCGGCAATATCTTCAGCAATACCATAATCTTTTAAATATCGTTGGTATTTATCATAGGGAAGCTCTGGAAGCGTGGCACGAATTTCCTCTATATATGCTTCTGTTAACTGTAACACAGGAAGATCTGGCTCGATAAAATATTTATAATCTTCCGCGCGCTCTTTACGACGCATTAATACTGTTTTCTTTTTCTCTGGATCCCATCGGTAGGTAGCCCCGGGTATTACTTCTTTAGGATCCTTATGAGGATGAGTAAGATATTCATCAATTTGGCGACACTTTTCAGCTTCTAGCGCCTGTGCCATAAATGCAAAGGAATTCATATTTTTAATTTCTACTTTGTTGCGTAACTCCTTACTCCCCTTAGGGCGTACAGAAATATTCACATCAAAGCGTACGGAGCCTTCTTCCATATTACAATCAGACACGCCAATGTAATCTAGCAATGACACTAAAGCAGTTGCATATGCCACAGCATCTTCGGAGCAAAACATACATGGCTTAGATACAATTTCTATAAGAGGAACACCTGCGCGATTATAATCTACTCCGGCAAAGTTACCGAAGTGTTTTAGCATACCAGCGTCATCTTCCATATGTGCTTGCGCGAGTTCAAAATACCGTTCTTCTCCTTGAACTAAAGCCTTTACATGTCCGCCCCGAACAATAGGATAATCAAATTGAGTAATTTGAAAATTTCTAGGGCTATCTGGGTAAAAATAAGATTTCCTATCAAAACGGCTGAACAAGGCAACTTCACCCTGCACAGCACAACCGAACAAAACGGCTTTTCGCACTGCTTCCTTATTTAAGACGGGTAATGTTCCAGGCAATCCCGTACATACAGGAGAGATATTGGTATTAGGTTCATCACCAAAACGATTACGAGCTCCACTAAATAACTTGGATGCTGTATTCAATTCTACGTGTACTTCCAAACCTATGACGGATTCCCAATCAGCATAAACATTGCTCATGATTTTACCCCTCCATCAAGAATTTTCTTATATTCTTTAGGATAAATATTTTTTATTCCACTATGTTCTTGAAAACTATAGCCCACCTGACACACTTGCTGATCTTGCCCGTGTTTCCCAATAATTTGAAATCCTAAGGGCAGGCCTTCTTGAGAAAATCCGGAAGGAACAGCGATAGCCGGTAGATAAGCAAGGTTCACTGCTACAGTATAAATATCCTGAAGATATAGAGATACAGGATCTAAAATTTCACCAAAAGGAAATGCAGGGCAAGAACATACGGGCATAGCAATGACATCACATAATTCATAAGCCTTCTGAAAAGCTTGTATAATTTTTGCTCGTACAGCCGAACCTTTTTTATAGTATACGCTTTGTCTTTCTGCAGATAATACGTAGTTTCCTAAAAGAATTCTCCGCATGACTTCCTTGCCAAATCCTTGACCTCGGGAAAACGTATAAACATCCTCTATAGTTTTTGCTTCTGGAGACCTATAACCATAGCGAATCCCATCAAACCGTGCTAGGTTGGCACTTGCTTCCGCAGAAGCTAGAATATAATACACAGAAACAGCATGGCGTAAAATATCTAAATCAATATCAACAATCCGGCTGCCTTGACTTTCTAAAACCTTTAAAGAGGCAACGAAATTCTCTTTGATATCCTCTCGTAATCCCTCTAAAAATCTATTAGGAACACCAATTAACTGTGGAACTTCTAAAGATAATGCTTCATGAAATGATCCTGTGAAGAAATGCTGAGATGTGAGATCTCGATCATCTTTACCTGCAAAGACATCCATAGCAAGAGCTACGTCTTCCACAACTGTCGTTAAAGGACCTATCTGATCTAAAGAAGAACCAAAAGCAACTAAACCATAACGCGATACAGCGCCGTAAGAAGGTTTAAATCCCACTACGCCACAAAATGCGGCAGGCTGACGTATCGATCCCCCAGTGTCTGAGCCTAAAGTTATAGGACAGAACCTTGCGGCTACTGCTGCGGCAGATCCCCCTGAGGAACCCCCAGGAACACAAGAAAGATCCCAAGGATTTTTCGTAGGATGAAAAGCAGAGTATTGTGTTGTGGATCCCATAGCAAACTCATCCATATTGAGTTTCCCAAGAATAATGCCATCCTCTGCTTCTATACGTTCTACTACTGTAGCATCAAACGGAGCTACATAATTTTCCAACATTTTTGAAGCGCATGTTGTGTGCAAACCAGCAACATGGATGTTATCCTTAATTCCTATGGGAACCCCAGCCAATTTTCCTAAAGGTTTTCCTTGCGCACGCTTTTCATCAATACGAGCAGCTTTTTCATATGCTCTCTCCTGACATAGAGAGAGAAAGGCTCCTATGTGGCTATCCTCTTCTTGTATCCTGCTATAAAAACAACTAACTATCGCTGTAGCCGAAGTCTCTCCTTGAACCACAGCATTTCTTAACTCTAAGGCACTCTTTTGATACATAGCTTCCTACATCTTTCTCTATTTAATTATTGTAGGGACCTTCACCAAGCCCCCTAAAGATTCTGGGACATTAGCGAGAAACTCTTCTCTTGAGAAATTAGAAGCTACTACATCTTCCCGTAAATCTTCGGGACCCACGACATGAACTAAGGGAAGATCATCAACAATATCCGTGACATCCATAGAGATAGTTTCCTCCATTGTGTGGATAACATCATTCAATGAAGTACTGTACTCTTGTATAAGTTCTTCACTGAGCTCCAAAGCAGAAAGCTTAGCTAGTATGACAATATCTTCTCTATTTACATATGTTCGCTTCATTTTCTCATCCCCACCCATAGTGTCCCAAAGAAACGCTGTTTCTTGTTGGATTAACAAAAAAACTTCTTGCCCAACTTAACTCCTTGTATGCAAAAAGTCAATGCCTGTTCAAAAGACCACAAATAAAAAAAATCTTTATTAAATTATAAAAAAGATTAAAAGGTAGAATTAAGTATACATCACTTAGGAGAAAAACAATGCTAGGCAAACTTGTTCGGGGACTATCTTCTCTTATCATTGTTCTTAGCGCATTAAATGTTGGTATTGTGGGGTTAACACACCATAAAATCAACATAATTGAACGATTATGTGGAGGAGCCAACACACCAGCCACAAATATTACGTATATTGTTATAGGGCTTGCCGGTATTCTCTATTTCATTGGCTTTTGCGGTTGCTGTTCTAGAAAATATTCATCCAAAGATTGTTGTTCTAAAGGAACTTCTTCTCATCATTGTGATCCTAAAAATTAGGCGCTCCTATTTTTTAGGTCTTCTAATCTTATGGATTATAACACACAAAAAACCAAGAATCCTTTTATACTAATCGTTCCATATGAAAGATATAAGATTAGTTTAATAAGATCCTTGGTTTATTTTTATTAAAATTAAAACCTTTTTCTACCTTCTTTTTGATTTTTTTTGCTTTTTTTCCTATTTTGCAAATCAAATCCTAACTCCCAAAAAATGCTTATGAAGTCCTCCGTTCATTTTCTATTAATTTCTTCTACTTTTGTTTCTCCTCTATCTCTTGCCTCTGCAGAAACTCAAGAAAACCCTCCTCAAGAACAAAATGGAAAGATCTCTTTAGAAACTAAAGACAATTATGATGGAACAACAGCTTCAACACCCTTTACCCAAAGGAAATCCTCCTTATCTACAGGAACTACATATACCCTAAATACGGATATTTCCTTTGCTAATGTTACCAGCACACAAGAGAGAACCAATGGAGAAGGGGCAACTGAAGAAAATAAAGATGAAGCCAAGAAAGAAACTCAAGAAGAAACAGAAGAATCTCAAACAACTCCGGAAGCATCCGAATCCCAACCAAAAAATGGAGAAGATCAAGTCTCTCCTTCTACAGATGGAACATCTTTACCTACAACAGATGTTACTTCTTTCCTTGCTCCGGCAAACACAACAAAACTAGAAAAAAACCGGTTAATATCTTCTACTTCTGACGCAGAAAATACAGTACAACAAGAATCCAAAACTCCAACTGAAGATCCCTCTCCTACAACTGCAACTACAGAATCAGAAACTCCTTCTAAGGAGACGTCAGCCTCTTCCGGAAAAACAACTACCAGCTGTTTTACTAATACCGATGGTTCATTAAGTTTTGCTGGAAATAACCACTCTCTAACTTTTTCTAATATTTCGATTACAGGAAAAGGATCTGCGATTAACAATAGTGCTGATTCTTCTTTAACTTTCTCTGGGTTCTCTAATTTATCCTTTAACAAGGCTACTGCTGATGCAGCCTCTGCAGAAAGTGCTATTTACGTTGGACCTAAAGAAACTACCAGCTCCGGAGATCAGGATGGTTCTTCCTCTGGAGGAGAGAGTGGCTCTACTAGTAATGGAGGACAAGGTTCTGGTGGTGGTGGTGCCGGCGCTCCGGCCGCACTCAGCGTTACAGAATCTTCATCATCCCCAAGTATTTCTTTCTCTAATAATATAAATGTCTCCTTCTCTGGAAATAATTCCAAAACCAATGGGGGCGCTATCCAAGTTTTAGGAAACTGTGACATTACAAACAATACAGGAACTGTCACGTTCTCCAATAATACTGCAGCAAACCAAGGTGGTTCCATCTACTCTACTGGAAATGTAAATATTACTGGCAACGCAACAGTAGTATTTTCTGGAAATACAACAAAACAAAGCGCCTCGTCATCCCTTACTTCACCAACGTCATCACCCCTTTCTGCAAGTCCTATCCTATCGGCTACTGTCTCGACACAAGCAGATGCATCAGATTCAAGCGTAACAGCTTCCACTCAAGGACATGGAGGGGCGATTTGTTGTATCACCGCACCCACGACAGAGTCTCCTGAAGTTTCTGTCCCTAGTGAAAATAAAGTCACTTCTCCATCTTCTCAATATATTCGATATTATTCTAATTCTAACCTCCAACCAGAAAGCATAGCATCTCAGGATTCCACGCCCACAACTACTCAACCTACGATCACCATCTCAGGAAATACTTCAGTAACCTTTTCTAATAACTCTGCTTATGGTTACGGGGGAGCTCTCTATAGTAAATCCGTATCTCTAATTAGTGGTGGAGACATCACCTTCTCAGAAAACTCAGCTTCCCAAGGAGGAGCAATTTACGTCGCTGATGGGGGAACGATTGTCATTTCTGCCAAAGATGGAAATATTTCTTTCTGGGGGAATACACAAACCACTGCCATCGACTCTTCCATTACAGGAAGCACTAGCCAAACTTCTCCTACTACGAAAACAACAACACCCCTGCACAATGCTCTCTACCTAGGCAGTGGAGCACAAATCTTACAACTACGAGCTGGAACAGATCATAGCCTCACCTTTTATGATCCCGTCATTACACAAAAAGCCTCATCTACCCCAGCGACTCCGTTAAAATTTAATGCTGCTAATGAATCCGATGACTCGACCGTATATGACGGGCGGATTGTCTTCTCAGGAGAGAAATTAACAAAAGAAGAAGCTACAAATTCTGCAAATACAACAAGCATCTTCCATTGTCCTGTAGTCTTAGAAGCAGGAACTCTTGTCTTGAAGAGCGGAGCTACGTTACTGGTAGATTCATTTACGCAAAATCCCAATTCCTTAATTATTATGGATGGAGGGACTACGATACAGGCTGGATTCTCATCATCCACACAACCCTCGACTCAGCAAAACGGAGCTGCCTCCAGCTCTACAGATAGTCAAGCTTCCAGCGACCAACAAACAGGTGCATCCCAAGCAGCCTCTGCATCTCCTGAAAAAACTGTGGAAAAATCATTGCCAGAAGTAGCAACACCTCTTCCATCTGATACAGCGCCGGGAGATACAGAAAGCAAAGATTCCCTGACTACGTCAGATCCTAAAGCACCAGTAGAAGTACAAGCAAGAGCACTACGATCCTCTCTTTCCAATAGAACACCATCTAAATATACAGAGGCCGTGCATACAATCCACACGCTACTTGCCGAAAAACTCCATCGCTATCTCCCTAAATCTTCAACCGGAACTCCTCCATATACACAACAAACAGCTCTGGATGGTTCTATCACGATCAGTAACCTGGCTGTAAACTTAGACTCTTTAGGATCAGGACAAGTTATTAACATTACAGGAAGCAGTACAGGAACAGTGCATGTCACCGGAGATTTACAATTTGTAAATTCTAGCGGTCAATTTTATGACAATCCACTTCTTAGCCAGAACTTTTCTGCGAATATTTTAAGTATTACTACAGGGCAAGGAGGGAAAGTCGACACGACAGGACTGAATATTATTCCTCAAGGATCTACGGACTCGAATTTCGGTTACCAAGGACAGTGGGAAGTCGTTCAAGTTCAAGACGCCAACGGCGCAATTTCTTTCGAATTAAAATGGAGATCTCAAGGTTATAAGCCTAGTCCTGAAAGACGTGCCACTTTAGTTCCAAATAGCCTATGGTGTTCGGCAATTGATATACAAGCAATACAAAAATTGGTCGCAGTCAATGCCGAAAGTGCAAATTTCCCAGGATTCTGGGTAGCGGGAATTGCGAATTTCTTTCATAGGGATTCCACTCCTGTTCAACAAGGATTCCGCCATATTAGCTCAGGATATATGCTAGGAACCAGTCTAGAAAGTATAGACGATTATCTCATGGACGTTGCCTTTTGCCAACTATTTGGTCGAGATAAGGACTACAATCTAGCGCGTACAAAATCTCACATTTACGCTCTTACTCTGCATTCTAAACAAGAACGCATGGTACACCACTATGCCTTATCCAAAAGAAAAGGAGCGATACTATCTCAACTGCCTGAACAATCTCTTATGATTGTGGATGCCCATCTTAGCTATAGCCTAGCGCGCAATGCTATGGAAACCCAACACACTCCTTCTCCTGCTTCTATAGGAAAATGGAATAACCATTGTATCTCAGCAGCTTTGGGGGGCTCCTTACCTAGACGTTACTTTTCTCCTTATGCTCAACTTCATATTGTCCTTGTAGAACAACAAAACTTTAAAGAACGTCGAGGAGGAGATAACAATAGAACATTTCAAAGTGCCTGTTTAATGAATGTTGCTATTCCTTTGGGATTGAAATTTGAAAGAAATACAGCCTTTAATGATCTTACCCTTTCTCTCAGTTACTCCCAGGATATCTATCGCTTATATCCAAAGTCTAAGGTTTTCCTCCCTTCAGGAAGTATTTCCTGGGCTACAGGAGCTACTAACCTTGCACGACAAGCTCTATTAGTCGATGGTTCAGCATATCATAGTTTAGGCAACAACTTTAAAATTTTCTACCATGGCGCTTTTGAATTACGAGGATCTTCTAGAAATTACACCACTGATTTAGGGGGAAAATACATCTTCTAATTTGTTTCACAACAGAAGAAAATAGCACGCTCGTTTTCTTTTGAAATTCCGTGCTATTTTTCCCTTATACACTCCTTCTAAGATCACATCTTCTTAACTCATACTCACCCTGAAAAGCTATTTTCATTCTCGCAAACAAAATCTAGCAACTTCCTAGATGAAAATATCTTCCTTTCACATTCATAGAGAATGTTTTATATTCTTTTAATTTTCTATCTTATTGATTTTTTAATACTTTTTATTTATGGGAAAGGTAAATCCTGCATTATTTTCTCGAGTCAATGAAAACGTCTTTTAGTAAATTTATTATTTTCTCTCTGCTAACTCTTACGTGCTCATCTCGGGTTGATTCCTTGGAAATTCTTGTCCCCAGTGGTACGTATAATGGAGATCTCAAAGAGCAATTTCCTCACACGATTACAGCAAATTCTGAGGGAACAACAGCTATCCTTTCCGGTGACCTTTATATTTTAAATATTGACAATTGCCAAGCGGCCACTCCTTTGAGTTGTTTTTTTAATTCTGCGGGGTTTATTACTATCATAGGTCGAGGCAATAGTATTTCCTTTACTAATCTCTGCTCAACCACAAATGGTGCAGCTTTAAATTCAACCCCTACAAACTCTTCTGGCTCTAATCCTTATACAATTGTAGGCTTATCTTCTTGTACCTTTACTAACTGTCGTGTTCTTGTTAATAGCAGTACGCCTCCAAATACAATCTCTGCTCCTAAAGGAGGTGCAATTTACGCATCTGTACCTCTTAACTTGCAAAACCTTCTAAACGCTACCTTCCGAAATAATTATGCAGCAGGCAACGGAGGAGCTATCTGGGCAAAAAACTGTGCGATACAGAAAATACAACAGGCTGTATTTTCGAGTAATGTAGCGAATAACGGAGGAGCTATTGGCTCTTCAGAAAGCATTTCTATTTTACAATGTCCTTCTATTATTTTCTCTACTAACTCTGCTGATCTATATGGTGGTGCGATTCATGCCGTCGACCCCACAGCAGCCACCCCGCCTCCACCAACAACACAAAAAAATACAACCATAAATATTTCTGGGAACAACATAGTCAAATTCGAAGCAAACAACGCAAAATCAGGAGGAGCTATTTATGGAGAAGGTAATATTACGCTCTCTAATAATAGTACTTTAATCCTGCAAAATAACTCTGCATTCCCAGAAGTTTCTCCTACAACAGGAACTACGGTAGGTCAAGGAGGTGCGTTATTTGCTAAACAAGCCACAGCAGCAGCAACTCCCCCAGACTACACAGGGATCACGATAAACAATCAACAAACGATTTTCTTTGCAAATAATTTTGCCTCAACAGCAGGCGGAGCTATTTACACAGATAAGTTAAATATTTCTTCTTCAGGGCCCACAATATTTAGAGACAACGTCGCTCAAGACGGAGGAGCTATTTACATAGCTGATACAGGAACTGTATCCCTATCGGCCGATTATGGTCCTATGGTTTTCTACCATAACCTAAAAAAAGGCACCGGACAGACTGCTTCACAAAGAAACGCTATTTCTTTAGGAAAAGGAGCTACAATTTCCTCATTATCAGCTTCAGGGAACCATAGCTTAATTTTCTATGATCCCATTACTATGGCTATGCCTGATACACAAGCTAATAGCCAGGAGTTAGTGATTAACTCTAATTCCTCTCAATATACAGGCTCGGTTGTCTTTTCAGGTTTAGATACAGATAGCTCTACGAATGCAAATGATTTAACCTCAACAATCTATCAAAAAGTGAAATTGTCCGGGGGGAAATTAATCTTAGCCAATCAAGCCACTCTTGCTGTACTCTCCTTTACTCAAGAAGCAGGTTCTATACTACGCATGGATGGAGGGACAACACTACAAGTTACCCAATACTCACATAATACAAATCAAAACAATGCAGATGGCCAAATAACCATTACAGACCTCCATCTGAACCTAGATTCTTTGAATACAACTAACCAAGCGAAAATTGAAACTAAGAACACCAATGGTTCTATTACGCTGAGTGGATCAGTTTCTTTTGAGGATGTATCCGGACATGCTTATGAAAATCATTCCCTATTTAACCAGGATACGGTTACTTTTACTCCTTTATCCTTAGTTACAACCACCCAGGGCACGATCACAACAAATGTAGAGTTTCCAGAAGCAAAGTATGGCTATTTAGGTTCTTGGGAATTTTCTTGGGAAAATGGCACTAATAATACTAAAACCCTTAAAGCGATATGGACACGAACAGGCTTTCTTCCAAGTCCTGAGCGCCAATCTACTTTAGTTCCTAATAGTTTGTGGGGAGCTTTAATTGATTTACGTTCTTTAAATGAAATGGCTACTGCAAGCTGCGACGACTTTAACTATGGTCGCGGCCTTTATTTAACAGGAATATCCAACCTTTTCTATCGGGATCGTGGTGATAACTCTCATGGATTCCGTCGAATTAGCGGAGGCTATCTGGTTGGGGCTAACTCACAAACAATCGCAGGGTCAGTATTTGGTATTGCCTTTGCCCAAGTATTTGGGAAATCCAAAGACTATGTAGTTTCCACATCAAAAGCTCAGTCTCTTATGGGAACTACCTACCTTTCTATCAAGCATCCTATTAACAACACAGTCTTTTCCACCTTCTCTATACGAGCATGCTATAGCCGTACTACTGAAGAAATGACCACACGCTATACTTTTGCTCAGAAACAAGAAACCTCCTGGAATAACAACTGCTGGTTAGGAGAAATTGGAGGCAGTCTACCCATAATCTTACAAGTAAAAAATCTTCATTTCAGCCAGCTAGTTCCCTTTGTTCATGCACAAATAGGTTATGCTGAACACGCATCCTTCAAAGAAAAAAATGCAGAAGCTCGGTCTTTTAATTCAGGCCATCTAATTAATGTATCTGTTCCTGCTGGTTTTAAAATTGATAGAAAATCTCATAGACATCCAGACTTTTATAGTTTATCAGTTGCTTATGTTCCTGATGTCTATCGCAAGAATCCCGAGTGCGCCACATTACTCCTTTCTAATGGTGTTTCATGGATTACATCAGCAATGAATGTAGATAAACATGCTCTACTCTTGCAAGGATCTACACATACAGCTGTAAATAATAATATAGAAATTTTTACCCATGGAAGTTGTGAGCTACGCAAGTCTTCTTACAACTATAGTATAGACATGGGAAGCAAATGGCGATTCTAATTTACTAACATGACAGGGTTGAGGCATGCCTCTTTCTTTTAGGTCTTCTTTATTCAGTTTTCTTCCTTGCTTATCTATTATAAGTATAGGCTGGGCCTCTACACAGACTTCTCTTCCTAGTGACGCTACTTTCCCTTTTTATAATGTTACCACTACCTTGTGCCTCACATCTAACTGCAAGATCACTAACTTATTCGGTGCTCAGTTTGATACTTCATTCCTAGGAGCCGACTCTTCTTTTTCCTTACAAGGAAACAAATATCAGTTTTTCTGCTCTCACTGCCAAACGCCTACAAAAGACAATGCCGCATTAATCTCATCTACAGGTAATCTAACCCTAGACAACCTATCAAAACTCACTCTCACAGGAAATATCTCTACAGGAAGTGATGGGCTTATCTCAGGAGCGACTACATCCATTTCGCATTGCAAATGTCTTATCTTCACAAATAACCGTACATCCTACACTCCTGTGGCTACTACCACAAGCGGGACGGGAGCGACAACCACAATCAACTGTTTCTGTGGATCTGTTCTTAAAACAGAATCCACATTAAGTATTACTGATACGCGTAAAGAAATTACTTTTCAGAGTAACTCCGGGAATTTTGGGTCTGCGATCTTAAATAAAACTGACGCTACATGCAATATTCATAAAAACTCCTGTCCTATTTCCTTTTTACAAAACTACGCGACTTGTGGTGGAGGAGCTATTTATGATGGAACTGTCACCTTTGAAGATAATACGAATTCCATCATTTTTTCTGGAAATACAGCAGCTAATGGCTTAGAAACAGTGACTCCCCAACCTACTGCAGTGATTGCTGCAGGATCAGGAGGAGCTATTTGCTGCCCTACGAAATCTATAACATTTAATAATAACTCCGACCCCATAATCTTTAGCTACAACCTTGCTGAGAAAGATGGTGGAGCCATTTACACAACGACATGCAATTTGAACACAACCTCTAATCTGTTCTTCATTAAAAACTCAGCTACAGAAAACGGAGGAGCAATTTGCGCGAAATCTCTTAATATAACTACTTCAGGTGACACAGTTTTCTATAATAACCGTGCGAAACAAGGAGGGGCTATTTATATCGGCTCTACAGTCGGCGATACGACTTCTCCAGATTCTTCGCTAACGATAAAAGCAAGCAAAGGTAAAATGACCTTTGCCGGAAATTCGATAAACTCTCGTCCTGGAATACGTAATGCGATACAACTCGATGGTGATGCGAAAATCGCATCGATTAGCGCTTCAGGAGACGCAAAAATTACTTTTTATGATCCCATTATCAATAACAATCCTGGGACAGCAAATCCAGCACAACTACAAGATATTATTATTAATACCACTGGATGTTCGGGATCCGTAGTATTTTCTGCAAAAACGCTTTCTTTATCAGAACAATTTCAAACTGATAATTCTCTATCATCACTATGTGGTAAAGTTATTATTCAAGATGGTCAGCTTGTAGTGACCAACAATGCCTCTCTTGAGATCCTCGGACTAACTGCAGATTCTGGTAGGTTAACTCTAGGATCGGGAGCCTCTATTGGTGTGTTAACACCTACAGGTGGTGGTGGTACAGGTAATCCCGCAGCAACTGATTTTACTATAAATAATCTTGGCTGTGATGTTGCTTCGTATCTAGATCCTAGCTGGGAAGGCGCAACTGTCAGATCAGGGACCAACACAATTACGCTAACGGGTGAATTAGCAGTATTTGATGAAGATCCAATAACTACCTACGATAATCCACTATTAGCCACACCTTTGTCGATTCCTTTTGTTACATTTTCTCAGACTAGTGGTAACCCTACAACTACAGGCTTTACTCCAGGAATCATTTCTGTTCCTGAGCACGATGGCTATCAAGGTTCCTGGCAGTCCTCATGGACAGCCCCCTTATTATCTCCTACACCTAATGGCGGGGTGCCCTCAGGAACTGCAAATCAGACGTTGTACTTAATCTGGAACCCAACTCCCACAGTACGCGCCTCATATATTCTTTCTCCCGAACGTCGTGGTGAACTCGTTCCAAATTCTCTATGGGCTTCTTTCTTTGCTTCACAGGCGTTCGCTAATTCCCTCCTAGGAGACCGCCTATATGAAGAAAGTGAGGGCTTAAAATCTTCAATTAAAGCATTAGGAACCTATTCTCATCAATCCCCACGCGCACAACGCGATGGCTTTTCAGGAAGACATGCAGGATATCAAGCGAATATCTGCATTAATTATCCCGATCAAGCAACTCTAGGAATATCTTTCGGTCAGCTTTACGGTCAAATTAAGAGCAAGTTATATAAAGCGAAAAGTAGCGAGCAAATGATTTTTTTCGGTTTATTTGGCAACCTACCCATCGCTACTCTAAATAATGAGATTCATATTGCCTGGGAATCCGCGTATGTCTACACAAAAAACCACATGACAACAAACTATTCTTACTCCCCACTCCAAACACCACCAGTTTCCCAGGCGACTTGGTATAATAATACGTACTATGCTTCTATCTCTATGAATCATCCCTTCTTCCTATGGTGCGATCTTACACAAATCCTTGCTGAACAACTTCATCTAACAGGGTTTGTTTCTATTGAATGCTTTGGGGGATGGCAAAACGAATTTAAAGAGAAAGGAAGCTTGATTAGAAAATTTTCCCGAGGTAATGGGCATAATCTTTCATTGCCTATAGGATTCGTTTCACAATGGTATACACCATTCAAGAAAGCCCCATCAACCTTAGTGTTTAAATTCGCTTATAAGCCGGATATCTATCGAGTAAATCCCCATACGACAATGACTATCCTCGCAAATAGCGAAAGCTTTCCAGTACACGGAATTCCCCTGACTCGCAATGGATTTTTATTACAGGTACATGACGATATTCAACTTTCTAATCACATCACGGGATATATAGATTACATATACGACTCTAAACAAGCTTCTACTAATCACCGTATAATCACTGGGATTCAGGGAGTATTCTAACCACCTCGTGGGAGAAAGGTTCTTCGCCCTAGGGATCTTTCTCCCTTTTTCTTTCTTAACAACAATCTTCAGCCTAAAATAAACATTTAAAACTAAAAAAATGGTTACCAAACAAACGCCTAGACAACTTAACAGGTATGCATTATAGGAACGTGATTATCACGTGATTCCTAAATTGTTAGTTACCTTATGTATTTACACGCCTTCTTGTTTTCCTTATTAACAATAACTACAGTTTGTTCTCATAATCTCTTAGCAAGTAATACGACGATATCCGAATTTCTAACCCTAGATAATTTTGAAAATTTCTATCCCTCATCTATAACACAAGGAAAACTCCATGATACTAGCCTTGATTTAGATATCTCAAACAACAAGCAATTCTATATCACTGGTCAATTTACTCGGGAAGCTAACCAGGGAGGAGGAGGAATTGCCGCGAATAATCTGAATATCACGAATAATCCTGGACCTGTAATCTTCCAAGCAAACCACACCATAGGAAATGGCGGTGCCGTTTATTGTCAAGCCAATTGCATAATTTCGAACAACAAGCAACTATGCTGCTTCTTAGGAAACACAGCAGGATTTACAGAGGCGTCAAAAAATGCTGGAGCTATTCAAGCCCAAAACATTAATATCTCCCAAAATGTAGGCTCTATACAATTTTTAAACAATTCTACAACAAACTACGGAGGAGCTGTTTATGCTACAAACGATCTCACGATTAGTATGAATACTGGTGAGATTACATTTAAAAATAACCGGTGTATTCTAAGCACGGGTAGCGGAGGAAGCATAAAAGCTCAAACAGCTACGATAACACAAAACTGCGCCCCAATTACTTTTGCAAATAATTACGGAGGAAATCATGGCTGCATTGATGCAGACACACTGATGATTTCTAATAATGACGGGGTGATTAAATTCACTGGTAATTATTCCTTTAGTAATACTGTGGGGTCAGGAGGCGGGGCTATTTATTGTGCTACTAACTGCAACATAATAAACAATCGAGAAAACATCATTTTTGCCAATAACAGTTCTCTACAAAATGCCGGAGGTGTTTATACCAAAAATCTCACTATTAGTAATAACGGCCTTGTATTATTCCTTAATAACAGCTCCAATTGGGGAGGCGCTGTCCAAAATATCCAAGGAACAGAACAAGTAAAAGCCATGTTTTACTTGTCAGCAGATTATGGCGATATCATCTTCAATGGCAATTTAAATATAGGAACAAATAAATACTATAGAAATGCTCTTCACTCTACACCCCATCTTAACTTACAAATAGGCGCACGCTCAGGATATCGCGTTGCTTTCTATGACCCTATTGAAAATAGCCATCCATCCTCGAGTACCTTAATATTCAATCCGGAATCTTACCACTTGGGTACAGTGCTTTTTTCAGGAGCTACAATTCCTAATGCTTCTCAACAAGAAGCTGATTATACCAGCTACTTACGCAATACTACAAACATCGCTCATGGAACCTTAGCTGTCGAAGACGGCGCTTGCCTAGCCATCTACTCCCTAACCCAAGATGAAGGATTCTTACGCCTAGGAAGCCAAAGCATAATAGTCACAACAAAACAAGCAGGAAATAATGGCACTAATGGCACTACTGCTAACTGTAATTTAGCCATCACTAAACTAGCTCTTAATCTACCTTCTCTACTCAAAGAAAATGCACAAGCACCTAAAATCTGGATTTATCCTAATCAAAGTAATAATAGCTATTCTGAGGACAACAATCCTACAATCACTATCTCCGGAGATTTAACTCTAGTCAATGACAACAATGAAAGCCCTTATGAATCCTTAGATCTAGCTAATTCCATTACCAAAGTTCCATTTCTTTATCTATGCGACAATGCAAATAAAAAAATTGATGTCAGCAATCTAAACATTGAAGCTATTAATAACATGCAACACTATGGCTACCAGGGAATCTGGTCTCCATATTGGGAAGAATATAGCACAACAGGAGGAACAACTCTAAATACAGCTAATACCTCTCATCGCATGCTCTATGCTGATTGGACTGCTACTCAATACTACATCCCAAACCCAAAATTCCAAGCTCCTCTAGTCGCTAACTCCCTATGGGGAAATCTATACATAACCAGAACCCCCCCCCCCCCAAATATCTGAAAAAAAACAACTCTCTCTTACCAATTACGGCTTAGGAATAACTACCCATCAACGTACTCGAAATCATATCCATGGATTTCATATGCTCTCCGGAGGCTACGCTGTTAATCCTTCTTCGACAACCATATCTAAACAAAAACTCGCCTTCATATTCGCTCAACAATTCACACATATTAAAGAAAAAGTTTCTCATAACAAAATCATAGCAAAAAATTACCTCGCAGGAATGCAAATCCAATTACCTTGGTTACACCAAAAATTCATCACCACAGGGTACCTAGCCTACAATTATGGAGACCATAAGCTATCCTCTAAATACGTAAGCGATAATAAAACCTCTCAAGGAATATTCTATACCCATAGTTTCCTCGCCTCCTTCGACTCTACACTCATCTTCTTCTCACGCAAACACTATGACTTAGCCACATTCCTAGAAGCCTTCGCATTCACCTCAACACTATCCCAATTCGAAGAAACAGGTGATCATCCGCGAACATTTGCAACAAAAACACCTCTACGTATACTCTCGCTCCCCTTAGGTATAATTCTCCATGCAAAACAAAATAGCTTTGCCACTCCTACCCTATGGAAATTCTCCCTAACTTACCAGCCTCTCATATACAAGCAATCCCCTAAAATCCTAACCACATTAATCGCTAGTAATGGATCCTGGATCTCTCAAGGTAGCCCCGTATCACGACACACTTACTCTATAAAAATCGATAATGAAACACAGATCTTTCATAACATAAAAATGCTATTCAATTATCAAGGAGATGTCTCCTCTTCCACTTTCTCAAATTACTTACATATAGGAAGCCATATTACATTTTAAAACCGATACAAGGGAAAATCACCATGAGAAATAAGTAAATCTAGAAAATTATAGTAAGACACGATCATTAAACAAACTCTAGACAACTTAACAGGTATGCATTATAGGAACGTGATATCACGTGATTCCTAAATTGCTAGTTACCCTATGTATTCGCACACCCTCTTGTTTTCCTTATTAACAAGCTTAACTATAGTTTGTTCTCATAATCTCTTAGCAAGTAATGCGACAATATCCGAATCACTGACCCTGGATAATTTTGAAAATTTCTATCCCTCATCTATAACACAAGGAAAACTCAATGATACTAACCTTGATTTAGATATCTCAAACAACAACCACTTCTATATCAATGGCCAGTATTCTCAACTTTCTACTACAGGAGGAGGAGGAATTACTGTAAACAACCTCAATATCACGAATAATCCTGGACCTATAGTCTTCCAATCAAACCAAACTACAGGAAACGGAGGTGCTATCTATTGCCAGAACAATTGTACTATCTCGAATAATAAACAAGTGTGTTGCTTCATAGAAAATATGGCAGGCACTAGCAAAAATGCTGGAGCTATTCAAGCTGCCACACTCAATATTTCCCATAATCAAGGCCCCATACAATTCCTGAACAATACTGCAGACAATCAAGGAGGGGCTATTACTACAACTAGCGATTTAATGATTAGTGAGAATTATGGTGAAATCACGTTCAGAAATAATCGATGTCTCTCCGGAGGCGGTGTGGGAGGAAGTATATGGGTGAATCAAACCGCAACCATAACACAAAATCATGCGCCGATTACTTTTGCAAATAACCAGGGAGGCAGTCGTGGCTGCATTTACGCAAATACTCTAACTATCTCGAATAATGACGGGGTGATTAAATTCACTGGTAATTATTCCTTTAGTAATACTAGGGGGTCAGGAGGCGGGGCTATTTATTGTACTACTAACTGCAACATAATAAACAATCGAGAAAACATCATTTTTGCCAATAACAGTTCTCTACAAAATGCCGGAGGGATTTATACTAAAAATCTAACCATCCGTGATAATGGTCCTATATTGTTCCTAAACAATAGCTCCAATTGGGGCGGAGCTGTCCAGAATATCACAGGATCAGAACAAGTAAAAGCCATGTTTTACTTATCAGCAGATTATGGCGATATCATCTTCAATGGCAATTTAAATACAGGAACAAATAAATACTATAGAAATTCTCTTCACTCTACACCCCATCTTAACTTACAAATAGGAGCACGTGCTGGATATCGCGTTGCTTTCTATGACCCTATTGAAAACAGCCATCCATCATCGAGTACCTTAATATTCAATCCGGAATCCCACCACTTGGGTACAGTACTTTTCTCTGGAGCTACAATTCCTAATGCTTCTCAACAAGAAGCTGATTATACCAGCTACTTACGTAATACTACAAACATCGCTCACGGAACCTTAGCTGTCGAAGACGGCGCTTGCCTAGCCATCTACTCCCTAACCCAAGATGAGGGGTTCTTACGCCTAGGAAACAAAAGCGTAATAATAACAAATCCATCAAGCGCATCCCCACCCAGTACCACGAATTGTAATTTAGCCATCACTAAACTAGCCCTTAATCTACCTTCTCTACTCAAAGAAAATGCACAAGCACCTAAAATCTGGATTTATCCTATTCAAGGTAGCAATAATACTAACTATTCTGAGGATAACAATCCTACAATCACTATCTCCGGAGATTTAACTCTAGTCAATGACAACAATGAAAGCCCTTATGAATCCTTAGATCTAGCTAATTCCATTACCAAAGTTCCATTTCTTTACCTATGCGACAATACAAATAAAAAAATTAATGTCAGCAATCTAAACATTGAAGCTATTAATAACATGCAACACTATGGCTACCAGGGAATCTGGTCTCCATATTGGGAAGAATATAGCACAGCAGGAGGAACAACTCTAAATACAGCTAATACCTCTCATCGCATGCTCTACGCTGATTGGACTGCTACTCAATACTACATCCCAAACCCAAAATTCCAAGCTCCTCTAGTCGCTAACTCCCTATGGGGAAATCTATACACCATAAGAAACAATACGCCTACACACCAAATATTTGACGACGAAGAAAACCATTTCTCTATCTTAAGCTATGGATCGGGAACAAATATTCATCAACGTACCCGAAATCATATCCATGGATTTCATATGATCTCCGGAGGCTACGCTGTTAACCCTTCTTCGACAACCATATCTAAACAAAAACTCGCCTTCATATTCGCTCAACAATTCACACATATTAAAGAAAAAGTCTCTCATAACAAAATCACAGCAAAAAATTACCTCGCAGGAATGCAAATCCAATTACCTTGGTTACACCAAAAATTCATCACCACAGGGTACCTAGCCTACAATTATGGAGACCATAAGCTATCCTCTAAATACGTAAGCGATAATAAAACCTCTCAAGGAATATTCTATACCCATAGTTTCCTCGCCTCCTTCGACTCTACACTCATCTTCTTCTCACGCAAACACTATGACTTAGCCACATTCCTAGAAGCCTTCGCATTCACCTCAACACTATCCCAATTCGAAGAAACAGGTGATCATCCGCGAACATTTGCAACACAATCCCCCTTAAGGGCTTTCGCTCTACCCATAGGAATCCTTATCCAAACAAAACAAAACAGCTTCATCACACCAACCCTATGGAAATTCTCCCTAACTTATCAGCCTCTCGTATACAAGCAATCCCCTAAAATCCTAACCACATTAATCGCTAGTAATGGATCCTGGATCTCTCAAGGGAGCCCCGTATCACGACACACTTGCTCTATAAAAATCGATAATGAAACACAGATCTTGCATAACATAAAAATGCTATTCAATTACCAAGGAGACATCTCCTCTTCCACTTTCTCAAATTACTTACATATAGGAAGCCGTATCACTTTCTAACTCGTCACAAATTAGGGAAGCATCTCTCTCCAAAGCGACTATTCCTCAGGTCAGGATAGTCTTAATACGAGGAAACTCAATATTAGAGAATGAGAAAATTTTTTCCCTACCGATAAAAAAAACAAAAAGCTACGTAGATTTTCTTCTCGTAGCTTTTTGTTTCTTATATTGAAGAATCTATGACGGTCTTACTTACGTGCTGTTCTGGATAAGAAATTACCAAATGCTTTTCTCATACGAGATACCCAAGTTTCGGGAGCGATACTTCCACTATCAGATCCATCTATCGTACTACGAATAGCAGAAGGAGGATCATTAGGATCAAACATCACAATCTCTACCTGATCAGCAAACCGAACAACTCTCTCCCTAGCCTCCAAAGCTTGTGCTAAAACAGCAGCTCTTGATGCATGTCCATAACCAGGAGTAACTCCTAATGCAAAAGGACTAGGTACTACATTACTTTCACTACTACTAGTTTGAGGAAGTACATCTAAATACAGAGGTTCTGTTTTTAGCTCCTCATAAACATTTTCTACTGATTGCGTAGGTCTCGGTGGCAAAGGTCTTAATGCCAAGGACCAATTGGGAATAGACTCGGGATCGAGAACATA
Source organism: Chlamydia gallinacea 08-1274/3 (assembly GCF_000471025.2). NCBI lineage: Bacteria > Pseudomonadati > Chlamydiota > Chlamydiia > Chlamydiales > Chlamydiaceae > Chlamydia > Chlamydia gallinacea. The sequence goes on along the minus strand of NZ_CP015840.1, from coordinate 717,329 downwards.
ATCGTTTGTAACCCCACTATCTATTGAAGGTGGCTCGGAAGATTGATGAGGACCTGCTATATCGGGACTGATTGACTGCATAAGTTCGTATACTTCTCCATTTGATCCTTCGGACGAGGATGAACTCATATCCTCATATAGCTCATCAGTCGCTCTATTACCTCTATTAATCACACTATAGCCTTCACCAACATCAGTGACACTCAAATCTACAACAACAGAACTAGGATCCCCCGATCTCCATTGATCAACTATATTATCAGGAATAGACAAAGGAGCATTATTTCCTTCTTCTTGCAAAATATCCCAAATACGGTTCCTAAGATCATCAGGAATTTCCCTACCTTCTCTTCCAGGCAGCTGTACTTCTTCATAAACCCTTTGGTCTCGATTATGACGACAGCAACGAGTAACAGACTCTCCCAAAGCCATAAGACCTCTTCGCATTCTACGGCATAGTCCTAAAATCACTGTTCTTATTACTATTAACATAGAACGAATAGAAGCTCCTAATCTTCTTAAGGCATTGACAAGACGATCACGCATTGTTGGGGATAAAGTTGAATCTTCTTTTGTTTGCGAAGACAATCTATCCACAGATTCCAAGACAACGGCAATATCTCCTTCAATACCTTCTAAAGTACGCTCTGCATCTTCTCCTTCACGAACAACCTCGACTAACTGTTCATCAGAGCAATGATCAACAGAAATACTCGATAACCCTGAAATCTCTCGTCCCTGGACGGTAGATGTACTTCTAGATGAGGAAGGATCTAATGATTCCGCTCTTCTACGGCAATCATCCGCTAATCTCAGCATTTGTTCTTTTTCTGTACTATCATCAGTCATACCTGCTAATCTGGTATAGCTATCTGCCATAGTGCGTAATTCTTCGGCGCTTATCAGATGCTGAGGATCTAAAGGCCCTGCGGGTTCATTTGCTTTTGACCAAGATTTACTAAATAATCCAGAAATTTTATTCCCAAATGCGGCTAACTTTTCTCTTTTAGAAACCTTCGAGGACTCCGATCCTGACGACACGGAATGTGTTGTTTCTGCTTCCAGGAAAACGTCGTCCGAAGAAACTTCTCCCTCAGTTTCTGACACTTCTTCAAAAGTTTGATCACCGGAACTGACTCGCACTAAACGCATACGGAATTCGCCTACACCAGGAAGACGTTGCCCATATTTTTGATAACCAGGGACAGTAGGTCCGGAAATATCCAAACTTTTTGTTCTTGAAGATCTTCGGAAAAAGCCTGTCACTACTCTCCATATGCGACTTAATAGTCCGGGATTTTGTGTCTTTTCACTTCGTTGAGATTCCAGCTTTCTTTGTTCTTCAGGAGAACGCACTTGAAAGTTACTATCTAGCAGAGATTGAGCTCTTTCCTGAATGGAACTACTACTCGATGTAGCTTCTTGAGAAGAACCTGAAGAAGACACCTCATGCCCACCAAGATTCCCCACTGACTTTCTATCATCATTATTGCTCTCGGGAGGAACTTTTCCTGCTCCTGATCCACCACTAATTCCACTGACCCCGGACATATGCGTTCCCTTTTTATGTTAAAAAAATTCATTACTATAAATATATTTTATCAACATTCAAAAAAAATAATAAAAATAAATAAAATGAATTTTTTAATTTTTAAAAAGCAAATAGATGAAACAGAATTATTTAAATAAACTTCTAATCAGAATGATCTGTACTAACATCTAAACCGGTATCTACCCCAGAATCTAAATCGATATCAACGTCAATACCAAAATCATCAGAATCCGAATCCTCAAATACAGGGTCAATAACCAGGGTATCGCGATCATCGGCTATAATCTTCTGTATTTGTCCTTTGCGCAATTGTAGGCGATTGTGTAACTTTACCAGCTGTTTAAATAGCCAAGAAGAAAGTTTTCTTAGATAAATCCCCCCACTAATGGCAACAAGAGTAGAGCCAATACCTAAAATTCCCGAAACCATAGGAGCTAAGGTAGGAACTAAAGTAAGTAACATGATACCCACACCACAAGCAAGGAGAATACCCGCAACTAAGGAACCTTGAACACCACGCCCTTTTTCATAAGCTTTTAACTCTCTCTCTATAGAAACCTCAGTATCGGAAATAACTTTAACTCCCACAGTTTCCCAAGCACGATCAATTTCTTCTTTTGTATACACGGTCTCCGCATCCTTAGGAAGTTGTCGGATAAACCGTCTTTTTTCCAAATTCTCCTTACGTCGTGCTAGAGCAATCTTAAATCGTGCTTTAATTTGAAATAGGCTATAAATAAAACCCGAGGAAGCCATGGGAAGCACAGTAGATGCTACTGCAGACCCCATGGTAGAAACAAGAAGGATCTGCAAGGCCGTCATCCCTGCAAATCCCGAAGCGATCACAGCAGAAAAACCCGCAATCACAAGTAACACAGAAAGAGCAAACAACACTTTTTGACGCGTAGTCAAAGATAAACGACTGTTAATTTCCTTAGAAGAAATCCTTTTTTTCTGGATTCCTCGAATTCCTGGGAGCCTTGTTCTTTGACGATCACTCGAGTGACTCACCTTGTCTTCCCCAAGATCTTCATTTAACAAAATCTCATTACGCAAGTTCTTTAAACCAGAATCAACAAATAACTCCTGTTTTTGTTGTGCTTCCAAAAAGCTTTTCCATTTAGCAACACTGCTATGCAATACTGTCTGCAAGACAGAAGTAATCCCAATAGAAATTAAAGGAGGGGCAAAAACAAGCACCACAGCTGCGGGAATTCCTCCTAAAACTGTGCTACCTACAATAGTTAAAACTACACCAAGAATAGAAAACCCTATTCCTAAACCTAATAAACTCAAGCTAATATAATGTAACTTCCGAGCCTCTTGCATGATTTCAACACGAGTCAAAGGCTCTCCGGAAGCTGCTTTCGGAGAACGCGCATATTTAATATAAAGATAATGAGAAAGACTCGTGAACAAAGAGCTTGTCCCTCCAGAAGAAGCTCCAGCTCCTATTTTATTCACAACAGCATCATACCCTCCGGGGATAAACTTTCCCCCGATTCTCATAGCAAATCCTAAAACGGAAAATCCTAATCCCACCCCTAGAGCACTCTTAACACGTTGCCTATCCGACATATGCGGAGAAAACTTGTCTTTTAGCTTATAGACAATGTTTTTCATTACTGTCAGTCCACCTAAAGATACTCCGGACAGGGCTATAGCTAAAATAATAGATTGAGGGATACCAGGAGCTAAACAAGTTAAAGCAACAACAACAATCACCATGGCTACAGCAAAAACCATCAATCCTGCTAGCAACCCAACAGAATGCGTAAACCGTGCTTTATCTACAGAGGCATCTTTAGAATTCAACAAGAGAGTAGGTATTTTTGAGCTGTTTTGTCCTAGAGACTCTACAGGATAGATACCTTCCTGTCGTCCTATACGTAGATTGTTAGAATCATTATCAGGAACTCTAGAAATAGACATAAATTAAAAAACAAAAATACAAACATTTTGTTAATTAATTATAATTACAAATTAAGTTATGAATAAAAACAAACATTAATAAAATAATTCTGATTAACAAAATAATTCTAAAAATTAATGAGATAAAGAAAGAGGAACAGAGAAAGTAACATGAAAGATTAGTGTTGCTAAAGGAGGTAACTCAATATCGATTCCCCAGGCATCTTCCTTTTGAGAATCTCTACAAATAATAGGATTGCGATACCCTTTCCCCGATCCCCCATACTCTGTAGAGTCACTAGTGAACATAAGCTGACAAGTATCTAAACCATGACAATGAAGAACATACGAAGGAAAATATGCTGGACTGAAATGGTGAATACAAAGAGCCGCCTGACGACGATCACTCCCTGCAAAGCGATAATAGGCAATCACATGATTCTTAATATCACGAAAGTCTACCCATAAAAAAGACTCCGGAGCCCCATCTCCCAGCCAAAAATATGGAAACCTACAATATAAAGCATTCAGATCTGCTACACACCGATGTAAAGCAATGTTTTCTGTATTTTGAAGAACATGCCAATCTAAAGAACTCCCTGGAGACCACTCGCGTTCCTGAGCGATCTCTCCCCCCATGAAAAGAAGCTTCTTCCCTGGCTGACAGATTTGATAACTCAGAAGTAAGCGCATATGAGCAAACTTCTCCCAAGAATTCCCCAGCATTTTTGCTAACAAACTCCCTTTTCCATGGACAACTTCATCATGAGAAAGAGGTAAAAGATAGCTTTCATTAAAAGCATACCAAAGGCTAAAAGTAAGATCCTGATGATGGTAAGAACGAAAAAGAGAATCTACTTGAAAATAACGAAACGTATCGTGCATCCATCCTAAGTTCCATTTATAATCAAAACCTAGCCCTCCAGAGCTTACCGGTTGTGTCACCTTAGGGAAATCCGTGGATTCTTCAGCAAAGGTTAAGACTCCAGGAAACTCCTCATGAATGATCGAGTTTAGCCGTTTTAAGAATTCTATAGCCTCAAGATTCTCCCTGCCTCCATAAACATTCGGGGTCCACTCTCCATCTTGACGACCATAATCTAAATACAGCATCGAACTCACAGCATCGACACGCAAACCATCAATATGCATTTTATCCAACCAAAATAAAGCACTGCCTAATAGAAAATTTACCACCTCTTGACTACGATAATTGAAAGTATATGTCCCCCAGTGTGGATGAAAAGGATTTCCCTGATTCATTGATTCATATACAGGAGCACCATCAAAAGAGGCTAAAGCAAACGCATCTGTAGGAAAATGTCCAGGTACCCAATCAAGAATTACACCAATTCCCCGACAATGCAAATGATCCACAAAAAATTGAAAATCCTCAGGAGTTCCATAACGCCAGGTGGGCGCATAGTATCCTGTTGTTTGGTATCCCCAAGACTCATTTAATGGATGTTCTGTGATCGGCAAAAGTTCTACATGAGTATAGTGCATTTCTTGACAATACTGGGCTAATCTATCGGCAATTTCACGATACCCCAAGGGTTTTCCCTCTGCCCATTGCCAAGAACCTAAATGTACTTCATAAATCAGTAGAGGACGTTCTTTCGTCCATTTCTTGCGTTGCTCCATCCATACAGCATCCTTCCATACATAGTGATTGCTATTCACAACCCGAGATAAACTCTGAGGAGGAGGACCAAAACTTTTCCCATAAGGATCCGCTTTAATTATAACATCTCCTGAGGGAGTAACAATTTCCCATTTGTATACAGATCCCTCAGGAAGACCAGGAATAAAAAGCTCCCAAATTCCTGAATCCCCTAACTTACTTAATGGATTGACTAACCCATTCCAAAAATTAAAATCCCCAACTACGGAAACACGCTGAGCATGAGGAGCCCAAACAACAAATAAAACACCGTAGACACCAGAAACTTCACAAGGAATCGCTCCCATACGATCATAAATACGGCGGTGATTCCCCTGACGAAACAGAAATACGTCCCAATCTCCCCAAAGCAAAGGAAATGCATAAGGATCGTGAGCAAGCAAACCGTTTTGATGATAGATACGGTAATCCTGAGGAAGAGTTCCCTTAGGAACAGGAAAAGAAAACATCCCCGCGCTGTGAGCATGCGCATATTCTATATGACCTTGAAACTCTATAGCCACAGAATGTGCTCCAGGACGGAAAAGCACAATCCTATCTTGAGATTCCTCTAAAGGAAGAATACCTAATAACTTATGTGGATACACCTGCCTACCCGAAACAAGTAGGGAAATATCTTCTGAACTTAGAAGCCTCTCAACCATTAACCAACGTATTTACTTACGGAAACAATCCCACACATACGTTGTTCCTGCTTTTATCTCCATAATTTCTCCTAAAGAAATTTGTGAAGAAGCCATAAGTTGTTTCTTTTCCCACTGGCGTAATCGACAACAAATCAAAGGTGAAGGAACTCCTAATAGAAACTCCCGATTCTCCTGAGCATGCAAACACACCTTCCGAAGCGTTTTCTTGCTCCACTCTACAGAAATTTTGCCTATCCCTTTTAAAAGCAAGCGAGTTAACCTACCACAAGGAAACTCCGGAGGCAAAGAAGGAAGGACCTCAAGGAGATCCCCATCATGAAAAATGAAAATGTCCCGAAGTAAGCCAAAGCTCGAATGAAGCAAAGAAAAAGGCACGTTCTGCTCATCCATGTCAGAAAAATCCAGGATCCCCTGAAACTCTGTATCAGACATCCTAGGTAGAAAATTTTCAGAAAACCCAGAAAGATAAAGAGATAATAACAAAGAACTAATTTCTGTTTTCTCTCTTTGTTGAATCTTTTGATACACAGTATGAAAAAGCTTCCCCACTGGCTGTATAGCATTCACTGGAGCACATGGAGGAGTCAAAGAAGCTAAGCGCCACCAAAACGGAAGTATCTCTTTTAAATCCCTACGCCGACGCATCTTATGCAAATCTGCATGCTTATGCACTCCTAAAGATAGTAACGGCTCTGCCTGATCCGCAGAAGGTAAACTCCCCCGAATAGAGGCAACTTTTTCTCCCGAAGGCAAAAGATAATACTTATATTTCTCAGAAAGCACAGCAAGACCTCCTCGATGTAAATCCTGAAAAATATAAAAACGTTTTACAGGGCCCGATAGAGAGATTCTCCCCTCCCCCAACAACTCATGTGAAGAAGAAAACACCCGCCAAAGCGTAGGAAACACTTGAGCGTAATACTCAGAACCCGGAATAGGTAGGCATGCTCCTGGAATCAAAGTATAAGGTTTGAATTTCTGCGTTAACTTAATCATACACGACGTCCCTTAAGGATACCTTCTTCTATAGCATCCATACTTACATCCACTAAGGAATTCACGGAGACTTCAGGGTCAGCAGGGAAACATACCATATCAAAATAGGAGGTATGACCATATGCTCGGCCTTGAGAATCTATTTTCTCCACAAGAACGCTATACACTTTTCCTAGGCGTTTTTGCATTTCCCGATGAGCTACTTTTTCAGCAACAGCAGCTAGATATTTTTTCCTTTCATAAATGACTGAGGGAGGTAATTGTGCAGGAAAAGCATAGGCTTTCGTACGAGCTCGAGGGCTAAAAGGGAAAATGTGTACTTTAATAAATCCCACGTCCTCAATAATCCGCAGGGTATCTTCAAAATCCTGTTCAGTTTCTCCGGGGAACCCTACAATCACATCTGTAGTAAACGCATACTGAGAATCCACAGCGCGTAAAGACTCTACACAATGTAAAAAATCCTGCCGTAAATATTTTCGATTCATCAGCTTTAAAATTGCGTTAGAACCTGATTGCAAAACAAGATGGGAGGCATGACACGTATGCTTGCCAAAAAGAATTGCCTCACGAAGATCTTGCTGAACATCTTCAGGATCTATAGAGGAAATTCGAATTCTTTCTAGGTATTCTAAATCATCTACCTTACGAATCAAATCCGCTAGCGTATGGCGTCCATCGTTATAATCACCAACGTTAATCCCCGCAAGAACCACTTCTCGAAATCCCTGAGCAATCAAATCAGAAATTTCTCTCAGGATATCTTCTGCAGGTCGCGAACGCGACCTTCCACGCAAATAGGGAATAATACAATAAGAACAAAACGAATTGCACCCGTCCTGAATTTTAATGAATGCCCGTGATTTCCCCTCAAAACTCCGAATACGAAATTCAGGAAATTTTTTAAGATGGGGGAAAATAGCTTCCATAAGCTGATGCTTGTCTTTATTCGAGACCAACAAACACTGACGACCCAACGAAGAAAAAAACTCCTTGTCCGCCTCACCCAAACATCCTGTAACAACTAAAAATGCTTCGGGATTTTGCCTACATATCTGGCGGATAGCATGACGCCCTGAACTTTCTGCTGATCGAGTAACAGCACAAGTATTGATAATACATAAATTACAAGGATCCGTATCAGCAGCCTCGCGATAACCCAAAAAAGTTAACTGGTCACGATAACTCTGAATTTCATATTGATTGACCCGGCAACCCAAACATACAAGCTTAAATGTACCTTTTACTTCCGCAACCGTCATATTCTAAATGAACTAAAGAAAACTTATCCGAAGGAAGTATTTTAAAATATTGCTATTTTCCCCACTAATTAAAGATTCTTTTTTCTACATGACAGAGAAAAATATACTGAAATACACCGACCTCAGTGCCTAAGAATACCTAAAAACGAGATAAAATAAACGGACCGTAGTCTTTCTCCATTTCCTGGGGAATATAAGCATCTACAAGTAAAATATCATCTTGACACGAGTGGGAAATAACCAAACCCAAATCACAAAGCTCAGTGAATTTCCCATAATCCTTATAGGGAAATTCTAAACGTACTCGGGGATAATTTTGCATAATCATTTCCATCATGATTTCTAATAACGAAGGAATTCCCTCTCCTGTTTTTGCTGAAACCACCACGGAATGTGGGGACAGCAAACGTAGTTTTGTAGACACTTTCCCCTCGGGAAGAGCATCCGCTTTATTCAATACCGTAATTATTTTGGGGTGCTCAATCCCCAGTTCGTGAATCAAGGCCTTTGTTGTCTCTATGTGTTCAAAAGCCAAAGGATGGGAAGCATCGACAACATGAAGTAAAATATCTTCATGCAAAGCAGCTTCTAAAGTACTCTTAAATGCCGCTACGAGCGTATGAGGTAGCTTACGAATAAACCCCACGGTATCGGTAACTAACACACGTCGGCCACAAGGAAGCACACACCGACGCGTTTTTGGATCTAACGTGGCAAAAAGTTTATCTTCAACATAGGTATCTGCTGAAGTTAGAAGATTTAATAGCGTGCTTTTCCCTGAGTTCGTATACCCAATCAAAGCAAACGACGTTATTCCCTGTCTTTCCTTTGACTTCCTGCGCTCTTTCCGTTGCTTTTCTACATTTTTAAGACTCGCTGTTAGCTTATGGATCCTATCACGAATCATTCTCCTATCAAGTTCGATCTGTTTTTCTCCCTCACCCTTAACAAAACCTCCGCCTTTACCACCTCCTGATTTTTGACGTGCCAAATGGCCCCACATCCTTTTTAAACGAGGAAGAAGATAACGAGATCGAGCAAGCTCTACTTGAAGACCAGCTTCTGCCGTTAAAGCCCGAGAAGCAAAAATCTCTAAAATAATTTCTGTACGATCTAAAACAACAACACCTAAACGCTTCTCCAAATTTCTCTGCTGTGAAGCTGTAATTTCTTCATCAACGATTAGGGTCCCAATCGAAGGAAATTGAGATAAAATCTCCTCAATCTCTAATAATTTCCCTTCATTTAAATATGTAGATGGCGAAGGCACACGCAATATCCAAGAACGGATCTCTAAAACAGAAATCCCACAGGAATCTGCAAGAGAAATAAGTTCGTCTTTATGTTCGTCTACATTCTTCTGCTCAGATTTACTCGCATAACAGACTATAGCCAAAGCTAAAGCCGGATCTTGTTCCTTACGAGGAAGAGAAAAATGCCAACCTAAAGAGCTTTGGTCATTGCGATTTCCATCAGACTCTTGTTTTTTCATTTTTCATCCTTCAATACATAAAGGCACTTCCATACCATCATAAGCACATATCTTGTGATGATCCCCATCCAGCTCCTTTTGTAAACAATGGCTAATATGTGTAAGAATTAACTGCTTAGCTCCCAAGCGAGAAGCAAAATCTTCTGCCTGACTTAATGTAAGATGTGAGTATCCTCGACCTAAAAATGGAGAAGATTCTTGTGTAGGGGATACAGAGAGAATGACCGTATCAACCCCAGATAAATAGCTCAAAATTTCCTGATCGTACCTTTGCATATCCGTAAGGTAGGCAATATTACCTATACGATATCCTGTAACCTGGCACAATTTTTGGTAATAAGAAACATACGTGTAGGGTAATCCCAAAAAACAATGCGAGCCATGGTATGCACTCAAGACAGTGAAATCCAATACGGCAGCTAATGTCTCATATTCATTAGGAGGCTGGACAAGATGCCCACGTATTTTACAGAGACACTTGTGCGTACTTGCTGAAAGCACCACAGGAAGAGTCTGTTGATGCACAACATACCAAGCACGCAAATCATCAATACCTCCAATATGATCATAATGTGGATGTGTAAGAAATACTCCATCTAAATGCATAATCTTCTGCAATAACATTTGCTGTCTAAAATCCGGGCCTACATCAATCACAAAATTCTTTTCATTCCACTGTATCAATACTGAAGATCGCAACCGTTGTATCTTCCCTCCTGAGCAAACAGAACAGGAACAAAACGGAACAGGAATCCCCTCAGGATTTCCCGTGCCTAAAAAAATCAATTTCCCTGAAGTCATCTTTCCCTGTGCACCCTGTTGTAGCATGGCCTCCTCCAGTCCTCTAGGAAAAAACAAAATTGTAACTGTCTAGCACATTAAGAAAAAGAAGGTTCTCCAGAAGGCATGCTTCCTGGCGTCTCCAAGCTCGAGGAAGAAGTCTCCTTTGCAACCTTAGAAAGCAGGGGATCCACTACATGACACGAAGGAGGAAATTCTGTAAGAACTGCATACTTCTCTGTTCCCTCCTGCACAGCAACAAGAGAGCAACATTGCACATAATCCTGAGATAACCGCAACCACTTCCGCAAGTAATTACGCGCAAAATAATTCAAAATAGCTCCAAGCAAACATAAACTACACCCTACACCACAGATCATAATAGACAAGCTCCAGAGAGGTAACCCAAGAACCGTAGGAGAAGCAACAATAACACAGAGTACGATACCTGCAAGTATCAATCCTCCCCCTCCTAAGCTACTTATAAGAGTAAGAATATCTAAATTACGTACACGAAAACATAAATGACTCATGCGTTCGCGAACACTCACAGCTTCGGGATGCTTAGGAACTAACCCCCAGAGAGTTGTCAACGGACCAGAAGAATAAGTACCTTG